>CAIOGW010000001.1 GCA_903857985.1 uncultured Microbacteriaceae bacterium
CGGTCGAGGGCATCTTCCTGATACGAGTCCATGAGCGCCTCGGTGCCTTCGTTGAAGAATGCGTTGAGGGCCTGGTTCAGCCACAGCACGTCGGAGAACGCGAGGTTCATGCCCTTGGCGCCCGTGGGCGGAACCGTGTGAGCGGCGTCGCCGGCGAGGAAGATGCGGTTGTTGCGCAGCCCCGAGGCCACGAACGAACGGAAGCGCAGCACGTCTTTGCGGAAGATGGGACCGCGCTTGAGCTCAACCTTGACGCCCAGCTGCAGCTTGGCCCAGATCTCTTCGTCACTAATGGTGGTGGGGTCCATGGTGGGGTCGCACTGGAAGTACATGCGCTGCACCTCGGGCGTGCGCGTGGAGATGAGCACGAAGCCCTCTTCAGAGCGCGAGTAGATGAGTTCCTCGGCGCTGGGCGGTGCCTCCGTGAGGATGCCGTACCAAGCGAAGGGGTACTCGCGAAAGTAGCCCGAGGTCTGCGAGCCATTGACGGCGATGCGCGCGATGGATGCCGAACCGTCGGCGCCGATGACAACGTCGGCCGAGATTTCGAACTCTTCGCCGGTAGCGGTCTTGCCGACGACCTTGGGGTTGTTGGTGTTCTCGTCGATGATCTTCTCGGCCAGGTGCTCAAACAGCGGCGGGTGGCCAGCGGCGATTCGGGCAGCGATGAGGTCGATGAGAACCTCGTGCTGGGGGAACAGGAACACCGACTTGTTCACGAGCTTGGTGAAGTCGAATCGGTGGCTTCCGCCGTCAAAGTCGAAGGTGATTCCGTGGTGTTCGTACTCTTTATTCATGGCGCGAGCGCTGGCGCCCGATCCGACGAGGACCTCGGCAGCAGGCTGCTCCACGATTCCGGCCTTGACCGTGCCTTCGATCTCTTCGCGACTCTTTCCATCGATCACAATCGAGTCGATGCCCGACCTCTGCAGCAGGTGTGCCAGCAGCAGACCCGAGGGGCCGGCTCCCATAATGGCGACCTGAGTCTTCATTTGTGTGGCCATTGTCTTCTCCTTGTTTCGGGATGGGACTTACCCGTCCAACGTCTAGAAGACAGCCAATCGGGTTTGGCCGAACTGGTCGACAAAGTTTTCATTCAATGGGAAGCAAATCTTACGGCGGAGGCTGCCTGGCCAATGTCGGCCGCAGCCGCCTTGAGTCGGGCCACCACCTCGGGCTCACGCTCGTTGCCGCGCGGCATCACCACAGAGAGCGCCGCAATAACGCCCGAGCCATCCGACACCGGCACGGCGATACCCGTCGAGACGCTCTCGATGTAACCGGGCGCGAAGGCGTAGCCGCGTTTGCGCACTTCGGCGAGTTTTTTGCGAAGCTCCGTGGGATCCACGATGGTCTCTGGTGAGAGTCGCTTGAGTGGTGAGGATAGGAAGCGTTCCTGATATGACGGGGGCGCGTAGGCGAGGAGGACAAGACCCGATGAGGAGGCGTTGAGCGGGAGGCGACCGGCGATCTTGGTGATGTTCGCGCCGGCCTGGCGCGCCGAGAGGCGCTCGATGAACAACACTTCGTCTTGCTCAAGGACGCCTAGCTGCGTGTGCTCGCGAATGCCCGCTTGCACCTCCTCCATGAACGGCATGGCGACCTGGCGCAACCCCAAGGCGTTCGATCCGCGCGTGGTGAGTTCCCACAGGCGCATGCCGATGCGAAACCCGCCCTGGTCATCGCGTTCAAGAAAACCGTTGTCCGCCAGTTCGTTCATCAAGCGGTGCGCGCTCGAGACGGGTAGGCCGGTTCGTCGCGAAACTCCCGACGGTGTCTGCGTGACGCGCGTGGAGTCGAAACTCTCGAGGATGCGCGTGACCCGGGTGATGATGCTGTCGCCCGAGCGTGAATTTGCCACGAGAACAGCATTGCACGCTGCGCTGCCGTTTGTCATTCAATGAAAAACCGCGTGGAGTGGACCTAGGGAGACTCGAACTCCCGACCTTCTCATTGCGAACGAGACGCGCTACCACCTGCGCCATAGGCCCGAGCTAAGAGAATTATATGTCGCGCGGCACTGTGGGCTTTCGCGTCGGCCACTCCACCACGAACATAGCCAGAACGATGAGCGCACCGCCGAATACCGTCTTGAGCGCCAGAACTTCTTGGCCCACCGCCACGGCCACGATGGCCGCAAAGACAACCTCAAGGGTGAGGATCACCGCAACGCGTGAGGCATCCATGCGAGCTTCAGCCCAGGTTTGCACGAAGTACGCGACCGCGGTGGCAAAGATTCCGGTGTAGGCAACTGTCAACCAGATGGCCAGATTTGGCGGGGGTTGGTAGCCGTCGACGAGAGCGCCCACCCACGCCACGGCCGTGGCGACGGTGAGCTGCACGAGAGTGAGTGCGTAGCTCGACAGTCCCGGGCTCCACCGGGCCAGCACGACATAGTGCAGGGCGAAGAGAATCGCACCAACGAGCACCCACAACTGTGTGAGATCGAAACCGAAGCCGTTCACCGAGATGAGCGTCAAGCCGGCAAAGGCCAGGGCGAC
>CAIOGW010000002.1 GCA_903857985.1 uncultured Microbacteriaceae bacterium
GCACGCTCGAGGAGCAGCAGAAGCGTCGCGCCACCCGAAGCCTGCGCGATGGGCTCGACCGTATGTTGGTCGACCTCATGTCGGTCTATCGAGTCGTGCTTCGTCTTCAGTTGGGCGTGTCTGAGGACCTCACAAACCTCGAGTTTGAGGCCGAACTCCGGCAACGAGCGGGTGCGACCACAGCTGCCGAAACTCTGGCCGCTCTCGATGCCGTGGCGCAGGCCCGCGCGCGCATTTCGTCAAACGTGGCACCGCTGCTCACACTCGAGGCCATGCTCATCGCCTCGGTGTTGCCCGAAGCCGCCTCGTCGCTGAGGTCAGTCGCGGTCGGCTGACCGGGTAAGCAGTCGCAAGCCACGCTCGGTGATCCCTGATGTCGTCGGGTAGGCAATCACGAGAGCGCGCGCAAGAACGCGGGGGTTGCACCGCTTGGCGGCGTAGTCATCGGCAGCAAGTTCGGTGGCGATGCGAACGACCTGAGAATACGTGCCCGCCGCTCGGAACACGGGAACAACTGAAGCTGCCAGCCTGCTGATACGTAACACAGCCCGATGGTGCAGTCGAAGATGTGCGAACTCGTGGGCGACGACAGCGGATAACTCATCCGGGCTCAATCGAGTCTTCACTGCCCTGCTGACCACAACCTGACGGTTCGACGCGTCTGCGAGGGCGAATAAGTCTTCTGCATCAACCACCCCCGCCGGGCCGGCCACGGTCGTGACTCGCTCGGTTATCGGATACGTCGCCAGCAGGAGCGCGATTTTCACCTCGTCTTGTTTCAACTCTTGGGCGGCTACGACAGCGCGAAGTCCAATGAGACCTAGAACGGCCAGCGCGAGCCATCCCGCGACTGAGTCAACGATTGCCATAAACCACTCTTCGGGTACTGGCGGTGACACAACGTGGGAGACCGCCGTCACTACCAAAAGACTCAGCCCAACGACCAGCGACATCGCGGCTACTGCGAGGGCGGTTGTCCAGGTAATCAAAGCAAGGGTGGGATGCCGCAGGAGCTGTTCCGGACGCACCATAAATCGAGGCGCAGCCACGGTCACGAGGAGATACAACCCGAGGGCGGCAACGGCCCACACCGACAGCGATGACACGAAGAGAGCGTCTAATCCGAGTTGTCTAGAGCGTCGCGTAAGAGCTTGAGGTCTTCCGGCGTCAGAGATCCGGCAAGATGCATCAGGGCTGTCTGCCTATCCGCAGACATGGCTAGTGCTTCGGTGAGCGACCGTGTTGCTTGCTCAACACGGGATTGAACGGGCTGGTAGGTCGCGGCCTTGCCTGATTCGGCAGCCCGGGTGAGCCGTCCTTTCGCCACCATTCGGTCGAGCACGGTAATCACCGTTGTCAGCACAGGGACATCCACATTGAAAAGTTGCTGCACCTGACGCGCGGTGAGGGGGCGGTCGACATTCCAGAGGAAATGCATGAGTTCTGCTTCGAGCTGGCCTCGTGCGCGAGTCAAGGTTTCTCCGTTTCCTCTAGACAGAAAGGGGGTCTGAGCTTTTGGTCATTCTACAAGTTGTAGAGTAACGTCTGAGACAGGTTCTACGAAATGTAGAAAATCCAGTCTATCCCGCAAAATCAACTCTTTCAAAGGACTAAAAATGACCAAAAAGTTCCGCATCGTTTCCACTGCACTAGCGGCTATTGCGTTGGCACTGACCGCCACGCTTTCCGGATGTGCTTCGGCACCCGCCGAGCCAAGTGTTACCGCCACTGACGTGTGGATTCGAGCGATTCCCGACCTTGACGAGCAAACCATGACCGGCCTGTTTGGCAACTTCACCAACAACACCGACACGGAGATCAAAATCCTTGGCGGCACGATTGATGCCTCAATCGCGGACGAGATTCTCGATGCTCACGAAGTGGTCATGGATGATGCGGGCGAGATGGTGATGCAGGAAGCCGTTGGGGGTATTCCGATTCCGGCAAACGGTCAGGTGGAGCTCAAGATGGGCGGATACCACGTGATGTTGTGGAACCTGAAGGCTCCTCTCGAGGTCGGCCAGAAGGTCAAGGTCATTCTGAATTTCTCTGACGGATCGTCTCTGCCCATTGAGGCAGTAGTGCGCTCGACCGAGACCGAGGGTGAGCACTACCACGAGTCCGAGGGTGAGCACCACCACGGAACGCCGACACCCGCAACGTCGATGTCGAACTAGGATAGTGGCCCCACACGCGCCGACCTCAGCCGACTCTCCAGGAGGAGACTCGGCTGAGGTCGTTCAACGCTCCGCAGACAAAAGCGGAGTGAGCCGTAGAGGGTTTTTGGGCGGTGTCGTAGCTTCGCTCGCGGCTGGCGCGGCGGCGGGCTTTGGAGCCGGCGCGGCAGTCGCAACTCCGCGAGGGGAAGACGACAGCACGCGACTAGCCGAAAGCATTCGATCGGCAGTTGAACTCGCGCGTCCTCACCAACCGACAGTGAGCACCCCCCGACTCGCCCGGGCGACGCTCGTGGCCTTCGACCTGACAGGCGGCCCCACCCGCGAGAGCATGGGGCGCATGTTGCAGGTCGTGAGCGACGACACAACGCGATTGATGGCAGGCGAACCGACGTTGACGGACACCGCCGCGTACACCGTTGACCCCGCCATACCCGTAGTCATTTCCTGGGGATTAGGGCACGGTTTTTTGACCAAATTGGGCCTCGCCGCGCAGGCTCCTCCGGGTTTCGGCCCCGTTCCCCTCGCGGGAGACCAGGCGTTCTGTGATGGCGACATTCTTCTGCATGTTGAGTCTCAGTCCGCTCTGCTCGTGAGCCACGCCGTGCGACAGATTACGCGAACGATGGAACCGTTCGGCGCTGTTCGGTGGACGCAGCACGGGTTTGTCGATTCTGCGCCCGATTCGCTACGAACGGGGCGAAACCTCTTCGGCCAAATCGACGGCACCGCCAATCCACGAACCCCCGAGGACTTTGACGACCAGGTGTGGATGTCGGACGGTCCCCGTTGGTCTCGAGGGGGAACGCAGATTGTTGTGAGGCGAATCGAAATGAACCTGCCAACGTGGGACTCGATCTCAGAGGCCGAAAAGGAAAAATCGATAGGGCGCCGACTCAGCGATGGCGCTCCGCTCACCGGGCGAGTTGAATCAGATCCGATGGATCTCGACGCCAAGGACGCTGCTGGTCGACTGATGATTCCTCTCAACGCACACGCGCGTCGGGCTACGTCTCAGGGAACCGTGCAAAAGTTTCTCAGAAGGCCTTTCAACTACGACGATGTTGCACCCGGTGGCTTGTCGAGCCATGGCATGATGTTTCTTGCCTACACGACAAACATTGCGGAGCGATTCTCCCCAGTGCTTGCGAGGCTCACGGCGGTTGACGCACTCAATAAATGGACCACTCCGGTGGGCTCGGCGACTTTTGTTATTCCGCCGGCATGGCCTGCCGGGAGTTTTCTGGCACAAGAACTGATTGAAGGGTAATGATGAAAACCACCGCACTGCTTCCCCTGCGAGTTTTTCTTGCAGCGCTAGGGGTCGTTTCCGTCGTCGCGTCAGGGTTTTTTCTTTCCTCGGCTGCCAACGCCCACGCCGAAGTTGTCTCCACGTCCCCGGTGGACAACACGCAGGTGACCACGCCTTCCGTGATCTCGGTGACTGTTACCGAGGAACTCGTTCTTGAGTACTCATACATTTCGCTTTTTGACGAAGCAGGAAATCCTGTGCCCCAGGAGCCCGCGACTCTCGACGCCTCGGGCAGAGTGATGTCGTCGGCAATAAGCCAGAGTCTGGCCCCGGGCACGTATCGGGTTGCGTGGCACAACCTTTCTGTCGACGGGCACGAGCTCGATGGCGCGTTCTTCTTTGAGGTCACCGCGACCCCCGGCGAAGACCCGGCCACCCCCGCAGAACCCTCCACGCAGCCGAGCGAAGAACTGCCGGTAGACCCTGAGGCAGAGGCGCTTATTGCGGTGACGCGCGCGGGTGACGGCCCATCGGACGCCGGGCTGACGACCGTGCAGATTGTTGGCTGGTCGGCACTCGGCGCGGGCGTGCTTTCCGGTATCGCTGGCATCGTGGTCGTTTTCGTACGACGCCGCCGCGTCGGCTAGGATTTCATTCGGCCCGCTTCGCGTGCCCTGCCGCCTTAGCTCAGTTGGTAGAGCGATTCACTCGTAATGAATAGGTCACCAGTTCGATTCTGGTAGGC
>CAIOGW010000003.1 GCA_903857985.1 uncultured Microbacteriaceae bacterium
CGTACACCTTTCGCAACTGGGCCAGGGTGAATTTCGGCTCGAGGAATCCGTGCGCGAGGCGGCTGTATTCCAACTTATTGCGCAGACGCCAGAGGGCGTATTCCACGATGAGCCCGTGGTCGAACGCCAGCGGTGGCAGTTCGTCGGCATCGAACCACTGCACGTTCTCATCGTCGAAGTTGGTCGCCGATTCGTCGCCGCCGACCAACGCCCAATACACAATGGACACCACGCGGTTGTCGGGGGAGCGATCGGGCTGCCCAAAAGCGTAGAGCTGTTCGAGGTAGCGCGGCTCGAGGCCGGTGGTGTCACGCAGATTCCGACCGGCTGCTTGGGCGAGATCTTCGTCGGGGCCTAGCGGCCCGCCGGGAAGTGCCCACACGCCTTTGTGGGGAGCCCGAATGCGTCGCACGAGCGGCAGCGACAAGACCATGCTGTCGTCTTCTCCACGTCGCAGAGAAAAAATCACCGTTGAGACCGCCAGCGACAGGGACCGGGCAAACTGAGTCGTCATGGTGTCCCTCCTTCGGCGGGCTGTGGGGCGAATGGTTTCCGTGACGCTGGTGTGATGATGGTTCGCGTCACGCTTTCTCTCGACTTAGAGTATATATGACTCTAAGGCGGTTGTCGCGGGCACTGCACCCCGTCCTCACGGCGCCCGCGAAGTTTTGCAAACAGAAGCGCTCGATATTGTGTAGATTCTGGGTAGTCAAGTTCATCGTTGAAATTTTCTGCAAGGAGGCCGTCATGTCGCACAAGCCCGAGCCACAGGATCCCAAAATCGCCCGTCTGGTTGCCCAAGCCAAAGCGAGTCAACTGACACGACGCACCTTTGTTGCCGGAGCCGGTAGCGCCACCCTCCTTGCCGTGTTGGCCGCGTGCACACCGGGCGGTGGCGGCAAGACGCTCTCGGCCGCAACGGATGTCTCCGGCACAGAGAAGACCCTGTCGTGGGCGAACTGGCCTTACTACATCGACCAGGACGAGTCGGGCGCGTACCCCACCATTGATGGTTTTGAAGCGCTGACCGGAATTGAGGTCACCTACGAAGAGGCCATCCCCACCAACGAAGAGTTCTACGCGAAGGTGAAAGACGGCCTTCTTCTCGGTCAAGACATCGGTTACGACCTCGTCACTCTCACCGACTACTTTGCCGCACGAATGGTTGCACAAGGCCTGATGCAGCCCATCGGGCTCGCTGATATGCCCAACGCCCAGGCCAACCTCAACCCGGGTCTGCTCGATATGACCTACGACCCGGGCCGCCAGTTCTCGCTTCCCTGGCAGTCGGGCATGACCGGACTTGGCTGGAGCACGAAGGCATTCCCCAACGGCCTCTCCTCGCTCGACGAGCTATGGGACCCGGCCCTCAAGGGAAAGATTGCCGTGCTGGACCAGTGGACCGACACCATGGCACTCATTCTGCAGAGTCAGGGCGTCGACATTGATAGCGACTGGGGTGAGTCACAGTACGCAGCCGGCATCGAGGTTCTTGAGAAGCAGGTGCAAGACGGCCAGATTCGTGCCTTCACGGGCAATGATTACACCGAACTCTTCAAGAGTGGCGACATCGTTGCCGCTGTTGCCTGGTCGGGAGACATCTTTATTATGAACACCGAAGCCGGCGCAGATGACTATGGCTTTGCCATCCCCGATCAGGGCGGCTACCTGTGGAGCGACAACTTCATGATTCCCATGGGCGCCCGCCACAAGGCGAACGCGCAGGAACTCATGGACTACTACTACGAGCCCGAGGTCGCTGCCGAGGTAGCTGCTTACGTCAACTACATCACTCCGGTGGCTGGCGCCCAGGAGGCCATGCAAGCGATTGATCCCGCTCTTGCCGAAAACCCTTTGATTTTCCCCAACGCTGACACCCTGAAGCGCGCCAAGGCGTTCCGACAGATTTCGCTGCAGGAAGACAAGAGCTTCTCGTCTCAGTTCGAAAAAGCCAAGGTCGGATAGTGGCGCAGGCCTCTTTCGCCGATCAGGGAGCAGACCTCGAACTTTCTGGAATCCGCAAGGAATTCCCCGGATTTTTGGCGATTGACGATCTTGACCTTGTTGTCCCGGCCGGTTCTTTCTTTGCGCTGCTCGGCCCCAGTGGATGTGGCAAGACGACAACACTGCGCATTGTCGCTGGTCTCGAGCCGCCCACCCGCGGGAGTGTGCTGATTGGTGGCAAAGACGTGACGCACCTCAAGGCCTACCGTCGCCCCGTCAACACCGTTTTTCAGAGTTACGCGCTGTTCCCCCACCTCTCGGTGCTGCAGAATGTGGCCTTCGGGCTAAATCGCCGGCACATTGCCGGTGCCGACGGTGAGGCGCACGAAGCGTTGCGGCTCGTCGAACTCGATCATGTGGCCGACCGCAAACCTCAGCAGTTGTCCGGCGGGCAGCAGCAGCGCGTCGCGTTGGCACGGGCAATTGTGAATCGCCCCTCTCTCCTCCTCCTCGATGAGCCCCTCGGAGCTCTCGACCTCAAGCTTCGTCGCCAGATGCAGCTCGAACTCAAAAAAATTCAGTCGCAGGTGGGCCTCACGTTTGTTCACGTGACGCACGACCAGGAAGAAGCCATGACCATGGCCGACACGGTCGCGGTCATGAATCATGGCCGCATCGAGCAGATGGGCGCACCGGCCGACCTCTACGAGCAGCCCAAAACGGCATTTGTTGCCGACTTCCTCGGTCAATCAAATCTTTTTCGCGGAACCGTTGTCTCGTCGTCTGCACAGCGAATCATTGTCGAGGTCGCGGGGGAATCGATCACCTTGCCGTCCTCGCGATCTTCTCGAGACAGTGGTGACCTCACCGTGGGCATGCGACCTGAAAAGGCGCACATGCATCTCAGCGGAGCCAAAACGCCCAGCGACCACAACGCCCTTGCGGGCGGGCGGGTGACCGAGGTGTCCTATTCCGGCGTGAGCACGCAGTACACCGTGAACTTCCCGTCGCTGGGTAAAGTGCTCGTGTTCCAGCAGAACGCAGACTCTCATGGTCCGATTGCGGCGGGCACGGAGGTGAGTGTGAGCTGGCCGATTGAGTCCACGTTTGGTTTGCACGATCACCGCACGATTGACGTAGCAGCAGCAAACGACGCTCAGGAGGCTTAGCCGTGGCACTCGCGGGCTTCGCCGACACGTCGTCGCGCAAGACGGCAGCGCCGATGCGCAAAAGCCGGGTCGTTATCCTGCTTCTGCTTCCCGGTATCGCC
>CAIOGW010000004.1 GCA_903857985.1 uncultured Microbacteriaceae bacterium
GCCAGACGAACGGCAACATCGTTATCGTTCACGACCCACCGTTCTCATTCTCACGTTCCGCGTCTGCTAGGTCCGCGTTTGCTAGGTCCGCGTCTGCCTCGGCTGAGGCGGTTGCGGTGTCTGCACCAGATTCATCGGCACGCATCAGCGTGAGAATCTGTCCGAGTTCCATTTTAGTCAAGTCGCGCATCTGACCACTCGACAGCGTGCCGAGGTGAAGCGGCCCAAACTGGCGACGAACGAGTTCGATCACCGGGTGACCCACGGCATCGAGCATGCGCCGCACGATGCGATTGCGACCCGAGTGCAGCGTGACCTCAAGAAGGGTCCCGCCCTGCGCGGTTGTCGAGAGGATGCGTGCTCGGTCCGCGGCAATGGGTCCGTCGTCAAGGTCAATGCCCCGCATGAGTCGTGCCAGGGTGGGCTGTTTGACCCGCCCGCGCACTTTGGCCACGTAGGTCTTTTCGACGCCGAAGCGCGGGTGCGCCATCACGTTTGCCAACTCGCCGTCGTTCGTCAGCAGCAGCAGACCCGAGGTGTCTCCGTCGAGCCGACCCACGTTGTAGAGGCGCTCGTCAAACTGGTCGGCAAACTCGCTCAGGTCGGGGCGCCCCTGTTCGTCGCTCATGGTGCTGATGACACCGCGCGGCTTGTTGAGCATTACGTAGCGCTTGTCGGAGTCGAGCTGAACGGCCTGGCCATCAACGGCCACCAGGTCGACCTCGGGATTAATCCGGCGACCGAGCTCCGTGGCCGGTTCGCCGTTGACGCTCACGCGCCCGGCGACAATCATGTCTTCCACGAGGCGGCGCGACGCTACGCCAGCGTGTGCGAGAACCTTCTGCAGACGCACACCCTCGGGCTCCGCCATGGGTTCAGTCATGTGCATCACTCATGAGCGTCAGGCATCCGCATCAGGCATCCGCATCGAAGCTCTCCTGGCCGTCAGGCAGGAGCGGAGCGATGGCCGGCATTTCGTCGAGCGAATTGATACCCAATTGTGTGAGCAGAAGGTCGGTCGTGCCGTAGAGCACCGCACCGGTCTCGACGTCGGTGGTGACCTCCGTAATGAGTCCGCGAGAGACCAACGTGCGAACCACACCATCAACGTTTACGGCTCGAATCGACGAAATCTGACCTCGAGTGATGGGCTGCTTGTAGGCGATCACCGCAAGGGTCTCGAGTGCGGCGGAAGACAGCCGCGTGGGATTCTGGGTGAGCACAAAGTCGGTAACCACGTGGTCGAATTCGGCGCGCACGTAAATGCGCCACCCGCCGGCAACCTCGCGAAGTTCGAACCCGCGCTGAACTCCCCCGCTGGCACCGTCGTAGTCAGCGACGAGCGCGGATACGGCGGCCTTGATCTGCTTCACCGGAACACCCAAGGCAGTTCCCAGCGAGACAATGCTTTGCGGCACATCGGCCACCATGAGAATGGCTTCGATGGCGCGCGCAACGTCGACCGTGGGCCCGTTCACAGCGTCGACGGCGTTCTGCCCGTCGACGGGCGTTACGTCATCGGTCATAGTCGGCCCCTAGGTTGGCAAGTTTGTCGTCTGACCACTCGGCAGCGGCCCACGTGAGGGTGAGGTCGCCCAGCGGTTCATCCTGAACGAACGTAATGGCCGCGTGACGATACAGCTCGAGCACCGCGAGAAATCGAGCCACAATCACACCCGGGGTGATGGCATCTGCGATGAGTTCGCGAAAGTTCACCGAACCACCGCGTCGCAGAACCGTCACCACGTGAGCGGCCTGTTCACGGATACTGACCAGAGGCGCGTGCAGATGGTCGAGACCCACCAGGGGAATCTCGCGCGGCGCCAAGGCAATCATTGCCAGCGTGGCAAAGTCTTCGGGACTGGTTGACCAGACCAGTTCGGGAAGGCGTGAGCGGTACTTGTCTTCGAGGCGCACCTGCCGTGCGTGACGCGTGGATTCAATCTCGAAGTTTTCACCAAACCAGGCGGCCACCTCTTTGAACGCACGGTACTGCAGCAGTCGGGCAAACAGCAGGTCGCGCGCTTCAAACAGCGCCGCGTCTTCGGCATCGACGAGCTCGCCCTGAGGCAAGAGGCCGGCAACCTTGAGGTCGAGCAGGGTCGCCGCCACCACCAAGAACTCGGTGGCTTCTTCGAGCTCTTGCTCTTTGTTCAGGCCCTTGAGGTACTTGATGAACTCATCGGTCACCACCGACAGCGCAATCTCGGTGATGTCGAGCTCGTGCTTCGCAATCAACGAGAGCAGCAGATCGAACGGGCCATCAAACTCGCCCACGGCAAGGCGAAAGCCCGACGCGTCGGCCGGTTGCGCTGTGGTGTCTAGGTCGACCGCGGTCACAGCCACCCGCTAGGCAATGGCGCCGCGCGCAACGAGCTCGCGGGCAACGGCACGGTACTGCTCGGCACTCTGGTGATCGGGCGCAAACTCCGTGACGGGCTGACCGGCGACAGAGGCATCGGGGAACTTCACTGTGCGCGTGATGGCGGTGTCGAGAACCTTCTCGCCAAACGTCTCGACGACGCGCTCCATGACCTCGCGGGCGTGCAGCGTGCGAGCGTCGTACATGGTGGCCAAGATTCCGTCGAGCACGATGGCAGGGTTCAACCGTTCGCGCACCTTTTCGATCGTGTCGATGAGCAGAGCGACACCGCGTAGGGCGAAGAACTCGCACTCCAGCGGAATGAGAACACCGTGGCTGGCCGTGAGGGCGTTGACCGTGAGGAGTCCGAGCGAAGGCTGACAGTCGATGAGAATCACGTCGTAGTCGTCGGAGACCTGGCGAAGAACCGTGGCAAGGATGTGCTCTCGTGCAACCTCACCAACGAGGTGGATCTCGGCTGCCGACAGGTCAATGTTCGCGGGAATCACATCGACGTTGGGTGTACTCGAGTGCTGAATGGCTTTTGCCGTGGACTTTTCTTCGCCCATGAGGAGTTCATAGATGGTGGGAACGTCAATCGATGGCACACCCAGGCCGGCCGAGAGGGCCCCCTGCGGGTCAAAGTCAACGCACAGAACCTTGCGACCGTACTCAGCGAGGGCGGCGGCCAGATTAATGGTGGTCGTAGTCTTGCCCACGCCACCCTTTTGGTTACACAGCGCGATAATGCGTCCGGGACCGTGCGCCGACAACGGCGCCGGCACGGCAAAATCCCGAAGGGGGCGGCCGGTGGGGCCGATTTTCGCTGCAGGGGTCACTGACGTTGTTCCTTCATTACGGGCACTAGTTCGTCAAGTCTATTGGCTTTGGGGCCTGTGCCCGCGGGTGAGCGTTGGCGTAACTCTCGCGCAGGGTGTCGACGGTAACCAGGGTGTAAATCTGCGTGGTCGAAACACTCGAGTGTCCCAAGAGTTCTTGCACCACGCGCACGTCGGCGCCACCAGCCAAGAGGTGGGTGGCGAAGCTGTGGCGAAACGTATGGGGCGAGATTTCGCCAGACACATGGGCCCGTTCGGCGGCGGCCCGCACCACGAGCCACGCGCTCTGACGAGAGAGGCGGGCCCCGCGCGGGCCCAGAAAGAGGGCCGGCGTTGCCTGCCCGCGAGCACTAAACAGGGGTCGCACGCGAACGAGGTAGGCATCCAATGCGTCGCGAGCAAAACTGCCGAGGGGCACGATGCGCTGCTTTCCTCCCTTGCCTCGAACCCGGATCAGTCGATCTTCGGCCGTCACATCGTCAACGTTGAGGCCCACGACTTCTGAGATGCGAGCGCCGGTGGCGTACAGCAATTCGAGCAGGGCGCGATCGCGAATCTGCACGTCGGACTCTCCACCAGCGGCGTCGATGAGTGCGGCCATCTGGTCGATGGTGATGGCCTTGGGTAGTCGGCGCGGCAGTTTGGGCGCCACCAAATCGGCGCTGGCATCCGAGGCGCACTCCCCCTCATCGACCAGGAACCGATGCAGACCTCGGATTGACGAGAGCAGGCGTGATCGACTGGATGCCGTGAGCGGGGTGTCGCCACGAGAAGCGAGCGACTGGAGGTATTCACCGATTGCCACGGGGGTGACGTCGTTCCAGTTATCGATACCACGAGCGCCCAGCCAGGCAATGTATCCGCTCAGATCTCGCCGGTATGCCGCCTGCGTGTTCGCAGCGAGTCCGCGTTCGATGGCAACGTGGCGCAGATAACCGTCGAGCGCTCGCGCGAACTGGGTCATGCGCTCGCGTTGCGCCACTCGAGCATGGGCCACGATGCGTTGCCGGGCAGGAGGTGCGCCCAGCCCGCCGTGCGCTTAGCCATGGCCGTCAGCACCGCGACCATCGTGATGGAGTTGGTCACGCGACCCATGAGCACGGCTTCGTGTGCGTCGTCGAGACTCACCCAGCGCAACTCCATGTCGGCTTCTTCCCCGGTGCGCTCGTGCGGAGCGTCTGTGGAGCTGAGTCCACGTGCCAGATAAACGCGAACAATCTCGTTCGACCCACCGGGTGATGTGCAGTAATCAACCAGCACCTGCCAATCGCTGGCCACGAGGTCGGCCTCCTCGGCGAGCTCTCGCTGGGCGCCGGTCAGCGCCGGCTCCGCAGCCACGTCGAGCAACCCCGCTGGCAGCTCCCACTCGCGCAAGCGAACGGGGTGGCGATATTGGCGGAGCACGAGTATGCGATCCTGCTCGTCGATGGCAACCACCGCCACGGCACCCGTGTGGTCCATAAAGTCTCGGCGAAGTTCGCCGTTGCCGTAATCAAACGTCTCACGGCGAATGTTCCACACAGCTCCGGCGTAGACGCGCTCGTTACTGGTGATGGGCGCACACCACGGCTGATCAAAGAGCTGCGCGGCATCATCGCTGGGGGTAGGGGCACCCAAACCCGGCGGAACCTGTGGCCCGGACATGCGTGTTACTAAGCCTTTTCGATGTCGAACAGCAGGCTGGCCTGTTGACGCTCGAGGGACGCCTCGATCAAGCCACCGAAAAGCGGGTGTGCGTTGTTGGGGCGCGACTTGAGCTCGGGATGCGCCTGCGTGGCGATGTAGAAGGGGTGAACGTCGCGCGGCAGTTCCACAAATTCGACGAGAGTGCCATCGGGAGACGTGCCCGAGAAGGTGAGACCGGCCGCGCCAATCTGTTCGCGATAGGCGTTGTTGACTTCGTAGCGGTGACGATGGCGTTCGTGCACGAGCTCGAAGCCGTAAAGCTCGGCCGCGAGCGACCCCTTTTCCAGAGTCGCTTCGTACAGTCCGAGGCGCATCGTGCCACCCATGTCACCGGAGGTGAGGATGTCTACCTGCTCGGCCATCGTGGCGATCACCGGAACAGGCGTTTCGGGGTCGAACTCGGTGGACGATGCCCCGGCGAGGTCGGCCACGTTGCGGGCGAACTCAATGACCATGCACTGCAGGCCGAGGCACAAGCCCAAGACGGGGATCTTGTTTTCTCGGGCGAAGCGCAGAGCGCCGAGCTTGCCTTCAATACCTCGAATACCAAAGCCGCCGGGAACGCAGATGCCGTCCACGTCGGCGAGATTTTGAGCAGCCCCCGCGTTGTCTTCGCACTCGTCGGAGGGAATCCACTTGATGTTTACCTTCGTGCGGTGCGCAAAGCCGCCGGCACGCAGCGCCTCGGTGACCGAGAGATACGCGTCGGGCAGGTCGATGTACTTTCCCACGAGGCCAATTGTCACTTCGTGGGCCGGATCGTGCACCGCGAGGAGAAGTTCGGACCAGTCTGTCCAGTCGACATCGCCGCACTCCAGTTTGAGCGCATCAACGATGTACGCGTCGAGGCCCTGCTCGTGAAGCATGGTGGGGATGTCGTAAATGCTGGGCACATCGAGCGCGTTAACCACGGCGTCTTCGTCGACGTCGCACATCAGGGCGATCTTGCGCTTGTTGGCATCGGTCACCGGCCGGTCGGAGCGCAGCACCAGGGCATCGGGCTGAATGCCAATCGAGCGGAGCATGGCCACCGAGTGCTGCGTGGGCTTGGTCTTCTGCTCGCCCGAAGCGCCCATGAACGGAACCAGCGAGACGTGGACGAAAAAGACATTCTTGCGGCCGAGCTCGTGACGCACCTGACGGGCAGACTCAATAAAGGGCTGGCTTTCGATGTCGCCGACCGTGCCACCAATCTCTGTGATGATCACGTCGGGCTGAGGGTCGTCCTGTGCCTGCAGGCGCATGCGGCGCTTGATTTCATCCGTGATGTGCGGAATCACTTGAACGGTGTCGCCCAGGTACTCGCCGCGCCGCTCCTTGGCAATCACATGCGAGTAAATCTGGCCGGTCGTCACATTTGCGGCTTGAGAGAGCGCGATGCCGAGAAAACGTTCGTAGTGTCCGATGTCAAGATCCGTCTCGGCACCGTCGTCGGTGACAAACACCTCGCCGTGTTGAAACGGGTTCATGGTGCCCGGATCGACGTTGAGGTAGGGGTCGAGTTTCTGCATCACCACGCGAAGACCGCGAGCGGTAAGAAGATTGCCCAGACTGGCTGCCGTGAGGCCTTTGCCGAGGGAGGAGACCACGCCGCCCGTGACGAAAATATGCTTGGTCACTTTTTTCCCGGAAGACTCCACCACGGGATTTCACACTACCAGCGTGCGGGTGTGAGCTTGCCGGTAATCCCGCCGACACGCCAAGAATCGGTGCCGAAAAGATGTGGTTAGTGTTGCCCGGCCATGGCGAGCAGCTCGCGGGCGTGCGCGAGGCCGGTGTCGCTATCGGACAGGCCCGACAGGAGACGCGCCATTTCGGCAGCACGTTCCTCTCCCTGAAGCCGGTGGATGCTCGACGCCGTGAACTCTCCCGAGGTGTCTTTCTGAACCGTGAGGTGATTGTTGGCAAAGGCGGCCACCTGAGCGAGATGGGTAACAACGATCACCTGGGAACGCTGGGCCAAGCGAGCCAGCCGGCGACCAATCTCAATGGCGGCAGCACCACCCACGCCCGCATCGACTTCGTCGAACACAAACGTGGGTACCGTGTCGACCGACGCGATAACCACCTCGAGTGCCAGCATGACGCGCGATAATTCGCCGCCCGAGGCGCCCTTGCTCAGCGGCATGGGCTCGCTGCCCGGATGTGGACGAAGAAGAATTTCAATCGAGTCGGCGCCGTGCGGACCGGGGGCGTCGAGGTGGGCCACGCGCACAAACAGCTGGGCATCGGGCATGGCGAGCGCAGAAAGCTCGGTGGTGACATCGGCCGAGAGACGCACGGCCGCCTGTTCGCGCTCACCGCGAATGCGGATGGCCGCATCCCACACGGCACGTTCCTGCACCTCAACGTCGCGCTGCAACTCGTCGATGCGTTCGTTGTCGGAGTCCAGCTCGAGTAGACGCCGGCTTCCCGAATCGAGATACGTGAGAACCTCGTCGAGAGTGGGGCCATAGCGGCGCATGAGCATGGCCAGGTCGGCGCGGCGCTGCTGAATGAGGTCGAGGTCGTGATTGCCCTCCCCCTCGAGCGCCGCGAGATGGCTGGAGAGGCGGTGCGACGCATCGCCGACTTGGGCCGAGAGGGCATCGAGCGAATCGCGAATCTCGGCGAGTGCGGTGTCGACGGTAGCGACCTTGTCGAGTGTGCGCCGGGCCGATTCGATGAGCGCGAGGGCGTCGCCGCCATCGGCGCCGCTGTCGGACAGTGCTTCGCGGGCGAGAGCGGTTGCCGTGCGAAGCTCTTCGGAGTTGGTGAGTCTTTCGGCCAGCTCGGCCAACTCGGTGTCTTCACCCGGCTGGGGGGCAGCGGCCTCAATCTCTGACATGGCCTGGCGCAGGTCTTCGGCTTCGCGGGCGCGGTTGTCGCGTTCGGTGACGAGCTGTTGAAGTTCGAGTTGGTTCTCGTGCCACTGGCGGTAGGCGTGGGCGTACTGGGTGAGGGACTGCGCGTGAGCCTCCCCAGCAAACCGGTCGAGCATTTCGCGCTGTGCCCCCGAGGAGCGCAGGCGCACCTGCTCCGACTGGCCGTGAACGGCCACGAGAATATCGCCGATTTCACCGAGCGTGCCGATGGGCGTCGATCGCCCGCACACCACTGCGCGTGAGCGCCCCTCGGTCGACACCGACCGCCCCATGAGAAGTTCGTTGCCCTCGAGCGCCGCCCCGGCATCCTCGACGCGTGAGCGCACGGCTTCGGGATTGGCCAAGTGCCAACGCCCCTCGACCCACGCCTCGCTCGAACCCGAGCGCACCCGCGTGGTTTCGGCCCGCTCGCCGCGGAGCAGGCCGAGAGCCGTGACCACCATGGTCTTGCCCGCACCCGTCTCGCCGGTGATCGCCGTGAAGCCGGGGCCGAGGGGCAGGTGCGCCTCGGCGATCACGCCGAGGTCGCGAATGCGAATCTCGTCGATCATTCCCGGCCCACTCCACCGGGGCCGCGCCATCCCGTGACAGGAAGGTCAAACTTGTTGACGAGTCGCTCGGTAAACGATTCGTTGTGCACACGCGCCAGTGTGATGGCAACGTCGGACGTTGTGATGACGATGCGGGCCCCCGGAGCCAGTTCGAGTGTTCGCCGACCGTCACAGGTAAGAATGCCGGGCGCAGAGTGCGCCTCGATCTCAACCACGATGGTCGACGTGGGAGCCGTGACTAGGGGTCGCGCAAAGAGCGCGTGAGCCGAGAGTGGAACGAGCACCATGGCCGACACCGTGGGCCAGACAACCGGGCCGCCGGCTGAGAACGCGTAGGCGGTTGAGCCCGTGGGCGTGGCCACGACAACGCCGTCACAGCCAAATGATGAGAGTGGACGTTGATCGACACCAATCACCACTTCGAGCATGCGACTGGCCATTTTTTCGATGGCGGCCTCGTTGAGCGCCCACGTTCGAAAAATCTCCTTGTCGCCCTCGAATACCCGCACATCCAGGGTGCTGCGCTTCTCCACGGTGTAGTCACCCGCCATCACGCGCGCAACGGTGTCGGTCATTCCCGAACGCTCGGCCTCAGCCAAGAAACCGACACGACCCAAATTGATGCCCACGAGTGGAACATCGACCCCGTGCAACGCTTCGGCAGCGCGCAGAATGGTGCCGTCTCCGCCGAGAACAATCGCGCACTCGAGGTCGGCCACATCGACACCGTCACCCAGCACAGCCAGATCACTCAGGTCGGGGGCAGCAGCAGCTACGGCGTCGCGCTCGGTGTCGCGAAGCACCGCTGTGACGCCCGCCTCACGCAGGTGATGGCACACCTCAACGCACGCCTCGAGTGAATCGGGCTGCGCGGTGTGTGACACCACGAGGATGTTGCGGACCTTGCTCACGTTTAGACTCCGGTCACGCTATGGACTGTGTCATCCCATTCTTGCGGATTTCTTCCGGCTCGGGCACTTAGCCAGACCAGATACTCGTGATTTCCGCGACCGCCCAAGATTGGGGAGGAGATGAGACCCGCAACGCCAAGCCCCGCATCGAAGGCACTCCAGAGCACGGTTCGGATGGCGTCTTCGCGAAGTGCCGGGTTCGTCACGATTCCCTCGCGGACGCCCGAACGCCCCACCTCAAACTGTGGCTTGATCAACAGAACAAAGTCGGCCTCGGGGGCGGTTGCCCGCAACGCGGGAATCACGTGTGTGAGGGAGATGAACGAGAGGTCGGCGACAACAATCTCAGCGACGAAATCGCGACCGACGAGGGCATTGAGATTCTCAGACGTGAGTCCTTTAGCGTTGACGCCCTCGATGACGAAGACGCGATCATCGCTGCGAATGCCGGGGCTCAACTGTGCACGGCCCACGTCGAGAGCAACGACCTCAGTGGCGCCCCGTTCGAGCAGTACCTGCGTAAAACCGCCCGTGGACGCGCCAACATCGAGCGCTCGCTTGCCAGAAACGTCGACCTCAAAGGCCTCGAGGGCTGCGATGAGCTTGTGCGCACCTCGGCTCACATAATGGTCGAGACCCTCGATGTTGATTTCGGACTCTGCCCCCACCCGAAAAGACGGCTTGATGACCTGGCGGCCGTCGACGCGAACGCGTCCCGCGTCAATGAGTTCTTGGGCGTGGGTTCGCGAGCGTGCGAGGCCACGTGCGGCACACTCCACATCGAGTCGCGCCATAGCGTCTGTCACGAAAGCCTCACGAGCGCGATGTGTCGCCGCCCTCGAGCCGCTGACGCAGCTCATCATAAATGGCGCTGTACCCGGTGGCGCGGTCGGCGAGTGGCTCACCCTCGACTACCGAGAGCTGCGAAATCAGGGCGGGCTCATTGCCGGTCGACTGTTCGCTGCTCATGGCTCAAGGTTATCGCCAACGGCAACTATTTCAGATACTGCCGCACACCGTGGGGCTTACTTGCGCCGCTGCACCAACGTCGTTGATTACCGCGTATAGGCCTCGGGCGGCACGGTGAATCCGTAGATGGCCCGCCCGCTACTCCAGATCAGCTGACAGGTGGCGCGCAGAAGATCGAGCCCTCTTCCGGTCTGGTCAATCACGATGTCCACGTCGTTTGGGGCCACATGAACCGTCGCCGTTCCCACGGTGACAACGCCCTTCTTGGAGACGACGGTTTCGGGATACGGCTCGAGCAGATCGCGCAGATCGGCGAGGATCAGATCCGGGCGCTGACTTTCGGGGGCGGCCAGGACCTGCTTGGGTCCGTCGACGCCGGTGAGCACGAGGGCAGAACGCATCTTCGCGCGATTCGCTCCCAGAATGTCGGTGTCGAGGCGGTCGCCCACGTACAGAGCGTTTGTCACGTCGAAGCGTGTGCGGGCCTCCTCGAAAATCGCCGGCTCCGGTTTACCCGCCACAACGGGCATGCGACCGGCAGCAAGGTGAACCGCCGACACGAGCGTGCCGTTGCCCGGAGCGGTTCCACGCTCCACGGGGATGGTCCAGTCCATGTTCGTGGCAATCCACGGGATTCCCTCGGGGTGTGCCTCGGTACGCGCATTGAGAGCGAACGAAGCTTCGGCCAGGTGCGTCCATCCGATTTCGGGTGAAAATCCCTGAATAACAGCAGCCGGATTGTCGTTCGCCGAATAAGTTACGACATAGCCCGCATTGACGACCGCGCTGATCAAGCCGTCGCCCCCGATGACGAGAATCGTGCTGCCGGCGGGAGCCAAACTGTCCAGAATGCCTATGGCAGCCTGCGGGGAGGTGACAATGTCATCGGCTGTGCACGAGAGGCCGAGCTCGCGCAGGTGCGCGGCTACCGAAGCATCGGTGCGCGATGCGTTGTTCGTGATGTAGCCCACGCGCAGGTGTTTAGCGACCTGATTGAGGCTTTCGACCGCGTGCGGAATGGCCCCGAGACCCGCATAAACGACGCCGTCAAGGTCGGCGAACAGGGCATCGGCGCCGCTCAGCGGAGTGGACGCAGACACATTCTGTTTTAGGAATATGGCCACTATTCGGTTACTTTCGGAGCTTCGTCGTCCCCCACGGGCTCTTCTTCAGGCGCTTCCGCGGGCGATTCTGTAGGCCCTGCATCGAGGTCTGCGTTAGGCGTATCAGGCAGTACATCGGGCGACTCATCCGGCAACTCGTCGGCCGTCACAAAGGTTGAGAAGTCTGGGGCTGCCGGTTCGTCGTACTCGGTGTAAACCTCGAATTCCTCTGCTTCTTCAGCCGTACCGAAGGCCTCATCGAGTGCCAGTTGCGCAACATCCGCTCGGGCACGCCACTCCTCGGCCTCCCGCGAACGCTCGAGTTCGTCGAGAACCTCGGCATAGGCCAAGAACAAACTCGGGCTATAAGCGAAGGCCGTATCCGGCTTCAGCTGGGGAATCTCAAGCTCGGCCAGGGCGAGCATCGCCTTGCCCTGGTCAAGTCGAGCGCCCGACATGGCAATCGCCAAGTTGACCGCAGCGATGTCCGACATCTTGGAGCGGTCGATGGTTCGGGCCAATTCGAGCCCGCGCTCGGGCCGCTCCAATCCGCGTTCGCAATCTACCTCGAGCGCAACCTGATCAAGTGAACCTGAGATGCGGCGGAATGTGCGCAACTCACGAAGCGCGAGGGCAAAGTCACCGATTGTGTAAGCCGTGAGGCCCAGCGTTTCGCGAACGGCGGGAATGCGACCACCTCGACGTGACGCAGATATCGCGTGCTGGTGAGCGCGTTCAGGCTCGACCTCTATGAGTCGCGCGGCCATGGCCAGGTGCAGCGCCACAAACTCGGCGTTCTCGGGTGTGAGAGCCTTGAGTTCGTTGCGAGCTTGCGGATGCAACTCTTTCCAGTCGAGGTCAGCGTCGACCTCGGGGTCTTCGTGTCGCTCACGCACCGGGCGGAGCTCCATGCGCAACAGCTCGTCGGGCGTCATCTCCTCCCGGAACGGGCGGCGCTCTCCCCCACCGGGCTTCCACTCACCGCGCGGCTTGTCGCCATAAGGTCGATCAGAACGCGGGCGATCCGGGCGCGAGCCGTCGCGCGCTGGGCGTGCGGAATAAGGCCGGTCACCATCACGCGCGGGGCGCGGCGAATAGGGGCGTTCTCCACCAGTGCGTGGAGGCCGACCAGAAGAATCGCCATCGCGAGATGGGCGTGGCGAATAGGGGCGGTCGCCGCCGGCGCGCGGCGGGCGGGCAGAGTACGGACGCTCACCCTCGCGGGCCGGACGCGGAGAATAGGGGCGGTCGCCATCGCGACGTGGGCGCGAATCACCATCGCGGGCTGGCCGCGGCGAGTAAGGCCGGTCTCCACCAGTGCGTGGAGGCCGACCATCACCGGCGCGCGGCGGACGCGAATCACCATCGCGGGCTGGCCGCGGAGAATAAGGGCGGTCGCCGCCGGCGCGCGGCGGGCGGGCAGAGTATGGGCGGTCGCCCTCGCGGGCCGGCCGCGGGGAGTATGGGCGGTCGCCATCGCGACGTGGACGCGAGTCACCATCCCGTGCTGGACGTGGCGAATAGGGACGGTCGCCAGAAGCCCGCGGTGGCCGAGCGTCGCCGTCGCGCGCGGGACGCGGCGAGTATGGCC
>CAIOGW010000005.1 GCA_903857985.1 uncultured Microbacteriaceae bacterium
CGCCTCAACCAAGACCAGGTTCTCGCACCCGCAGACGCCAAGGTCATCAAGAAGCTTCTCGGCCACTAGGCCCTCAACCTCACGTAAAGGACAAAGAAAATGGCACGTGTAAAAAACGCCGTCAACGCCGCGAAGAAGCGCCGCGTTGTACTTGAGCGCGCCGAGGGCTACCGCGGACAGCGTTCGCGCCTCTACCGCAAGGCCAAGGAGCAGGTCACTCACTCGCTCGTCTACGCCTACCGCGACCGTCGTGCCCGCAAGGGTGAGTTCCGTCGTCTGTGGATCCAGCGCATCAACGCCGCTGCTCGCCTCAACGGCATGACCTACAACCGCTTCATCCAGGGCCTGGATGCCGCGGGCATTGTGGTTGACCGCCGCATGCTGGCCGAGCTCGCCGTCAACGACGCAGCCGTGTTCGCCACGCTCGTGCAGGCGGCCAAGAAGGCACTGCCCAAGGATGCTGCCAAGGCCGTCGCCGCTCAGGCGCCCGCCGCCGAGGCAGAGTCAAAGGAGAAGGCGGCCGCTGCCGCCGAGTAGGTTCTGATGCTCGACAACCCTCGCGCTCCGCGCGTCAAAGCGGTTGCCAAGCTTTCACAGCGGGGAGCCCGGTCTGAGACCGGGCTCTTCCTGTTGGAAGGCCCGCAGGCTGTCGCCGAGGCGCTTGCTTATCGACCGCAGACCATCGTGGAGCTTTATGCGACGCCCACTGTGCTTGAGCGCTACACCGACATCGCCGCCACGGCCATCGATGCCGGTGTTGACGTGGAGTTCGCCACGGAAGAAGTGATCGACGCCATGGCCGACACGGTCACGCCGCAGGGCATTATCGCGGTGTGCGCTCAGTTCCCCACGGCACTCAAAGACGTGTTCGAGGGCCGCGATGGGGGAGCACCCCAGCTCGTGGTGATTCTCGAAGAGGTGCGTGACCCAGGAAACCTCGGCACGATCATCCGCGTGGCCGATGCCGCCGGTGCCGACGCCATCATCATCACGGGTCGCTCGGTCGATCTTTACAACCCCAAGGTGGTGCGCTCGACCACGGGCTCGCTCTTCCACGTTCCCATTGCGGTGGATGTGGAACTCGACGACGTTTTGGTTCGCGCTCGCGCGGCTGGCCTCAACATTCTGGCCGCCGACGTCAAGGGCGACGACCTGCCCGGCGTGGCCGCCGACGGCACGCTGGCCAAGCCCACCGCCTGGCTGTTCGGCAACGAGGCACGCGGCCTCACCGATGAACACCTCGCGCTCGTTGATCGCACCGTGCGCGTGCCCATTTACGGCGACGCCGAGTCGATGAACCTCGCTACTGCCGCCAGCGTGTGCATCTACCAAACGGCGTTTGCGCAGCGGCCTGCCGCGTCCTAGTTACCGCCACTGAGCCTCACGCGCTCCGAAACGGGTAAAACCCCTGTGTTTTGAGTTTTCCCTGAAATCTTGCCTGCGAGGGCTTGACCGGGAACCTGACAGAGAGTACAAATAGGTTAGCACCTGCTTTCCTATTCACATTCACACTCTCAACGAAAGGTTCAATCGTGAAACGTCGTATCTCTATAGCGGCTTTTGTCGCTGCGGCAGCCGTTGTCGCAACACTTACGGGATGTTCAGCTTCGGGAGGTGAACCTGCCAGCACCGAACCACTTCCCATTGGATTGCTCACTGACCTCAGTGGAGCCGCGGGCATCTTTGGTCCGCCCACCCAAAACGCAGCCGAACTTGCTGTTGAACAGATCAACGCCGCCGGTGGCGTGAACGGGCGTCAGGTCGAGCTCTTCGTCGCCGACGAAACCGGTGTTCCCACTGCTGGATTGAGCGCAGCCCAGCGCCTCATCGAGGAAGACAAGGTCGAAGCGCTGTTTGGTCAGCACAACAGTGCGACGCGTGATGCTGTCGCACCCGTAACGACCACAGCGGGAATCCCCTACTTCCACACTCCGCTGGCAGAGGGTAACTTCTGTGTCGCAAACGTCATCTCGAACGGTGAGGTTCCTGCACAGCAGCTGGCACCGGCGATTCCCTATGTTCAGGAAGAGACGGGAAAGAACAAGTGGTTCCTTCTTGGCGCTGACTACATCTGGGGTCAGACCGTTGTTGCTGATGCCGCAAAGTACATTGAAGCCAGTGGTGGCGAGGTAGTTGGGCAAGAACTGGTTCCCATCGGAACGACCGACTTCCAGAGTGTCATCACCAAGATCAAGGAGAGTGGCGCTCAGCTCATCATCCCGGCTATCTTCGGTGGCGACGCAATCACCTTCGAAAAGCAGGCGTTCGATGCAGGCGTGGGCAACTCGGCCGTGCAGCGACTCGCTGTGATCTATGAAGACGGTACCCTGGGCGCCATGGGCGCAGAGGTGAGCAGCGGAATGTACGTCTCCATGGCCTACAACCAGGCACTGGACACCGCCGAGAACACCTCGTTCCTCGAGGCCTACTACGCCAAGTTTGGTGCCGACGCACCGCCACAGACGGCGCTCTCCGAGCAGACGTTTGTAGCGATCCACGCGTGGGCCGATGCGGCCAACAAGGCCGGGTCAACCAAGAGCGACGCAGTCCTCAAGGCACTCTCCGGTCTGACCTACAACGCTCCCTCGGGACCAGTTACTTTCGGTCCTGATCACTTCGCAACACAGTCCATCGTGTTGACGCAGGTTCAGCCGGATGGCGTGTCGGTCGTTGTTACGACGTTCGACTCCGTTGACCCGGAGCAAGACTGCAACGAACCCATGGGCAGTTAGGACTCTTCCCACCCCATGGATTTCGCATTCATCGTCGACCAGGGCCTGGGTATCTTGGCAACAGCCTCGGTATCCGCCCTGGTCGCGATGGGTCTCGCCATGTCGTTCCGGCTGATGGGTATCATCAACCTCGCCAGCGGTGACTTCATGATGATCGGGGCCTACTCGGTCCTGACCTGCTTAGCAATCGGGCTCCCCTACATCGTGGGGGTGCTCGTTGCTTGCGTTGTCGGGTTCTTGCTCGGTGCTGTCACGGAGCGAAGCCTCTTACGGCGCTTCGTGAGAGCACCCGAGCTTGCCATTCTCGGCACGTTCGGGCTCGGCATCGTGATCCGACAGGTCGTAGAACTCATCTACGGCAAGAACTTCCAGTTTGTTGAAAACCCACTCCCCGGTTCGGTCGAGATTTGGGGAGCCGAGTTCCCGCTTTACCGCCTCGTGTTGATTGGCGTATCGGTAGTTGTCATCGGCGCCGTCCTCCTCGTCCTCACCCTGACACCGGTTGGTGTCAAAGTACGTGCCGTCGCAGCAGACGGCGATCTGGCCGAAACCCTCGGCGTCCGATCCGGCGGACTCAAACTCGTGATTTTTGCGGTGAGCACACTAATGGCCAGCCTGGCCGGATCACTTATCGCTCCTCTGACGAATGTCGGGCCGGGAATGGGCAACGCCTATCTGTTCGTCATGTTTGTCGTGGTCATCGTGGGCGGTGCCCGGGTGAGCATGGTTCTCGTAGCAGCCCTGGCGATTGCCGTCGTTCAAAACGTCACGACCCTCGTCGTCGACTCTCTCGTCGCCAAGCTGGCGATCCTGGCCATGGCGTTCATCGTTTTGGCAGCCACTCGCCCGTCTACGAAGGGAAACATCGTATGATTCGGCGTTCGATCGCAGTGCTTGCTTCACTCGCTGTGCCGCTCATCGCCCTGGCCCTCGGCGGCTATCAGGGCGGTCTCTTCGCCCAGTTCGCACTTTATGGAGTAGCAACAGCTGCCCTCGCGCTGTGTTGGGGCTTCGCCGGAATCTTGAGTCTTGGCCACGCCGTCTCCTTTGGAATTGGGGCATACGTTGCCGCCTGGTGCGGCATCAACATCCCAGAGGGCGGAACCATGCTGGGCATCCTCTTCGGCGGGCTTGCCGCGGGAGCCGTCTCGTTGCTTGTTGGCCTGGTGGGTCTTCGGGGTCGGGTCAACGTCATCACGTTCGCCCTACTCACCTTCGTTTTGCTCTTCGGCGCGGTCGAGGTGGTCAATCAACTGACACCCATTACTGGTGGCTTCAATGGCCTCGCCGGGGTCCCGCCGCTCAATCTGGGCGACCTGTGGACCGCCGACCCCGTGGCGCAGCGAGTGATCGTGACGATTGCCGCGGTCGGTCTCATATGGCTCCTCATCGTGGTGGCACGCAGTCCTTTCGGCGGCGCACTCGTGCTCGCAAAGACACACGCCATTCGCGCAGCATCTTCCGGCTACAACATTCCCGCCTTCCGGATCGGTACCTTCGCTTTCGCGGGCGTCGTCACCGGACTGGCGGGAGCGCTCTTCTCCACCCAGACTCAGTTCGTCGCGCCGGATCAGATTAGCTTGCTGCTGGCCACGAACTTCGTTCTCTGGGCGATGATCGGTTCCCGCACAAGCATCATTGGGGCCTTCTTCACCGCCATCGTCATCAGCTACATCACCAATGAGCTCGCCGACAAGTTCTTGACCCTGTGGCTGCTCGCCATGGGAATCATCTTTATCGCCGTCGTAGTTCTCATTCCCGATGGAATCGCCGAGGCGGTGCTCAAACGACTCCCCGAACGATGGCGCCCACGCCGTGCTGTCACGCTCACGACCACGGAGCAAGGCGGCGCCGGCGGTGGCCAGGCTCTCGAAGCAACGGGCATCACGTGCACCTTTGCGAAATTCACCGCGGTGGACAATGTCGACTTCAGCGCACGAAGCGGTGTCCACTGCTTGATCGGCCCCAACGGTGCCGGTAAATCCACCCTGCTTAACGCGCTTTCTGGCACGGTACCGCCGACCAGCGGAAAGTGGCGCGTGGGCAACACGGATCTCACCAAAATGCGACCGTGGAAGATGGCGCGTGCCGGTGTCGCGCGCAAGTTCCAAGCTCCTGCGATTGCTCCCGAACTCACCGTGGCCCAAAACCTGGCTGTGGCGCGACTGGGTGTCACCGTGCATCCGTTTGCGCTCATCTTCTCACCCTGGCGGGCCGATCTCACCTCCACGGCCTGGCGGATTCTCGAGACCGGCGACCTCGTGAAATTGCTTGACACTCCGGCATCGCGCCTCGCCCACGGGCAGCGCCAGGTTCTTGAGCTCGCCATGACCTTTGCGAGCCGACCCACCCTGGTTCTGCTCGACGAGCCCACGGCCGGCATGACGGCCGCTGAAACGGCGAGTATCGCGGATATTCTTCGCACCGAAGCCGCGGGGCTCGACATTCCGATTGTTGTTGTGGAGCACGACATGGCCCTGATTCGCTCAGCGGCGTCTGCGGTGACGGTGCTGCAGGCGGGGCGCGTGCTTGCCACGGGCACCGTCGCAGAGATAGAGAACAACGCGGAGGTCACTCGTGCCTACGTCGGTGAGGGACTCTGATGACATTGCTTGAGGTGCACGGGCTAGTTGCCGGCTACGCCGGCGCGCGCATCGTCACCGGTTTGGATTTGGTTATTCAACCGGGAGAAGTTGTTGCGCTTCTGGGTCGCAATGGCGCAGGTAAGAGCACGGCAGTCTCAGCGATCACGGGCACCCTGCCGGCGATGGATGGCACGGTGCTGGTCGCTGGCGCGGATGTGACGAAAAGCCAACCTTCCCGACGCTATCAACTGGGCATGCGGGCGGTTCGCCAGGACCAGCCCATCCTGCGTGACCTGACTGTGGCAGAAAACCTTCGCATGGTGGGAGCGTCAAAAGAGGCAGCGGCCGAATGCTTCCCTTTCCTCGCCGATCGCGCGTCACAACGGGCGGGCACGCTCTCGGGTGGCGAGCAGAAAATGCTCGCTGTTGCCCGTACCGCCGCCAACCCGGGAACGCTCTGGATTCTTGACGAACCGAGCGAGGGTTTGCAACCAAAGAACGTCGACCGGTGTGCGCAGTTGATACGTGGAGCTGCGGCTCGCGGAGTCGGCGTGCTGCTTGTTGAACAACATCTCGGCATGGCCCTCACCGTTGCTGATCGCTGGCTCGTCATGGAAACGGGCGCTGTCATCGATCAGGGCAACGTGTCGGCAAAAACTCACGAGACCGTCAGTCGACGGCTCGCCGTCTGAAATCGAAAGGGACAAGAACCATGGTTACACGCACGCTGAAAGACTGGCAGGCGCTTTCGCCCAAGCAGCGAGTTGTCGCTCTCGACGAAGCGCGCGCGGCGGCCGTGGCATCCGCTGGCACCGGAACCTTTATCTCCATTGCCGAGGCGGGCGCCCTTTCTGAGGGCGGATCGGGCGCTCTCGCGGGAACCCCCATCGCCGTCAAAGACAACATCGATGTCGCTGGACTCCCGACCACAGGTGGTACCGGCTACCTCAACTTCTCGCCCGAGGTGAACGCCGATGTCGTGACAGCGCTGCGCTCGGAGGGCGCGGTTGTTCTCGGCAAGACAAATTTGCACGAACTCGCTTTTGGTCTCACGAGCAACAACGGCGCGCACGGGCCGGTGCGCAATCCCTTCGACTCGTCGCTCAGCGCCGGCGGTTCGTCGGGCGGTAGCGCAGCAGCAGTTGCCCGCGGAATTGTTCCGCTGTCGGTCGGAACCGACACCGGGGGGTCTATCTCGGTACCGGCGGCTTTCTGTGGAGTTTACGGTTTGCGGCCGAGCACAGGGCGCTACCCCTCAGACGGCGTTATCGGGCTGTCCTGGACCCGAGACACTCCCGGCCTCCACGCAAACAATGTTGCTGACCTGCGCTTTGTCGATGGCCTCATCACGGGCGAGAGCGACAGTGCGTCAGACCCGCGTCCCAAAGAAATCCGAATCGGCATTTCAGATGCTTATCTCGCCGACCTGGAATCAACGGTGGGAGCACGATTCGACGAGGCAGTGTCGGCCTTGCGTGATGCCGGCGTCACGCTCGTGCCAATCGAACTCGCCGACCACTTCGAGCTCACCGCTGAATTCAACATGACCGTTGTTGCGTTTGAATCAGCCCGAACGGTGATCTCGTATTTGCGAGGCACCGGCCTGTCGGGACTTCCGGACGATTTGGGTTCAGTTTCGAAAGTGACCGAATCTCCCGATGTCGCAGGCGTGATGGGCTTTATTCATGACAATCCTGTTCCCGTCTCGGAATACCGCCGAGCTGCGATCAACCGCTGGCAGATGCGCAGGCAGTTCATCGCCCAGCTGGACGCGGCCGGGGTGCAGGGGATTATCTTCCCCACCGTGCCAATTCTGCCGCCACTCCTCGGGCTGGATGCTGAGATTGAGTTCAACGGCACTACTCGCCCCATCTTCGATACGCTCACGCGTCACACGTCACCAGGCTCGTTTATGGGAATGCCGATGGTGACCGTGCCGACCGGAGACCCCACAGCCGTCCCCGTCGGGCTTACCGTCATGGGTCGCCCCTTCGATGACCGCGCCGTCCTGAGAGTCGCCGATACGGTGTCGAAGATCCTGCGCCCTACTGGCGACCGTTCATGATCTGACGGAAGCCCTCAGACGTAACCTCGACCAATTCGGTGGTGAGCACCTGGCCCCGGTCGCGGCTCAGGAGGCGAGATCCACCGAGCCGGGTAGAACGAAGCACGCCACTGATTTCGGCGGGGTCTGAGCTCTTGGCGATTCCCAACGCTTGGGCATAAAGGTGGATGCTGTCATAAACAGACTTAGCCAGGCTGCTCAAGCGGGGAGCTAATTCGCCGAATCTATCCCGGTAGCGGCGAGCGACCGCGTCCATCTCGTCGGCAAGCGTCGGCATGAAGTATTCCTGAGTAGACCAGATTCCATCGGCTTCGGCGCGTCCAATGTGATCGAGCAGTGAGTCGTCGAAATTGGTCGCGAGAGTCCTAAACCGTGAGCGCAATCCCGACTCAAAGAATGCTCGCTCAAAGAGTACGGCGTCAATTCCCACGAGCGAGGAAAGAATCAGGTCCGCTCCGCTCCGAGAGATTCGATCGATAACTTCGTCGAATTGGGCGGTTCCCAGTGGTTGGTAGTGCTCTCCCGCGATCACACCGTGATGCTGTTCAATCACCTCATTGGCCACCATGCCGATTGAGCGGGGCCACACATAGTCCGAGCCCAGAATGAACCAGTGTTTGGAGTTCGTCTGATTCATCATGAGCGGCACAGATGCCGCCAACTGGTCGAGAGGTGTTTCCCCGAACTGGAAAAAGTTCGCGCCAGAGGTAGTGTGCTCGCTCATCGCGGCAGACAAAAATAGCGTTCCACGCGAAAGTGCGACCGGGCGAATCGCCTGGAGGGAAGCAGACGAAATGCAGGCAACGACGACATCACACTCGTCGGTCAGGGTGAGTCGGTTGAAGGCGGCGAGTGCGGCGCCCTGGTCCGTCCGGTCGTCTGCCACAACGAGTTCGGCGGGAATGCGGCCAAAAGCTGAACTGGCGTTGAGCTCCTCGACCGCGAGTATGGCGGCATTGGCCACAGCCCTGCCCAATAGGCCAGCGGTTCCCGACAGTGGGGCGAGGAGTCCAATTTTCAAGCCACCCGTCCTGTGGCCTTCGAGTTCCGAGGCGGGGACGGCCGAGAACCACGGCAGGCACTCGGGGCCCAACTGCACCCTCACTGTAATGCGTGTTCCACCGTCAATCGGTTTGAGGTCAACGCGGATGTGGCCGCTCCAGGGGGTCTCCTGAACGAGGATCACTCGCTGGCCCTCAATCACTTCCACAATGCGACCGGAGGATTCAATTGTCGATCCGTCGGGATGAGGAATGCTGAACATTACGGCGGCACCGACCTCGAGCTGGCGGCAGTGCGCGAGCATGGGCCAGCCGTCGGTGTCACCGCCCGAAAGTTGTCGCCACAGCTCACTGGGCGACTTTGCAGACTCCGCGTTGACGAAGAAGCTGAGATCCCCGGCCAAAGCTACCGCCTGCCGGGCTCCGTGTCGGCTGCCAACGTATTCACGTCGTCTTGGTAGACGTCGCGCAAGAACTGCAATACGTCATCGGCGCGATTAGGGCCGAGCGAGTAATAGCGAAACTGGCCTCGGCGCTGTTCGACGACCATGTCGGCATCCCGAAGAACGCGCAAGTGCGAAGAGATGGCTGCCCGGGTGACATCGGGAAAGTGCTCGGCGAGGGCATTGACGGCGAGTTCGGTGTCTTTGCTCAGAATTTGCAGAATCGACCGACGGGTCGAGTCCGCCATTGCTGAGAAGGCCATCTTGGTGCTGTCGGGCATTTTTCCCTCTTCGGCTCCCCGCCATCATGCGGCCGATATCTATTGGTAATCGAAGTAGGTAAATGTATGCTTACCTCTTAGTACTTTATCCTACTCACAAGTAAGGTTACGGGTTTCGATGGCGAAAGTCCACAACAAACACGCTGACGCGGGCCTCGTTCTCGACGAGGGTGAGGGGCTTTCCCCAGGTGCACTCGCGGAACTCCAATTGGGTCGTCTGCAGTGGAGCGTTCGGCACGCCTACGACAATGTGGCTGCCTATCGTGTGAAATTCGATGCTGCAGGAGTGAGCCCCGACGACATCCGCTCGCTCGATGACATCCGCCGGTTACCCTTCACCACCAAAGAAGATCTTCGCCAGAACTACCCGTTCGGCATGTTCTCTGTTCCTTCTGAACGCGTCGCCCGCATTCACGCCTCCTCGGGCACCACGGGCAAACCGACCGTCGTGGGCTACACGCAGAACGACCTCGATGTTTGGGCGACGGTGGTCGCGCGCAGCCTACGTGCCGCGGGTATTCGGCCCGGTATGCGGGTACACAACGCCTATGGGTACGGGCTTTTCACCGGTGGCCTCGGTGCGCACGCGGGAATTGAGCGACTGGGCGCTACCGTGATCCCCGTCTCTGGCGGGCAGACGGCTCGCCAAGTTCAACTCATCCAGGACTTCACGCCTGAGGCCATCCTCTGCACGCCGAGCTACCTGCTGACCATTGCCGACGCGATGGAGGAGGCCGGCATGGATCCTCGATCGTCGAGCCTGCGTGTGGCAGTTCTCGGCGCTGAGCCGTGGACAGAAGAGATGCGTCGCGAACTCGAGGAGCGTTTGGCGATTGACGCCGTAGACATCTACGGCCTCAGCGAGGTGATGGGGCCAGGTGTCGGCAACGAGTGCGTTGAAACCAAGGACGGCCCGCACATTTGGGAGGACCATTTCTACCCCGAGATCATTGACTCGGAGACGGGCGAGGTTCTGCCCGACGGCGCTGAGGGCGAGCTGGTCTTTACGTCGCTGACCAAGGAGGCGTTCCCGGTTATTCGGTACCGAACGCGCGACCTCACACGCCTGCTCCCCGGAACAGCCCGACCGACCATGAGGCGGATTGCCAAGATTGTTGGCCGCAACGACGACATGATCATCCTGCGCGGAGTGAACCTGTTCCCCACGCAGATTGAAGAGATTGTTTTGGGCATCGACGAGTTGTCACCCCACTTTGTTCTTGAGTTGCGTCAGGCCGGCCGTATGGAGTCGCTCACGGTCAAGATTGAGCGACGTGTCGACGTTCCGACCGAAGCCGGCGATGCGGGCGCGAAGCTGCTCGTTCGGCGCATCAAAGAGAGAATCGGCACGAGTGTCGAAGTTTCCCTTGTCGATCCAGGAGAGTTGCCCCGTTCCGAGGGCAAGCTCAAGCGACTCTACGACCTCCGCTAAGGGGAGTTGACATCATGACAGAAGCCTTCGTGGTCGACGGTGTGCGCACACCAATCGGCCGATACGGCGGATCGTTGTCGAGCGTTCGCCCCGATGACCTCGCTGCCATCGCCATCGCCGAGCTTGTCGCTCGCAGTGGCGTAGACCCGACAACGATCGACGACGTCATCTTTGGCGATGCGAACCAAGCGGGCGAAGATAATCGCAATGTCGCGCGCATGGCTGTTCTGC
>CAIOGW010000006.1 GCA_903857985.1 uncultured Microbacteriaceae bacterium
ACCATTGAGGCCGTGCGAAGTATGTCGGGATTGAATCTCTTCGCCCTTCCCGGCCGGCGGTTCAGGATCCTCACCTCGGTCGTGTTGCTTGCTCTGGCAGGGCTGCTCTTCCTCGGTTTCGAGAGCGCAGAGCCTTGGAGCAATGAGCTCCCCTCGAATCCGGCGAACTACGCTAGCCACTTCTTCAGTGCGCAGGCAGCGGCCCTCTTGGACGGTCGTATCGACGTGCCCCCGTCGGCGCTCCCCGGAGAGTGCTTCATGTATCAGGGCCACTGCTACGGATACTTCGGTGTGACACCGAGTATCCTGCGGCTGCCGATCACCGTGATTGATCCGACGCTCGGCATGACCGGTGTCTATCTGACCCTCGCATGCCTGCTGGGGCTGGGCCTGTCGATCCTAATCGTGAACGAGATCTGGGTGCTGGCTGCCAGACGCCGTCCCGCGGGTGGTGGCATGTCGAAGTGGGGTGGTCATGTCCTATTCACTGCGTCGATTGCAGCGGTGAGTTTTGGCAGCATGTACTTCCAACTCACGATGCCCAATGTGTTTCAGGAGACGATCGCTTGGTGCACGACATCTACGTTGGCGGGTTTCTGGCTGCTGCTCAAGTGGTTTGATACCGGCCGGATTTGGTACCTGTGGCTCGTCGTACTTGCATTGATCCTTGCGGCTGGTGCCCGCCCCACGGGCATGGTGGTTTCTATGGCTCTGGCGGTGATCATCGGGCTGTTGATTGCGCGTGATCCTCGCCCGTGGAGTGCAAAAGTCCGCCATGTAGTGCCGGTCCTTATGCTCGTCGCCCTGCCCACAGGGCTAGCTATGGCCATTTTCGTATGGAAGTTCGACTCGCCGCTACCCGACGTCATGTTGAATGTCCAGATCGGAGGTGGCAACCCTGCGTGGACGGCCATGTTCCAGGCGAACGGCGGGAAGTTCTTTTCGCCGCAGTTCCTCCCGACGATGCTCTGGGCCTACATCCGTCCTGATTCCCTGATGCTCCTAAACGGTCTGCCATGGTTTGCGGCCCCCGTTAGGGTGCCGCCGACTCCTATTGGTGGCTACTACCTCGAGCCGACGGCGAGTCTCACCAATCTGACTCCCGTCGCTCTTCTTCTTGGACTGCTAGCCATGGTCTTCACGCCCATCCGGAGGTCTGGTACCGCGCGTCTGCCAACGCCACGAACTGGTTTCCTCGGTCGGTGGCTGGTGCGGGGAATGATTCTCGCGCTGCTCTCTGGTGCGGCGCTGGCACTTTTCAACATCGCCGGTAGCAACCGATATCTCGGCGATTTCGTGCCTGCCGCCGTCGCGGCCGTCGGGTTCGGGTCTGCCACCATTATGACTTTGCCCGCTCGTCGTAGCGCGCTGGGTCGAGCGCTCGTAGTCATCGTCGTTGCGCTGATGCTGGTCGGAGTCGCCACAAACATCGGACTCTCATATGCGCAGATCAACGACCGCGTGATCGTCGCACGCGATGTTCTGTTGGGACCATCATGGCCGTGGGGGCGTAGGTAAAAGCGAGTGATGGCGACGTTGTCTGGTGGTCAGCGGCGAGATCTCTTCCGAGGCCGATGAGGTGGTTCGGCGCAGTCGATTGGCAATGCTCGTGCGCGACGCCCGATTCGGCTTCTTCGCCGTGTTGGCGATCCAGCTTTGGCAGTTGCGGGGCATCCTCCACGCGAGGGACCTCGAGATGGGCGATACCGCCTTCGACTATTCGAGGTCGCTCGGCTGGTTGCACGACGGAACGCTGTATCTCGTTCAGTCGCCGCTCTATTCGATGCTCCTCGGTGTGCTGCACGCGGTGCTCGGCGATGCCCAGCTTGGGAACACGGTGGTGCGAGTCTCTGCGGTCCTCACGCTCGATCTCCTACTTTTCGCGTTCCTGCGTCGTTTCATCGCCGGCGACGTCGCACTGCTCGTGGTCGTGTGGTGGGCTTCGCTGCCGCTCATCTACGACTCGCTCTACACGGTCCACATTCTCGGACTCGTTCTCCCCTTCGGCGCACTCGCGTTGGCGGCCCGCGACCGTCAGCACCGCCACGCACTGTGGGTGCTCGTCCTGCTCGTGCTGGCGGGTCTGCTCGTGCGGCCCGAGTTCCTGATCGCCGCGACGTTCTACGCGGTGTTCCTCGGCGCACGGTGGCTGCGCTCCAGCGTCACGGGCGGCGTGCGGGTGGTGGTTCCGGGGCGTGGCTGGAGCCGCTCCACGGCAGTCGTCACGTTGGCGATCGTGGTTGCGGGGCTCGCCGGTATGAGTGCAGATCGGGATATCGGGTCGGTGCGCCAGAAGGTCGCGGACAGGGCGGTGTTGAACATGTGTCAGCACTACGCGAACTACATCGTTCAGGTGGACACGCGCTGGCAGGGTAATCCGTGGACGGAATGCAGTGAGGTCCTGCAGCGTGATTTCGGCGGCGCCGACGTCGACTTTGCCAGTGCCCTTCGGCGGAACCCCGATGCGGTCGGGCGCTTCGTGGTGTGGAACCTCGGTGGGATCCCCGCGGCGCTCGAGATGGGGCTGTTCGATCACTACGCCGCGACTGCCAACCCTGATTTCGTACCGCACGCCTACGCGCGGTGGGCGCCCGCGGCTCTGATTGGCGCGCTCACCCTCGCCTGCTTGGGGCTCTTCGTTCTCTTCGGCACGTCGTTTGGGCGGCTTACGCTGCACTGGCGCTCGAATCCCGACCCGGTCGCGGTGCTCTTGAGCCTGCTGTCGCTCGCGGTGTACATCGGCCTGGCTTTTCGGCCCCGGCCGATTTGGACGGTCGCGTTTCTGCTCACGCTGATGTTCCTAATCGGCGTGCTGGTGGCATTCGTCTTTACCACATGGCCGCGCGTCGGGCGCGTGCGCGGGATCGTGGTCCTCGGCGTGCTCGGCCTTACGTTGCTGATTCCGCAGCACTTCAACGCGAGCTACGCCACACACTTCTCGAGCGTGGGGCAGCCGCTCGCCCACCGGTACAAGGCCTTGCACGCGTGGCTCGCGGCCGACGCAGAGCAGCCGAGCCACGTGCGCCTGTTTAGGGTCGACCCAATGATGTGCAATTACCTGCTCTGGAAGGGGGTGGATTGTCAGGCCGAAGTCGGCGGGGCGGACGGCTTCCGCGCTTCGACCGGGATTGAGGTCAGACGTTGCCCGGCGGATACCTGGATCGGGGCTGTAGCGCTCCGTCCCGGCCGTGCACCAACGACACTGCAGTCATGTGTTCTGCCGTAAC
>CAIOGW010000007.1 GCA_903857985.1 uncultured Microbacteriaceae bacterium
GCAAAAGTGGCGCGCAGTGACGACACTGCGGCGGCACGGGTCATCACCGTGGCGCGCGCTTGATCTCGCACAATGAGGTCGAGATAACGCGAGCGAACGCGGGTCTCCTCATTGAGTTCCTTGTGGAGGTTGGGCAACGGCAGAAGCGCCTTGGATGCCACCTTCCACGACGTGGCCATGATGGAGAGCTCGCCACGACGGCTCGAGATCACTTCGCCCGAGACAAAGAGGTGGTCGCCCAGATCAACCAGTTCTTTCCACTGCTCGAGGGACTCCTCGCCCACCTCGGCCAATGAGACCATGGCCTGGAGTCGCGAGCCATCACCCGTTTGAAGGCTGGCAAAGCAGAGCTTGCCGGTGTTACGCAGGTGCACCACACGACCGGCGACGCCCACGGTAACGCCCGTCGTGGCATCCGCCTCGAGGCCGTCGAAGCGTTTGCGTACGCTGGGGATGGTGTCGGTGACTGGCACCGCCACCGGATAGGCCTCAAGACCGAGCTCGTTGAGGCGATCGCGCTTAGCGAGGCGAACAGCTTTCTGCTCAACAACCTCTTCGGCTGTCAGCTCGCGCTCGTCGTCGGGCGTCGCCTCGGGGCGGGGCTTCGTCTCGTTGTCACTCATCGGGCTGAGGGCCTTTGGCTTGTTGGTTCTCAGGAACAGTAATTGATTCGGTGTCGAGCAAGCGCGTGGTGCCAAAGCGGGCCGCCACTACCAGCGTGGCCTCGCCGTGAAACGTATCGTCCACGGGCGTGAAGTCCGCTGGACTCACTAACTCAAGATACTCAAGTCTAGCCAGCGGCTCCGCGGCCAGAACGGCGCGACCGGCCGCCAGCGCAGCGGACACTCCGGTGTTGATGTGAGCCGCAACAGTCCGCACCGTCTCGGGAACGGCACTGGCGGCCGCACGTTCCTGTGAACTGAGGAAGCGATTACGGCTCGAGCGTGCGAGCCCGTCGTCTTCGCGCACGGTGGTCACCACATCAATCTCTGGCCCGCCGCGCTCAATGGCCAGGCGGCGCACAAGGTGCACCTGCTGAGCATCCTTCTGGCCGAAGACGGCCACATCAGGATTCACAATGTCGAAGAGTCGATTGACCACGGTGAGCATGCCGTCGAAGTGCCCCGGTCGGGCGGCTCCCTCAAAGCCGGCGCCGGCCGGGCCGGCAGACTCCACGGGCGGAGGAGCGTCCGGCGGGTAGACGTCGTCGACGCTCGGCGCGTAGACCACATCGGCGAGGTCGTCGAGCAGCGCTAGGTCGTTCTCCAGTGTTCGCGGGTATCGCTCGAAGTCCTCACCTTGACCAAACTGTGTGGGATTCACAAAGATCGACACGACCACAGCATCTGCAATCTCACGGGCCCGCTCAACGAGTCGAATGTGCCCCTCGTGCAACGCGCCCATGGTGGGCACGAAGGCAAGGCGCTGACTCGGTTTGGTGGTGCGCCAGTTACGAAGTTCTGCCGCGGTCGTGACGAGAAGAACCACTAGGGGCTGCCGAAGTTGGGGGGCACATCCGCGGTGCGCAGACCACCCGAGTTGCGAAGCGCATTGTCGACCGTGGAGCCGATCAGGGGCGCCAACAGGTCGGCCGGGTTCTCAACTCCCGTTTGGGCAAGTGCCTGCGTGGCTTGGGCCACAATCGC
>CAIOGW010000008.1 GCA_903857985.1 uncultured Microbacteriaceae bacterium
CAGCGACCACAGGGCTGCGGCATTGGGTTCCTGGCGCGAGTCGTCGACCTTGTTGGCCACCAGATAAACGGGAATCTTGGTTTTGCGCAGAAGGCGCACCACGTGCTCATCGGTGGCGGTGGCGCCCACGTTTGCGTCCACAACAAAGTGCACGGCGTCGGCCAAGTCGATGGCCACCTCAGCCTGTGCGGCCACCGACGCGTTGATGCCCTGCGCGTCGGGCTCCCACCCGCCGGTGTCCACGAGCGTGAAGTTGCGGGTGTTCCACTCAGACTTGTAGGCAACGCGATCACGAGTGACCCCGGGTGTGTCTTCGACCACGGCCTCGCGCCGCCCGAGAATGCGGTTGACCAGAGCCGACTTGCCCACGTTGGGGCGTCCCACCACAGCGAGCACCGGCAGGGCTGGAAGGTACGTGATCTCGTCGGGGTCTTCGGTGACCGCCTCGAGAACGTCGAAGTCATCCTCGTCGAGGTCGTACTCGTTGAGGCCCTGACGCAGTGCCGCCGCGCGAGCCTGCGCCACGTCTTCGGTCAGCGACTCAAGCGTGACGCCCAGCTGCTCAACGTCGGCGTCGTCGATGAGGGCGTCGTCGAATTCGTCGCCGTTCGCTTCCCCGCCGTGAGAGGTGGTCTTGTCTGACATGAAGATCCTTAGCTGCTAGGCCGTGGCGCTCCTGATGTGCGCCACCACCGCATCAACCGTCTGGTCGAAGGTGAGATTCGTGGAATCAATGGTCACGACGCCATCGGCGGCGGTCATGAAGTCGGAAACGCGAGCATCTGCCGCATCCCTATCGCGAACCAGACGGGTTAGCTCGTCTCGCGACTGAGGTGGAACCTCGAGTCCCCGACGCTCCATTCTAACGCTCTCATCGGCCGTGAGTAGGATGCGCGCATCGGCATCGGGAGCGACCACGGTGGTGATGTCGCGTCCCTCCACCACGATGCCTGCCTGCGTGGCATTGGCCATGGTCTCGCGGAATCGCTGGTTGAGGAACGCGCGCACCGCGGGAACCCGGGCCACGGCACTCACGAGCGCAGTCACGTGCGGGGTGCGAATTGCGTCAGTGACGTTCGTTGACCCCACCGAGACGGCAAAGTCATCGGGGTTCGCCGCAAAGGTAAGCTCGACATTCTCGAGACTGCCGGTGACCGCCACCGCATCTTCGGCATCGATGTCGTGCTCGAGAACGTGCCACGCCACAGCCCGATAGGCCGCACCCGTGTCGAGGTACGCGAAGGCCAATCGTCGAGCCGCAGCCATGCTCACGCTGGACTTGCCCGAGCCCGCGGGGCCATCGAGTGCGACAATTATCGGAGTTGTCATCGGTTCCCCTTCATCGGATCTCATTCATCGGTGCACCCGCCACCCACGCAACTCGAGATCGGCAATCAGGCCTTCGGCAACATCCGGCAATACCGAGAACTCGACCATGCCCAGTTGCGCACCCTCAGCGTGATCGAGGCGCATGTCTTCGAGGTTGATGTTCAGTTCGCCCACCTCGGTGAGCAGCTTGGCAATCTGTCCCGGCTTGTCGTCAACGAGTACCGTGATGCTCGCAAAACGTCGCCGCTCGCCGTGTTTTCCGGGAAGCCGCGACACACCGGCGTTTCCGCCCGCCAGCTCCTCGGCCAAAACACGACGGGCGCCAGGAGCGTCCACATCGCGCAGCGCAGTTGTCACTGCATCGAGGTCGCGGGCGTAGTTCTCAAGAATCGCCACCACAGCTTCGCGGTTGGCGCTCAGAATCTGAATCCACAGCTCGGGCGAGCTGGCCGCGATGCGTGTGACATCGCGCACGCCCTGGCCCGCCAAGCGCACGGCATCATCACTGGCCGCGGAAAGCTGTTTTGCCATGAGGCTCGACACGATTTGCGGGACGTGCGACACCAGCCCTACCGCGGAATCGTGTTCTTCGGGAGACATCTCGATCGGCACGGCACCTAAATCGAGCGCAAGGTCTTCGACCAGGGCGAGTGCCCACGCCGGAGTCTCTTCGTCGCGGCAGACGACCCACGGTCGACCAATGAACAGGTCTCCGCCCGCCGAGATGGCTCCGCCGCGTTCCCGGCCCGCCAACGGGTGTGACCCGATGTAGTTCACGAGGTTGACACCCCGCTCACGCAATTCGTTCAGCGGGGCGAGTTTGACACTCGCCACGTCGGTAACCACGGCCTCGGGAAAACGCGCGAGTTCGGCCTGAATAACGTCGGCCGTGACATCCGGCGGAACAGCAACAACCACAAGCACCGGCGCATCGTCGACTCCCGCAGCGCGACCCGCGCCCAGATCGGCAGCGAGTCGCGCCGACGACGGAGATACGTCGTCAAGAACAACATCGATGCCCAACGACGTCAGTCGCAGGCCAATGCTGGCGCCCAGCAGGCCGGTGCCCACAATACGCACCTGGCGGGCCAGACGAACGGCAACATCGTTATCGTTCACGACCCACCGTTC
>CAIOGW010000009.1 GCA_903857985.1 uncultured Microbacteriaceae bacterium
GGGGTGGTCGGCCGCGAGTAGGTCACCCTCGGTGGCCGGTGTGCGGATGACGCCCGGGCTGACGCTGTTGGCGCGAATACCGTGGGCTGCCCCCTCGGCCGCGAACTGCTGGGCCATGCCAATCACGCCGGCTTTGGTCGCCGTGTGGGCGATGCGCGTGTTCGTCACGGATCCACGAACCCCCGCCGAGGATCCCAGCAGCACGATGTTTCCCGAGGCAGCGCGCAACCACGGCCACGCCGCCTTGGTGGGCACAAACACGATGTCGAGCTCGTGTGTGAGCACAAACTTCCACTCCGCGAGCGAGGTCTCTTCGATGGGCGAGAACCGCGCGATGCCCGCGCTCGGCAACAGGACGTCGATGCGGTCGTGCTCAGCACCGATGGCATCAAGCCAGGCCGCCGTCTGAACCTCGTCAGTGGCATCGACCGGCGCGCGTCCGACAAAAGAGCCGCCCGCGTCGGAAATCAACTTCTCGGTCTCGGCCAGCCCGTCAGCGTTGACGTCACTTCCGTAAACCAGCGCACCCTCAGCGGCGAAGCGCTCAGCGGCACGCCGACCGATGCCGCTGGCCGCACCAGTAATGACGACAACGCGTCCGGCGAATCGCGACTGCAGTGAACTCATAGTCTTCATTCAACCGTTCTCGGTTTCGATACGCCAACTGCGTTGGCTACTCAACCGGCGACATACGCCAACTGGGTTGGCTACTCAACCGGCGAGAGTGACTAGACGAACGTCGTAACGATCTCCGCAATATCTCCGAGCCGCGTGGTGAGCACGTTGCCTGGCTTCATGAACAGCTTGGGATCGCGGCCCATTCCCACACCCGCGGGAGTACCCGTAAAGATGATGTCGCCCGGGAACAGCGTGAGGTGCTCGCTGAGGCGCTCGATCAGCTGCGGCACCGAGAAGATGAGGTTCTTGGTGTTGCCATCTTGAAGCACCATCTCGCCGTCGGCACCCGGTCCGGTCAGAATGCTCTGCACAGCGAGGTTCTCGGGATCGGCGATCTCGTCAAGGCTGACGACCGCCGGGCCGAAAGGGCCGTATCCGCGGAGTGACTTGCCAAGGCTGAACTGCGGTGCCGGAGGGCGCCACTGCACATCGCGCTCGGTGAGGTCCTGCCCAATCGTGACACCGGCCACGTGCTTCCAGCCGTCGACGGCCTTCACGCGGTCGGCCGTCTTGCCAATGACCACGACCATTTCGGCCTCAAAGTCGATGGCGCCCGTGTTGGCAGTAATCGTGCCGTGCGGGCCGGCGAGGCTCGACGCAAACTTGGTGAACACCATGGGGTTCTCCGGGTACGGCTGGCCCGCTTCGTCGGCGTGGTCGCGGTAGTTAAGGCCGATAGCCACAATCTGGCGGGGGAACGGGATGGGCGCGCCGAGCTCGGCAGCATCGAACTTTTTTGCGGCCGAGAAGTCGGCCGTCTTGCCCCACGCGGCGAAGTCATCCCAGTTGTCGTAGGCGCTCAGGATGTCCGGTCCGAATCGTCCGGCGCTGGCCTCGGCCACGTCGAGGGCGGTGTCGCCGGCGAGGAGCACGATTCGGTTCTTGAGGTTAGCAATGCGCATGATTTTTTCCTTTTGTCTGTAGTGAGAACTTATGCGGGAACGGGGGTGCCGTGCAATCTTGCGGACAGCGCGGCAACGAGGCTTTGGGGTGAATCTGATCCACCAAACACCACGAAGTCGGGGCGCACGAGTTCGCACGCGTATCCGCTGACCTTCAGGTTTGCCATCATCACGCCGGTGGAATCACGCAGTGTGACGATGGTTCCGGGCACAGCGTCGGCAAAAGAGCTGAGCGAAACGCCAGCTTCGGTGTCGGAAACAAGTCGAACCACAAGGAGTCGAACACCCTCGGGCACGACTGTCAACGCCTGCCGAGCATCGGCCTCGGATACACGATCCGCATCAACGACCAGCATGAAGTTGCCGTAGTTGAGTTGATCGAGCAGGGCATTAGCGCCAGACGCATCGGCCACACGCTCATTGACCGAGTACACGCCAGTATTTGGCGCGGTAAGGGGAGCGTCGTCGAACAGCACCCCGGCACCGAGTCGCTCGGGCGGCACCGGCGGCAGCGAATTCTCCGGGTTGGGCCCGGTGGCCAGAAAGTGAGCGTCGCGCGCTGCCACTTTCTCGGGGTCGAGCTCGCAAATGACCTTGCCCAGTTCGACCGACATTCCGATGGCGTTCTGTACCTCCACCACTCGCTCGCTTGTGTACGAGTCGAGCAGCGAAAGGTCGGCGTGGCTCGAGAGAACCAGGTCAAACTTCCAGGCGAGGTTCGCCGCATCGCGCATTCCACTCACCAAGCCCACACCAAAGAACGGCGGCACCTGGTGGGCGGCATCACCGGCAATTCCCACGCGACCGTCAAACCAATTGGTGGCCCAGCGTGACTGGAACGAATAGAGCCGGAACCGCTCGAGCGCGGTATTGTCTGGCGTAATGTCCCAGGGCGCCATGAGATCCCAGCAGCTCTGCTCACTCACAAAGTCATCGCCGTCGGTCTCGGTGCGCATGAACTCGAACCGGCGCTTTCCCGGACCACCGCTCACCACGGATACGGGCCGCACGGGGTCGCAAATCTGCAGGCACTCGGGCTCCCACACACGGGGCTGGTTCTCCACAATGTCGATGACCAACCAGTCGTAGAAGAAGCCGAGATCGTTGACGGTCGTGCTGATCTGATCGCGCATGAAACTCTTGGCACCGTCGCAACCCACCACAAACCGACTCGACACGCTGACCGCCGAACCGTCGATGCTCACACCCAGCGCTACTTCGTCGGGACCCTGAGAAACGGATGTTGCCTCGGCAGACCAGACGAGCGTCACATTCGGGTGCGCCTCAACTTTGTCGAGAAGTTGCTTCTCCAAACCAGGTTGGTTGAACATGGTCGACCACGGCCAGCCCTGCTTCTCGTCGCCCGTGGGCCCGAAGCTAATCAGGGTCTGTCGCGCGGCGTTCTGCCAGTCGTAGGCCTTAGCCTCGTGCGCAAACTCGTTCACGGCGTCCATCACGCCAAGTTGATCAAGGAGGCGCGAAATGTCGGGCGTAAAGTGCACGGCGCGCGGCAGACCGTAGGGACGATCGTGCTTTTCGATCACGAGAACACGGTGGCCCTGCGTGGCGAGCAACAGCGCAAGTGTCAGCCCCACGGGGCCGGCGCCGACAACGGTGACGTCCCACACCTCATCGGTGATTGTGCTGTCTACTGACACCCTGAATTCCTTAGCGTTACGACACTCAGCCCGACGACGTCGAAACTAATCGACGAGCGGGCCATCGACCATGGGCAGGCCGTCGGCCAGCGCCGGATCTGCTTTGACACGCGCAGGCCAGACATCGGCAAACATGGGTGGGCCTGGATCAACGGCCGGAGCGTATTCGCCGGCGTAGGCGCGCTTGTGGATCTCGGCGTGGGTGAAACCTGCCGCGCGAGCTTCGACCAACTTGTCGGGCATAAAGTGCGGGCCGAGCTGATCCTCGGAGAACTCTCGCGACGCCCACATCCACTCGCTGGAGGCATCCCAGTCGCCAAAGTTGTCGACCTGAATTTCCACGCCGTTACCGTCGGGGTCTTGGTAATACATCGACATGGTCATGCCGTGGTCGAGATTGAACACCGGCACAATGCCCTGATCGCGCAGGCGAACGTAGTTGTCGAGCCACTGGTCGAAGGTGGCGTACTCAAAAGCGGTGTGGTGGTGACCGGCCGTACGGGGCTTGTTGACCGGCACCTGTGTGCCCGGGATGCGAATGAGCGCGATGCGGTGGTTGGCCTCATCGTTGGTGAGCCACGCTGCGTGCGTGCTGAAGTAGACGGGCCGAAGACCACAGACCTGCTCGTACCAGTTCGACATCAGGGCAACGTTCATGGTCATGAAGGTGGCGTGATGCAGCTTCGGAGCAACGCGCGGGTGGGGGTGGTTGTTGTTCGCGTAAACGGACTCGGTCACTTGGGGTGTCCTCTCGACGTAGAGCAAGTTAGGCTCGCCCTTAGTTCTGTAATGCTTGTTACAGATTATTCGGGATGCTCGATGAGCGCAATGCCTAGCCGATAAATCGTCTCGGCTAGTCGGGCCGGCAGGTCGGCCCGCAAATCACCAGCGCGCAGTTGCGAGGCAAGAAACGCGCCATCAAAGTTTGCCTGGGCAACGTCAACGAGGGAATCCGCAATCCGAAGCGCCTCATCCGGCCCGTAACCGCGAAAGGCCGACACGATCAGCGCGTGCAGGCTGTCGTGACCGCGCTGCGATGTTTCGCGCACCACCTCGGCGACCTTCTCGTCATGTTGTCCACTCAGGCCGAGCAGGATCATCAGCCGCAAGAATTCGGGGTGGTTCTCGACCGCCCGCTGGCTGGCCGCGAACGCCGCTTCGAGTGTGGCGCGGGGGTCGTCGGCTGCGCCATCCCGAGCAAAATCGCGATCGTATTCGGCAAAGAACTCGATAGCCCCGCGCTCCATCACCGCGGCGAGGATTCCCGCCTTGGATCCAAAGTGCCAGTAAATGGAGCTCGCGGGTAGCCCCGATTCGCTGGCGATTTTGGCAACAGTGGCGCCCTCATATCCGTACGTCGACATAGCGGCAAGGGCCGCGTCTAAAATCTCGCTCCGGGATTTGTCGCCCAGTTCGCGACGTTTGTTGGGCCGCCCGGTTGTGGTGCTCATGAGAGCGAGGCTACCTCAGTTGGCCAGAGAGGCCTCGATGGTAGCGGCCACGCCGAGCATGAGACGGTCGGCGTCCACAGCGCACTCGATGCCGAGACCCACGGGTAGTGAGCCGCCTGGAACCGGAACGGGAACGGTAATTGCTGGCTGACCCGCCATCGACCCCGGATCGGTGTTGCGAATACTCGCCGGGAAGACGGGCATCTCAACTCCTTCGAGCACCACGGTCTCCTGCCCAATCACCGGCGCCACCATGGGCACGGTGGGGTAGACGAGAGCGTGCAGGTTGTCGCGGCTCAGAGCGTCAGCGTATGCCGCCAGGATGTCGCGCTTCATCTGACGCGTCTCTTCGTAAGTGTCGCGGGGAACAGGCTGGCTCACCATGTGCTGCAGAATGCCGTGCACATCGGGCGACGCTGCCTGGTCGGCAACATCGGCCACCGTGAGCGAGTGGAAGGGCTCGGGCAACCCGGCGATGAAGGTGGGCATGTTCTGCATGGTCTCGTAAGCCACCATGGGGAACGCGCCCTTTTCGGCCAGCTCGTGCACACCCACACCGTTGATTGTCACCTCGGTGTCGATGAGCGTGGCTCCTGCTGCGGCCAGTCTGGCGAGGGCTGCTTCGCACGCGGCCGCCACCTCGGGCTGAAGCATCTGCCAGAAATCCTTGCGCGGAACGCCGAGTCGCAGCTGCGAGATGTCGATCTTCGGCAGATCGGTTTGTCCCGTGATGATGCCGTCAACGAGTGCCACATCGGCAACCGAGTTAGCAAAGACGCCGCACGTGTCACGAGACTGCGACAGCATGATGGCTCCGCCCACGGGGTAGCGATCGGTCGTGGGACGCATGCCCACCACACCACAGTAGGCGCCCGGAATGCGCATCGACCCACCGGTGTCGTTACCGATGGCAAAGGCTACGAGGCCGGCTGCAACCGCCGCCGCCGATCCGCCACTCGACCCGCCAGGAACGCGCGTGGTGTCGTTGGGATTGCGAACCGGACCCATCATGCCGTTATTGCTCGTGGTGCCAAACCCGAGCTCGTGCAAACCCACCTTGCCCAGGCAGTCGGCGCCCGCAGCGCGAACGCTCGCGATCATCGCGCCCTCTGCCGTGGGCACATAACCCCGGAATGCCGGCGTGCCACACGTCATGGGCATGCCGGCCACCGCCACGTTGTCTTTTACCCCGAAAGGCACCCCAGCCAGGGGGCCGGACGTATTGCCGGAGTCGTCCGCAACAAACCAAAAGATGCCATGATCGTCCGCGCGAGCATCCGTGCGGAGCTGGGCAGAGAAGTCTGTTGCAGCGCTCTCGTGCTGTGCGCGGGCTTGAGCGATAGTGAGCCGGGTCACGGTCGCGGCCTAACTCATCGACTTGAACTGCTCGGCCGTGTCGCATACCTGCTCGAACGCGACAACCTTGCCGTCCTTCACCGTCCACAAGTGAACGACACGAACGTTCTGTGGCTTGCCCGTGGCACGGAAGGTGCCGACGTACGTGCATACCGCGGCGACTTTGCCAGTGGCTTCGTCGGCAACCAGATAGTCGGGAACCGCGCCAAAGCCTTCCCACTCCTCGTTGATGCGACCAAAGATGTTGGCGCCCACCTCAGCCATGCCGTGGAAGGTACCGGCATAAGCTCCGCCGTCTGATTCCTTCCAGACGATGTCGTCCGAAAAGTCCTTAAACATGCTGGGGACGTCTCCCGCTGCACCGGCAGCGTAGTGAGCGGCGATGGTGTCGTGTGCGTTGGCCATGATTTTCTCCTTTGGGTACTGGTCAGAAATGTAGTGAACTAAACGGGTTGAGCATCGGGATAACGAACGGTGCCGAGCGGGTAAATGTAGCCGCCCGCGCGCGAGTGCATGGACTGCCCGGTGGCCGATATGCCCAGAAAGATTCCGGTGGTATTGAGCCCGTAGCCCAGGTCGTGCAGCCACACGCTGGCCACAGAAATGCGGAACTCGCGGAAACAGAAGAGGTAGAGGCCGTCGTCCAGCTTCCAGACGGTGCTGAGGTCCATGTCGCCATGGCCACGCTGCTCCCCCTCGAGGCACTGCCATGCGTACCGTTGCGTCGACACGTACATGTGTTCGTAGAGGTGATTGGGGCTGTAGCGGTATACGTTGCGCATGCCGATGAGATCGCGGCTCTCGGCCGGCTCGGGCCCGGTTGCGGGGCCCTCGTTGGTTGTTCCAGCCCAGAAGTTCTGGCCCACCTGAGGGGTTCCCTCAACTCGCTCCGGCGCGATGACCGAGTGCGTAACGATGGCGCGGTTGGTGGCGCGCGTGAACATGACGGTAATCGCCTCGCGCTCGCGCGAGGTCAACGGGAGATTGACAAAGTACACCCCGGGGCGCGACTCAACCGCGTCGTAGGGATCTGTTGAACCGGCCTCCACAATCTCGCCGCTCGCGCTCCACTGCACCGACGCGTCGTCAAGGAATGACAGTGCGAGCATCGACCCCGTGCCAAACGCCACCTCGAGAGTTGTGCCCGCAAAAGAGAAGTTGGGCTTGCGGTACGTGTCGATGCCCGCGGCAAAGTCGTCGTACGACTTCCACTCGTCACCGGCGGCATCAGCCATGGTTACTCTCCTTCGAGAACGCGGGTCAGTTCGTCAATCTTCTCGGCAGCATCAATGAACTGAGAAGCTTCGTCACTAGTCAAGGGAATGTCGATGACTTTTTCTAGTCCCTGAGCGCCCAGCA
>CAIOGW010000010.1 GCA_903857985.1 uncultured Microbacteriaceae bacterium
ATTGGTGAGGTGGAGGATCTGACTGAGCTGTTCGTTGTCAATTATCGGGAACGGAACCACGACCTGACGCGCGTGTTCAGCGGTTGCGTCGAGGAGGTTGCGCTCGGGGCCAAGCCCGCGGCGCATGCTCGTCACGATCTCTTCGCGAATCGAATCAAGCGGTGGATTCGTCACTTGGGCGAACTGCTGTTGGAAGTAGTCGAAGAGGGTGCGTGGCTTCTCAGATAACACAGCAATGGGGGTGTCGGAGCCCATGGCACCCAATGGCTCTTGTCCCGTGCGAGCCATGGGCGCAAGCATGATTCGCAAGTCTTCTTCGGTGTAGCCAAAAGTGCGCTGACGCCGGGCAACCGATGCCGCCGAGTGCAGAACGTGCTCACGTGGCGGAAGGTCGGCAAAACTGATGCGCTCCGCATCAATCCAATCAGCCCACGGGCCTGCCTGCGCCAATTCTGCCTTTACTTCTTCATCGTCGATGATGCGCCCCGCGTCTGTGTCGACGAGAAACATTTTGCCCGGCTGAAGGCGTCCCTTACGGACAACCTTCGCCGGGTCGATCTGATAAACGCCAATCTCACTGGCGACCACGATCAGGCCTTCATCGGTAACCAGGTAGCGTCCGGGTCGCAGTCCGTTGCGGTCGAGTGTTGCACCCACGAGCGTGCCGTCGGTAAAGGCCATGGCGGCCGGGCCATCCCAAGCTTCCATCATTGTCGAGTGGTACTCATAGAACGCGCGGCGATCAGGGTCCATGTTTGGCTGGTTTTCCCACGCCTCAGGAATCATCATCATGATCGCGTGGGGCAGACTTCGTCCAGCAAGATTTAGCAGCTCAACAACCTCGTCGAAGGAAGCAGAATCGCTTCCCCCTTCCGTACACACCGGCAGCAGTTCAGTCATGGCACCGAGCTTGTCTGAGGACAGCTGAGACTGGCGCGCGCGCATCCAGTTTCGGTTTCCTTGAACGGTGTTAATTTCACCATTGTGTGCGACAAAGCGAAACGGATGTGCCAGTGGCCAAGACGGGAAGGTGTTGGTGGAATAGCGCGAGTGCACGAGTGCCAAGCGAGAAGAGAACCGCTCATCCGAAAGGTCGGGGTAGAACGGCTCGAGTTGCAGAGTCGTGACCATGCCCTTGTAAACAAGAGTGCGACTAGAGAGGGATGGGAAATACACCTCGTGGTCACGCTCGACGCGCTTGCGGAGCCGATAAACACGACGGTCAAGATCGATTCCGGTTAACGTGCCCGAGGAATCAGTGACATAAAGCTGCGAGATATGCGGCATCGCCTCTTTGGCCAATGCACCCAAGCTTGACGGGTCAACGGGAACATCTCGCCAACCAATGACGGCAAGGCCCTCTTCCTGAGAAATTCGCTCGATTGCCGCCACGACCGATGCACGGGCCGCAGGGTCGACCGGGAGAAAGGCATTTCCGACGGCGTACTTGCCGGAATCGGGCAACGGGAGACCAGAAACCGCCGCGAGAAACTCGTGGGGAATCTGCGTCATAATTCCTGCGCCATCACCGGTTCCGGCGTCCGAACCCACGGCCCCACGGTGCTCGAGGTTTCGGAGGGCATCGAGAGCGACATCAATAATGTCGTGGCCTGCGTACCCGCGCATGGTGGCTACCAGTGCAAACCCACACGAGTCCTTGTCATAGGACGGATCAAAAAGCCCCGATGCTGGAGGCACAGCTGAGAAGCGATGGTGTGGACGAGGAAGATTCACGACACCTCTCCTAAGAAATAGCGCGAACGCGTCACCTGCTGGGCGGGCAACACACGGACAAGAACGTGGCGGGATTCTTTACCGGGCTGTGCGACTTTTGGCCGACGCGGCCCCAGGAGAATCCTTGACCGGTGCGGCGTCACTGCCACTTGATTTTCGGGGTTTTTCCGATTTCTTAGAGTCTACATCAGCAGTTCGCGGGCCCCGCCCAGGAAGGTAAATTGACTCCTCACGACCCGGGTGACGCCGTGTTTGAACAATATACAGAATGACACCGAGAGCGATGGCAGCAAAGGAGGCCCAGATGTTCGAACGAATCCCCAGAAAGGTTTCA
>CAIOGW010000011.1 GCA_903857985.1 uncultured Microbacteriaceae bacterium
GCGGCCGGCCGCATCGAGACCCTTCATCTTGTCGCGCAGACCCACGAGGTGCTTCTGAGCGAATGCCCGAGCGTCAAGCTGGAGCTTGCGCTGTTCGGGGCTCAGTTCGAAATCAATCATGGTTGTTCCTTACTGTGTTGGTGGTTTTTGTGAGGTGGAGGTGGCGATGTGGAGGAGATTGTCTTAGCGAGCCGGAGCGCCCGCGGGGCTGAGCTCAGTGGCGTAGGGCAGCATGCCCGTTCCGGGGTGGCAATTGATGTACTCGTACTCCTGCATCTCTGCGGGCACGACAGTTACCTCGTGCCAGAGCTTGAGCTTGATGTCACCCTTGAGTTCGGTGGCAAGTTCGATGAACCGACCAAAGATTCGCAGGTGAGTGGGGTGTGATTCGGCCCAGTCTTCAAGCCGGGTGAGCGAGTCGAAGTGCGCCGTGGCGAATCCGCGTTTGCGGGCCACGCCGTCACCATCAGTTTCGGTCATGTCGCGAACCACGTAGCAGCCGGTTTCGACGGGGTTGTCGTGCAGGTACGCCATTCCTTCGTGCAGCGACGGCATAATCTCGCCCTCGAAAACCTCGAGCTCGCGACCCGTGACATCACCGTAGAGGTGCCCCGACCGAATCGTGGCGAGGTTCGCCACGCCGGCGTGAGACACGCGCGCGCCGCGACTCTGATGCCGAGTCGGGTCTCCCGCAGCGGTGATCAGCTGAGGTGGCTGCAGGGCATCCGTTCCCGAGAGGGGCAGACGGTCGCGCATCGAGCCCCAATAATTGTGCGCCTGGATGGGGCCTTCGTGGTCGCCAGTGTTACCACCCACGCCGGTATCCATGTCCGTGTGGGAGTAGAGCGTTTCGAGGCGCTCATTGGGCACGTGCAGTACCTCGCGGAAGTAACCCGAGTCGCCGTCGAGGCGGTCACTGTCATTCCAGAATGACTGATAGTCAGCGCGCGCCGTCCAGCTGCGGTATGCCTGGGGCTCGGCGCGCCAGTAGAAGATGCTCATCCACGTGTACACGCCGTTCTCATCCGTGTACTCGGCACAGTCCCGCCACTCGGGCGCCGTCGGCCCTTCGGTCAGCCCACGCGTCCACGCGCGAAACGCCTCGAGGTCCGCATTATTGTCGCCCACCTGAATGGCGTAGTAGGCGATGGTGACGGGTTCCGAGATGCGCGCCGAGAACGCGGGCACTGGGGGCACCCAATCGTGCGGCTTGCGCGAGGGCAAGTTGTGATTGACCATCAGCGCTACTCGGCAGCCTCGCCGGCACTCGCCATTTCGGGGAAGTCGATTTCGGTGCCGAACTTACCGTCACCAATCACGACGCGCTGCGGTGCGTTGTTGAATACGAGCTGAGTTACGTCGGGACGGCTGTAGTGTCCACCGGGGTCGGCCGCGTTCTTGGCGTAGGCAATCATGTCGAGGTTGATGTCGGCCGTCACGAAGCCCTCTTCTGTGGGGGGCAGCGGGGTCGACAAAATTGTTGAGTCGGGGCCAAAGATGGTCGCGTAACCACCGCCACCGTTGTAGATCGGGGGAATGGAACCGTCGGCCAAGGCAAACGTCTTGATGCCCTCATCGCTCATCAACTGAGACGAAGCCAGCACGAAGCAGCTGCCCTCGAGCGCGTAGACCATCGAGGCGCCAAAGACGTTGGCGCCGTGACTGAGCGCGGGCACCATGTCGAGGCAGCCAAAGTTGGGCCAGCCCGAAACGTGAATCTGTTCGTTCTGCGCGTACATGGCGTACTTGGTGAGCGGCTGCAGGTGCTCCCAGCAGTTCAGTGCACCCAGGCGACCAAACTCGGTGTCGACAACCTTGAGGTCGGATCCGTCGCCCTCACCAAAGAGCGTGCGCTCCACGTGGGTGGGCTTGAGCTTGCGGCGGTGCAGCAGAATTTCGCCGTTCTTTCCAATCGCGGTTTGTGCCATGTATAGGGTGCCGTGAGCGCGCTCGCTATAGCCGGTCACAATGGCAATCTTGTTGTCGCGAGCAGCCTCGCGAATTCGCATCATCTGGGGGCTATCCACCGCTAGCGAGTTCTCGTGGTAACGGCCCACGTAGGGCATCTGCTCGGGAACGGGAACGGTCCAGAGAAACTGGGGATAGCCGGGAATCCATGTCTCGGGGAACGCGATGAGCTCAACGCCCTCGCCGGCAGCCTTTTTCATCAGAGCGATGGTCTTGTCGACGGTGCCGTCGAGATCCAGCCACTCGGGCTCTGCTTGAACGGCAGCAACCTTCATTGTTCGACCCATGGTGACAAACCTCCTTGTTTGTTCCGAGCAGATTCTCGGCGTTAGGCCCAGCGTACGGTGGCGGAAAGCTCGCGGGCTCGGCAGGTTGGGCGGTCATGAGTCGGCGTTTTGTGCGAGACGCCTAGCCGTTTGCTCACGTGCCCGTCATACTTGAACCAACGAACGAGCCGGCAGATGAGACAACGACGCCTCACGCCGGCGACAGAGGATGGCACCATGGGCGTGATCACGGCACGGAATGCCGATGAATGGCTCGATGTTGCCAGCCAAAGTTTCGTTCCCCTGACGTTTCAGCGCGTTGCGTCGTCGTTCAACGCCGAAATGGATTGGCGCACGCTCAGTGACGAGGTGAGTATCGCCGGAATCAGCTCGCAGGCCATCGTCATTGACCGCACCGAACGGCTCGCCGCGCACGCAGTGAGTGACGACATCCACATCTCGCTTCAAGTGAGTGCACGCGGGTCTGTGGTGCAGGGCAGTAACATCGCGTCGGTGAGCCCGGGATCGGTCACGCTGACCGAAACGAACCGGCCCTTCACCCTGAACTATGTGGAGCCGAACCAACGCCACATCGTTCTGCAAACGAGCCGCCAGGCACTCGGGGTGAGCGACGAGGTTCTGCATCACGCCGCCGGCCGTCATCTTTCAGGCTTGAATCCTGCGCGCGACGCCTACGTTTCCCTTGTCACCTCGTTCATGGCTCAGCGCTCGCCGGTTTCCGAGGCCGGAGCCGCCGAGATGTCCGCTCTCGTCACGTCGCTCGCGTCGGCCATGCTGCGTTCCGCGTGGGAGTCCGCTCCCACACTGCCCAGTTCTTCAGAGGCGATGCACGTTGCCATGGTCTCGTTTATTCGACTTCACCTGAATTCGCCGTTTCTTTCTCCCGAGACCGTGGCCAAGGCACACTTCGTGTCGCGCCGCCGGCTCTACGAGATTTTTGAGGCTTCTGGTGAGTCTCCGGCCGACACCATCCGACGTGAGCGCGTCGAGCGGGCACGGCTCGAACTCAGTGACCCTACTCGACTCGGCACATCGATTGCCGATATCGCCTTTGAGTTCGGCTTTAGTGACGTCACCACGTTCACCCGGGCGTTCCGTCGCTATGTGGGGTGCACGCCCAGCGAGTGGCGCTTCGGGGAACAATCGGTCGGGGCCTAGGCCCTCGCACACCCAGTAAACTTGATGCATGCCTCTCGTGCCTCGCCCCGCAGACATCCCCAAGATTCCGCGCGCACTGAGGTTCTACCAGGTGTGTTCATTCATCACGGGAACTTTCCTGATGTTGCTCGTGGTCGAGATGATCCTCCGTTACGGCTTTGGCTACTACGTTGAGCTTGCCGGCCCATACGGCGTTGTGTGGCTCGTTCCCCACGAGGAGGTGACCTCGGTCAACCTCTCACTGGTCGTGGTCACGATTCACGGCTGGCTCTACGTGGTTTATCTCATCGCCTGCTACCTGCTCTGGACGTACATGCGTTGGACGTTTGGGCGACTCTTTGTGCTTGCCCTGGGTGGCATCATTCCCCTGCTGTCGTTCTTCCTCGAGGGAATCAACACGCGCCGCGTGGTCACATTCTTGAATGAAAACCCGCCCGCTCAGGTAGCGCCCGAGAAGGTCACTGCGTGACCGACGCCCGCCCGGTTCTTGTTGTCGACTTTGGGGCGCAGTACGCCCAGCTGATTGCGCGCCGCGTGCGCGAGGCCGGTGTGTATTCCGAGATCGTTCCGCACTCGATTTCGGCCGCAGAGGTTTCGGCCAAAAACCCGGCCGCCATTGTGCTCAGTGGCGGGCCGTCGAGCGTTTACGAACCCGGTGCTCCTTCGCTTGACGCGGGCATTCTCGAACTCGGCATCCCGGTCTTTGGCATTTGCTACGGATTTCAGTCGATGGCCGCAGCGCTCGGCGGAACGGTTGCCCAAACGGGTGGCCGCGAATACGGCGCAACGCCCATGCACCTGTCGCCGGGGGACCACCCGCTGGTGGCCGGTCAGCCCGCCGACCAAACCGTGTGGATGAGTCACGGTGACCAAGTGGCCACAGCGCCCGACGGTTTCGACGTGGTGGCGTCCACCGAAGCCACGCCCGTGGCGGCCTTCGCCAACGACGAGCTTCGCCTCTACGGCGTGCAGTGGCACCCCGAGGTGAAGCACTCCGAGTTTGGGCAGCGCGTGCTCGAGAACTTCTTGCACGATCTCGCCGGCCTGCCGGGTGACTGGAACCCTGGCAACATCATCGACCAGCAGGTGGCCAACATCCGCGCGCAGGTGGGCGATGCCCGCGTGATCTGCGGCCTCTCGGGTGGCGTCGACTCCGCTGTTGCCGCTGCCCTCGTGCACAAGGCCGTGGGCGATCAGCTCGTGTGTGTGTTTGTGGATCACGGGCTGTTGCGCCAAGACGAGCGTCGCCAGGTCGAAGAGGACTACGTTGCGGCCACGGGAATCCGACTCGTCACGGTTGACGTGCGCGACCAGTTCCTCACTGCGCTCGCTGGCGTCACCGACCCCGAAGACAAGCGCAAGATTATTGGCCGCGAGTTCATCCGCACGTTCGAGCAGGCCGAGCGCGACCTTGTTGCCGAGGCGGCGGCGGACGGCGAGCCCATTCGTTTTCTCGTGCAGGGCACGCTCTACCCGGATGTGGTGGAGTCGGGCGGCGGTTCGGGCACGGCAAACATCAAGAGCCACCACAACGTGGGCGGTCTGCCCGACGACCTGCAGTTTGAACTCGTGGAGCCACTGCGTGCGCTGTTCAAGGACGAGGTGCGCGCCATTGGTCGCCAACTCGGACTGCCGCACGAGATCGTGGGACGTCAGCCGTTCCCCGGCCCCGGACTGGGTATCCGAATCGTGGGTGAGGTCACGCAGGAGCGTCTCGAACTGCTGCGCGAGGCCGACGCCATTGTGCGCGCTGAGCTCACCGCGGCCGGCCTCGACGACCAGATTTGGCAGTGTCCGGTGGTGCTGCTCGCCGACGTTCGCTCGGTGGGCGTGATGGGCGATGGCCGCACCTACGGTCACCCCATCGTGCTGCGCCCGGTCTCGAGCGAAGACGCCATGACCGCCGACTGGACGCGCCTGCCCTACGACCTGTTGGCCAAAATATCGAACCGCATCACCAACGAGGTCGCGGGCGTCAACCGTGTGGTGCTCGACGTCACCAGCAAGCCGCCGGGCACTATCGAGTGGGAATAACCCCCACCTAGTTGCGCGAAATCGCCAGGATCCGCAGGATCTGCAGGTACAGCCACACGACCGTGAGCATAATGCTGAACACGCCGGTCCACTCATACTTGGCAGGCGCCTTGTTGGCGATGCCCGTCTTGATCATGGTGAAATCCATCACCAGTGAGTAGGCGGCCATGAGCACCATCAGCAGGCCAAAGATCACGCCGAGCGGGATGCCGAAGACCTTGATGCCCTCGAGGCCCCACGGGTCGTTGTTCACTCCCGTGACCATGAGCAGGATGTTCACGATGGAGAACGCCAGGTAGCTGAGCACCACGACGAAGAAGATCTGCGTGGCTCGCTTGCTGACGCGCACCTTGCCGCTGGCAAAGAGGGCCAGCGTCACGGCAAAAACGACCGCAGTGGCGATGACGGCTTGGACCACGATGCCGTCCCACAGCGAGTTGTACATCATCGACAGACCGCCGAGTAGCACGCCTTCGACCAGCGCGTAAAGAAGAATGAGAGCCGGAACGGGTTCGCGCTTGAAGATGTTCACCATGGCCAGCACGAAGGCACCGATGCCGGTCACCATGAGTAGGCCACCCGCAATCGCGGGGATGTTGGCAACGATGAGCCAGCCGATCACGCCACCGACGAGCAAGACGGCAAAGCCAAGAACCGACTTCATGAGAGTGCTCTCGAACGTCATGGGCTTCTCGGCAACAGTGTTCTCCGAGGTCAGTTCGTAGAGCTTCTGAAGATCTTCGGCGGACATGTTTTGCTTGTCCTTGAAAGCCGGGTTGCGCCGGAACGCGGGGTTGGTCATCGTCATGGTGAGAGGGTCCTTTTCGTGGGTGGAGAGCCTATATACCCATCATGCCGTATCGAGCATTGAGATTGGCTGGGCGTTGCCGAAGCGCACGGTCGTTGCCAGTGACTACTCTTGACGTATGTCTCCTCGCCCGATTGTGATCGCCCACCGCGGCGCATCGGGTTACCTGCCGGAGCATTCGCGAGCCGCCTACGAACTGGCGATTAAGCAGGGTGCGTTTGCCATCGAACCGGATGTTGTGGTCTCGCAGGATGGCGTGCTCGTTGTTCGCCACCACGTGGAACTCTCACAGTCCACCGACGTTCGATCGCGCGTTGAGTATGCCGATCGTTACACCTCCAAAGTTGTCGACGGGCAGGTGGAGACCGGCTGGTTTGTCGAAGACTTCACGTGGGCGGAGTTGGGCACCCTCAACTGCGTCGAGCCGCATCCGCAGATTCGCCCCGATAGTGCTGCCCACTCGGGCGAAGAGCCGCTGCTTCGCCTCGAGGATGTGCTCAAGATTGCCCAGCGGGCGTCGAGTAAGCCCACTGTAGTGATCGAACTGAAGAATCCCTCCTACTTCGCTGCTCTGGGTCTCAACATGGCTGAACTGCTGGGTCAGGTGATTGCCGACGCCGGATGGAAACGCAACGACGCGCGACTGGTTGTGGAGAGCTTCGAGAAGAGTGTGCTGATTCGCCTGCGTACGTCGGGCATCGCCAGCCAGCACATTTACCTGTGTGAGCAGGACGGTTCCGCGTATGACGAAGTTCTTCGTCTCGGCGGCGGCCTCAACTACCGAGACGAGCTGTCCTCGAGCGGCATGATCAATGTCGCCAAAGAGGTCACGGGCATCAGCCTCGACGTGTCTATCCTGCTCAATCGGGATGGCAGTGGTCCGGCCCTCGTGCAGCGTGCTCACGATCTCGGTCTCACGGTCTACGCCTGGACGCTTCGCGCCGAGAATAAGTTCTTGCCGCGAGATTACGCGCAGGGATTCGACCCCAAGAATTGGGGCCGATGGGAAGACTATTTCGGCCGAGTTCTCGATACCGGCGTTGACGGCATTTTTGTGGATCAGCCCGATATCGCGCTGAAGCTCATTGCCGAACGCGAGTCGCGCCAATGAGTGAGGTTGTGCCCTCGGTAAGTCTTCTCGACGGGCTCAACCCCCCACAGCGTGAGGCCGTCACATACCGTGGTCCCGCGCTGCTCATTGTGGCCGGAGCCGGTTCGGGAAAGACCCGTGTGCTCACCCACCGCATCGCTGGGCTGATCGCCAATCGCGAAGCCTGGCCCAGTCAGATTCTGGCCATCACGTTTACGAACAAGGCTGCCGCCGAGATGCGCGAGCGCGCTGAGGCCCTCATGGGTTCGGCAGCCGAGGGCATGTGGATCTCCACGTTTCACTCTGCGTGCGTGCGCATCCTGCGCCGGGAGGCCGAGAACTTTGGTTTCACCAAGAGTTTCACCATTTACGACAGCCACGATTCGCGCACGCTCATCAAGCGGATCATCAAAGCGCAGGAGGCCGACGAATACGGTTGCACCGTGGCAGGTGTGGCCAGCCGCATCTCCAAAATCAAAAACGAGCTGGCCGATGCCGACTCGTTTGCGCGCACGGCCAACGAGAGCGATCCGAATGAGCTCGCTTTCTTAGGTGTCTTTCGCGAGTATCAGCGTGCGCTGCAGGCCGCCAACGCTTTCGACTTCGACGACCTGATTGGCCAGACGGTCTTCCTGTTCCGGGCCTTTCCGCACGTGGCCGACGTTTACCGAAAGCGCTTTCGGCACGTTCTTGTCGACGAGTATCAGGACACTAACCACGCTCAGTACGCGCTGATTCACGAGCTCACCCGGGAAACCGAAGACGGTCAGCCGGGTGCGTCGCTCACCGTGGTGGGTGATTCCGACCAGTCGATCTACTCGTTCCGCGGCGCCGACATTCGCAACATCGCCGAGTTCGAACGCGACTTTCCGGGTGCGAGCGTGATTCTGCTGGAGCAGAACTACCGCTCAACACAGACCATCCTGAGTGCGGCCAACGCGGTGATTGCCAACAACTTCGATCGCAAAGCGAAGAATCTGTGGACCGATGTGGGCGCGGGCGACAAAATCCTCGGCTTTACCGGCTATTCGGCGCACGACGAGGCCCAGTTTGTGGTGGACGAGATCAACGCGCTTCACGCGCAGGGCATGGCCTACTCGCAGATGTCGGTGTTCTACCGAACGAACGCGCAGACACGTGCACTCGAAGAAATCTTTATCCGCTCGGCGTTGCCCTACCGGCTCATTGGCGGCACCAAGTTCTACGAGCGCGCCGAAATCAAAGATGCCTTGGCGTATCTCATCGCGGTGGTCAACCCCGCCGATGCCTTGGCCGTGCGTCGCATCCTCAACACGCCCAAGCGCGGGCTCGGGCCGGCCGCCGAAGCTCAGATTCAGAATTTTGCCGACCTCAACGGCATCACGGTTCGCGAAGCACTGCGTTCAGCCGACAGCCTGAGCTTTGGGCCCAAAGCGGTGCGGGCAATTTCCGATCTCAGCGCGCTTCTCGACGAGGCCACGGCGCTCGCCGACGGGGGAGCGGTCGCCGAGGTGCTCCAGGTGCTCATGCAAAAGACGGGCTACCTCGATCAACTGCGCACGTCGAAGGATCCACAAGACGAAGCGCGGGCCGAGAACGTTGACGAGCTCATGGCCGTCACCAAAGAGTTCGCCAAGAACAACCCCGAGGGCACGCTCATCGACTTCCTCACCGAGGTTGCCCTCGTGGCGGCTGCCGATGAGCTCGAGGATGAGTCCGGTTCGGTCAGTCTCATGACACTGCACACGGCAAAGGGTCTCGAGTACGACGCCGTCTTCATCACCGGCGTTGAAGAAGAGCTGTTGCCGCACCGGATGGCGGCCATGGAGCCCGGCGGCCCGGCCGAGGAGCGACGCCTGTTCTACGTGGGAATCACGCGCGCTCGCCAACGGCTGTTTATTTCACTGGCGATGACCCGTGCTCAGTTTGGACAGAGCGCCCCCGCGGCACCTTCCCGGTACCTGCAGGAGATTCCCACCGAACTCATCGAGTGGCGCGAACAACCCGGCATTCTCGGCGGCTGGCGCGATGCGCCGTCTCGCGCCCTGGGCCGATCGGGCGGTTGGGGAGACGAGGGGGGCTGGTCATCGGTGACCCCCGCCAAACCCAAAGCCGAATGGGCTAACCGCGTCACCAATCAGATTCGCGACAACGGCGACCTCACCCTGCAGGTGGGCGATCGCATCACACACGTCGACTTTGGCGAGGGGACCGTGATGGACGTGACCGGCGTCGACACCAAACGCGTGGCCCACGTGCGCTTCGATCAGGCGGGGCCCAAGAAGCTGCTGATAAAGATTGCTCCGATCGAAAAAATCTAGCTCGTCACAGAGAGAGCCCGCGCGCTGGGGAAAGCCAGCCTGCTAACCGACACTCGTGCCGAGGAGCGAACCAATCAGGTAGGTAACGCCGAGGGCGAGTGCGCCACCAATGGTCACCCGAAGAATCGAGCGGGGCATGGGGCTACCGCCGATGAAGGCGCCCACACCGCCGGTGATGGCGAGGGCAACAATCACGGCGATCACTGTAGAGGGAATGCGCCACTCCGGGGGCGTCAGCAAAACGGCAAGAATGGGAAGGATGGCCCCACAGAGGAAGGCGATCGCCGAGGACAACGCAGCGTGCCAGGGGTTAGAGATGAACTCCTCGCGAATATTGAGCTCGGCTTCGAGGTGCGCGGTGAGGGCATCGTGCTCGGTGAGCTCGAGGGCCACTTGTTTTGCCGTGGTCGCGGACAGCCCTTTTTGCTCGTAGATCGCCACCAGCTCGGCAAACTCCTCCTCGGGCATTTCTTCGAGCTCCCGCTTTTCCTTTCGGATGAGGGCGAGCTCACTGTCGCGCTGGCTCGACACCGAGACGTACTCGCCGAGAGCCATGGAGATGGCGCCAGCTGCGACACCCGCCACTCCGGCAATGAGGATGGCGGTTGTGTTGGTGGGATTAACGGCCGCCACGCCCACGACTAACGCGGCAACCGAGACGATTCCGTCGTTCGCGCCCAACACGCCGGCTCGCAGCCAGTTGAGCTTTGACGCAAAGGCGGCGTCGTGGGGTTCGAAGTGTGTGGGTGTGCTCATGACACCACCCAACCAGAAGACGACGACGTTCGCCATTCTGCCAGTGGGCGGAATCGTTGAGCCCGCTCGGCACCGCAATATGAGAGTAGAGTCGTCACGGTCGTTTATCTCGACATCAAGACAGGTTGTCGGGTCTCGACCACATCCCACAGACGCATCTATCGCGCTGTCGTAGCGCGCGCAAAGGAATACAGGTACGTGGATCTTTACGAGTATCAGGCCCGTGACATGTTCGAAAGCTACGGGGTGCCTGTGCTCCCCGGCATCATCGCTGACACCCCGGCTGAAGCCCGGGCCGCCGCCGAGAAGCTGGGCGGCGTTGTCGTTGTCAAAGCTCAGGTAAAGGTGGGTGGCCGCGGTAAGGCCGGTGGCGTCAAGGTTGCCAAGACCCCCGACGAAGCAGAAGCCGCCGCCGAGGCCATTTTGGGCCTGGACATCAAGGGTCACGTGGTCAAGCGCGTCATGATTGCTGCCGGCGCGCGCATCACGGAGGAGTACTACTTCTCGGTGCTCCTCGACCGGGCCAACCGTTCGTACCTGTCTCTCGCGA
>CAIOGW010000012.1 GCA_903857985.1 uncultured Microbacteriaceae bacterium
CCCTACAGGATGCCTTCATGCAGGGTGGTCGATTCACCGCGGGCATGGCCACGCAGTATCGCGAGTCTCTGTTGACCGGCAATAGTGTCAACCAAGGTCTGGCCACGGGGTATCCCGTGGGGCAGCGTTTCCACTCGGGTCCCGTCGTGCGACTCGCTGACGCCAAACCGATGCAGCTGGGCCATGTGGCACGCGCCGACGGTCGCTGGCGCCTCTACGCTTTCGCCGACGCGAGCAATGGCGGGATCCACGCACCCCGCTTGCGGGCGCTACTGGACTACCTCGATAACGACCCGGCTTCTCCGGTCAACAGGTTCACGGCCGCGGGCCAGGACCGTGACAGCGTCTTCGACATCCGTGCGATTTTTCCCGAGTACCACCGCGATCTCAGCATCGAGGACATGCCCAGCATCCTGCGGCCAGAAGTGGGCAGCCTCCGTCTCCGCGACTATGAGAAGGCGTTCACCTCTGACCACAAGCTGGGGGTCGACATCTTCGACCTCAGGGGTATCGATCGTCAGCAGGGTTCGGTCGTGGTCGTGCGCCCCGACCAATACGTGGCGCAGGTGTTGTCACTCGACGCGCGCGAAGAATTCGGGCAGTTCTTTAGTGGCTTTCTGATCGAGCAGGCCTGACACCCGTCAGGCGACCTCCCACCGTCACGCCTAGGCTTGAGCCATGAGCGAAGAAACCCGTGAGCCCCAGCGGCACACGGGTTTCTTATTGCGTCGCGCCCAACAAAGGCACGTGGCCGCGTGGCAAGCGGTGATTCCTGGAGATGTCACGAGCGTTCAGTACGGTGTCTTGGCCGTATTGGACCGTCGCCCGGGTCTGGCGCAGAAGGAGATTTGTGCCGAGCTCGACCTGGATCGCTCCACGGTGGCAGACATTTGCTCGCGCATGGAAAAAAACGGTCTGCTCACTCGCGTGGCGGCTCGCGATGACCGGCGACGCAATGTTCTTGATTTGACCCCCGAGGGAAGGCGGGAGCTCGCCCGACTCAGGCCCCTCGTCGACGCCGTTCAAGACCGGTTGACTGAACAGCTGTCCCGAGAAGAACTCGAGCAGCTGAGAACCCTGCTGGGCAAGATTCTCCGCGACGAGACGTGATCTAGGCGCGCACGATGTCGAACACGGGCAGGTGATCCAGCGCCAGGCTCGAGTTATTGATCTTGCGAACCGGCGTACCAATCGAGAAACTCTTGATGTTCTTGATCATCGACGCAATCACGCCATTGATCTGGAGTCGTGCCAGACCCTGACCCGCACACATGTGCGTTCCGTATCCGAACGACAGGTGGTCGACCGGGTTGCGCGTGATGTCGAAGACGTCGGGGTTCTCGTAGTGACGAGGATCACGATTACCGGCACCAAACAGGATGGCGATGTGGGCGCCCTTGGGGACGGTAGTTCCGTCAATGTCGACGTCGCGGGTTGCGCGGCGTCCCTGCGTAATCATGAGGGCGCTGTAGCGAAGTGTCTCGTTCAGAGCCGAAGTGGCCAACTCCGGGTCATTGCGGAGCATCGCGTACTGTTCGGGGTTTTCGCCCATGCGGTGAATGAAGTTACCGATGGTGGCAACCGTTGTGTCGAGACCTGCCGCCACATACTGGTGGATGATGTGCGTGCAGCTGTCGGCAGGAATCTTGCCGTTCTTGGCCGACTCAAAGATGGCGTACCCCATGCTTCCCTCGGTCAGCATGTCCTGGGTCAACTGTGAGCACCATTCGTAGAGCTGTCCGGCGATGGGGAAGTTCATGCCCGTTCGTGCGTTCATGGGGCCAAGCACGTTGAATGCGGCGGCACCCCAGTTGAGGATGTTCTCGCGCACGTACGTGTCTTTCACTCCGATGACGTCAACGACGACCTGCAGGGGAAGCTCAGCCGCGAGATCGGTGATGGCATCGAACTCACCGCGTTCGGCGCCGGCTACGACGAGACGTTCCGCCTTCGCTTCGGTGTCAATCTTGATCTCACGCAGCGCCTTGGGCGTGAGGTTTTCGGTCAGCGCACCGCGCAGGGCCGTGTGCAACGGGGGATCGGTGGCCAGTGTGGTCCCGGTCAACGCCTCGTTCACGCCGTCATTGAAGCCAATCGCCTTCTCTGAAGAAAACGTCTCCCAGTCGGTCAGGGCATTCTTGATGACGTCGTAACGGGTGAGAGCCCACACGTCTCCCTCGGTGAGGTGTACGACGGCCGCCTGTTCACGTAGCTTCGTGAACGTGGGGTAGGGATCACTCAGGTTGTCGTCGGACCACAGGTTGATGTCGGACGTTGCGGCTGTTGGGGACAAAAGTAAACCTCGATCTTTTTCACACGCGGGTTGCGTCGTTGCATCCTTGCTTCGTTGCATTTCGCGACTGGACGGTCACCGCCAAGGTCGCACGGGGCACCTGGGCTTGGCTCTATTCAACGCCGGATGATTGAATTAGTCGAATGAATTCTTTTTATGAGCCTTATGCATGGAGCGAATAACGTTCCTGGAGTGGTCGGGCGGCTTCGAAGAGAGCATCGCGGAGCCAGGTCTTGAATTCGTCGTCGCCCAACCACGGATTCCACACGAGATCGACGCCGATCGTTTGTATCGGAAACGGAAACTCATAGCGCTTCAGGTCAAGCATCCCGGAGAACTCCTCAGTGGCCTGCCAGCGGTGCAGAGCGATGCCGTGAGAACGCGCGACCA
>CAIOGW010000013.1 GCA_903857985.1 uncultured Microbacteriaceae bacterium
CGACGGCGGCCCGATGAACGACAACGGGCAGACCGGTCGCAAGCTGGTGATGGACTTCTACGGCCCCCACGTCGCCATCGGCGGCGGCGCGCTGTCGGGGAAGGACCCGTGGCGGCTGGACCGTGCCGCGGCGCTACGCACGCGCCAGATCGCCGTGGCGATGGTGCAAACGGGGTTCGTGCGCGAGGCACGGGTGACGTTCGTGTGGGGCCCGCGCGATCAGCGGCCGAGTGGCGTGGTGCTGGAGGCGGATGGACGGGTGCTGGATGCGGGGGTTACCGCGCGGTGGTTGGAGCGGTTCGATTCGAGTCTAGCCGCAACCCACGCAGAGCTGGGGCTGGCGCGGGTGAATTGGGAGAACTGTGCGCGGGCGGGGAGTTGGGGGCGGGGGTATGGCTGTGGGTGAGGGCGGAGTGGTTGGCGTTCCCTGGCGTTGGGGCGGACTTATGACAGAGGGCTGCGTTAACGTGATCTAAACGACCATTTTCGCTCTCCGCGATTCGCGGGCGAGTGCGCGATCAATACGGGAGAATCGGGTATGGCCGTAGTTGCCGAAGCGATCAGTGTGATTGTCCGGGTCGACGTGATCGAAGATGCGATTCCCGGGGGGATGGCGGGGTACCGCGCGATGGTGCCGAACAGCTCGTTTTGTACGGACGGACGGCTTGTGCGTGTCGGATTCACGGCCCCGCCGGATGTTGGGGCATTTTATGAACATCTCCGGCAGTTCGGTCTTCGCTTGGACGACGACGAGCGTTTCCTCGATATCGCCATCGTTGACCAATACGAGGGTCCGACCTTTCCGTGCCCGTGGCTACGCTTCGAGCGACACGCCGAAGGGTATTCCAGTGTGCGGCTGGTCGATGAGCCACTGTCACAGCCGGTGGCGGCCCCGGAAGGCTGGACGCCCGAGAACTCCGCAAAGCTGAAGTTCACGCCCACGGAGGAGGCGAGCGAACACTTCATCGGGATGGGCAGCGAGAACGGTGCGGAAATGGTGCTTGATACCCGCACTGGTCAGTTCACGTACGTGGCCCGCGCGGCGGTCTCCGAGGAGCTCACGGCTTCCCCGTCGCCTCATGCTGTTCCGCTCATCGTACGGTACGACACGTTCAACATCTGTTGGGTGGACCGTGTCGAGGCCTGGCCCAGGCTGTCCCGGTTACTCGAGCCCGGCGCCAACGCGTACCTCCCGTTTTTCAGTGCGCCAACGACCGCTGAAGATTCGGACGCAGATGTCCCGCGCATTGCGCTTACGCTAGCGTCGTTGGCGCTCGGCATTCTGGTGTCAGGTCAACCGCCATCGGCGTGCACGACGGCGTTGAGCGACGTGCAGGCCACCGCCGCACTGCATTTTGTCGCGGGCGTATTGGGTACCAACGCTGACGAGTTCGCGTCGGCGGCCGGGTTGTTTCTCTCGGAAGAGCACGACGAGGTTTCGGCCATCCGCGCCGTGAGGCGGGCGTGTGCGTTACTCCCCGACGCGGTGTTGTCTCGTGGGGATCTCGTTGTCCGGTTGGTTGCACTCACGCTCGTACACGAGGCGTATGCGATGGAGTTGCTTCATCAGGCCGCCGAGGCGTTTCTGCGTATCGCTCCGGGGTCGACCGAGTACTGTAAGAACGAGCCAGACGTGCTGATGAGAGGCATAGCAGCTTTGTGGCTTTCCGAGGCGAAAGACCTTGCGCACGACGCGCTACGGGAGCACCGCGAGCGCTTGGCGGCACATCCTGACGTGATCTGCAAGCTGGGCGAAATTGGGCTACCGCAATAGGCGATGCGGTGCGAACGTCTCCCCATGCACATCATTGCGTCCAAATCCGACATCACCCAGCTGCCCGTTGACGC
>CAIOGW010000014.1 GCA_903857985.1 uncultured Microbacteriaceae bacterium
CAGTGGCTTGCCGTCGCTCCACAGCGACTGGTGGGTGTGCATGCCCGAACCGTTGTCTCCGAAGAGCGGCTTGGGCATGAACGTTGCGGTCTTGCCCCACTCGAGCGCCGTGTTCTTGATCACATACTTGAACTTGAGGATGTCGTCGGCGGCCTTGACCATGGTGTCAAAGCGGTAGTTGATCTCACCCTGACCGGCGGTGCCCACCTCGTGGTGCGAGCGCTCCAGAATGAGGCCCGCTTCCTCGAGTTTGATACACATGTCGTCGCGCATGTCGGCGTGCTGGTCGACCGGCGAGACGGGGAAGTAGCCACCCTTGTAGGGAGTCTTGTTGGCGAGGTTTCCGCCCTCCTCCTCGCGACCGGTGTTCCAGGCCGCCTCGGACGAGTCAACCGAGTAGAAGCTGCGGTTCTGGCTGACCTCATAGCGAACGTCGTCGAAGACGAAGAACTCTGCTTCGGGAGCGAAAAAGGCCGTGTCGGCGATGCCAGTCGAGGCGAGGTACTTCTCAGCCTTCTTGGCAACCTGACGGGGGTCACGGCCGTAGATCTCGCCGTTGCGCGGGTTGTAAATGTCGAAAACCATGATGAGGGTCTTGAGCTCCCGGAAGGGGTCAAGGTATGCGGTCGTCACATCGGGAATTAGCTGCATGTCCGACTCGTGAATCGAAGCAAATCCGCGAATCGACGAACCGTCGAAAAGCTGGCCAACGGTAAAGAACTCTTCGTCGACGGTGTGTGCCGGAATGTTGAAGTGCTGCTGAACGCCGAGCAGATCGCAGAAGCGAATGTCGAGGAACTTGACGTCGTTGTCCTTGATAAAGGCAAGAACTTCAGATGAGTTTGTGAACATAGGAATTCGTCTCTTCGTCGAAGGAATGGTGGTTCACGAGAAATCTCGTGTTCTAACTTTACGGTTGAGCCGTGACACGGCTGTGTCACTATTGTTTCAGAAATGTTACGCCTGGCGCGAGTTGAGCCGGCCCTGAGGCACGTCACGCATCCGCTGCGCCTCGCGCAAGATGCCTAGGATGAACACGTGAGTTCGTCATCGACATCGGGTCAGCGCCCCTACCCCGGCAAGAGATGGGGGCTGCCCGAGGCGGGATACCGGTCTGTGGGTCGCTTGGGGCGCCGCATCGGCGGATTGATGATCGACTGGGCGATGTCGTACGTCATTGCACTCATCTGGCTGGGATTGCCCGCGCTAACGCAGCCGGGTCCGGGACAGTTTGCGGTTCTCGGCATTTTCGTCGCCCTCCAGATCATCTCCATTCCCCTCCTCGGCGGAAGCATCGGACACCGCATTGTCGGCCTCGCCGTGATGCCGATTCGCGGAGGCTGGGTCGGTTTGTGGCGTCCGGTGGTGCGCAGTCTGCTGTTGGGCATTGTGATTCCGGCTCTGGTGTGGGATTCCGACCAGCGGGGATTTCACGACAAAATTGCCGGCACGGTACTCGTGCGAACCGGCTCCTCAACGTGAGCGCGGGCTGAGCTAGCGCGGGCGTCCCATACTGCGCATGCGATTGGGATCGATTCCCTTGGGGATCGGCATGTCGTGACCGAGCGAAGACATGCGCTTGGAGACGACCATAACCTCGGCCTTGGTGAGCACCTTGGGAAGTTTTTTGATGCGCTTAGCGAGTTGGGTGAGGGGAACCGCTGTCGCGTCCGGACCAACGTTCAGAACGGTGATGGGAACGTTGGGTAGAAGGCGCGTGCACTTACGACGCTCATCATCCGAAAGGCGCTGAGTGCGTGAGCTTGGCCCCTCGGCAATAAGCACAACACCGGCTCGGCCGATGGCGCGAAAAATTGCGTCCAACGTTTTGGGATTCACGGCGATGGGTTGATCGCTCGTGATCCAGCCGCGACGCAGTGCGCCCGAGAGTACGGCCCCCGATGCCCCCTGCTTTCCCTGCATTTGTCGGTAGGCCGTGGATTCGGCGATACGCCCCATCACAATGAGGCCCAGCAGCACACCCACGAGAACGCCGAGGACAATCCAGATAATCCAGTTGACGGCATTACCCGCGGCAAAAATCAGGCTCCCGACGACCGCGAGGGCAATCGGTCCGAGAATGACCAGCAGCGTCCAGAGGGTAACCAGGGGATTGTGCTTGCGGGTGACCTTGTAGACCTGCCACAACTGGGCTAGTTGTCCGGGTTCACGCTTTTTCTTTGCCATGGGACAACAATACCGGCGTGAGCCAATCCGCGTGAGACGTGCTCGGACGACTAAACGGCCTGAGAGAATCCGGTGGATTCTGCGGCGAGGTGAGCGAGGTGCTCAGGGATCGCGTGGCCGCGAGCAGTCATCGACTGCGCGTAGAGCCGACCCGCACGATAGGAACTGCGCACGAGCGGACCAGACAGTACGCCCAAGAAGCCAAGGGCTTCAGCTTCGTGCTTGAGCTCAACGAATTCATCGGGGTGCACCCAGCGTTCCACCGGGTGGTGACGCGAGCTGGGACGCAGGTACTGAGTGATCGTGATGATGTCGGTACCCGCGGCATAGAGGTCGCGAAGGGCCTCCGAGATTTCGGCGCGTTCCTCGCCCATGCCCAGAATGAGATTCGACTTCGTGATGAGTCCTGCGTTGCGCCCCTGCGTGATCACATCAAGTGAACGGTCGTAGCGAAACGCCGGACGGATGCGCTTGAAGATTCGCGGAACGGTCTCGACATTGTGAGCAAACACTTCGGGGGCTGCATCGAACACGAGACCGAGGAGCTCGGGCGTGCCGGAAAAGTCGGGCACGAGAATCTAGACGCCGGTACCCGGAGACTGGCGGTGAATCTCACGAATGGTCTCGGCGTAGAGCCACGCACCCTCGTCTTCGAGATCATCCCGGGCTACACCGGTAACGGTCGCGTAGCGAAGTTTCATGGTGGCGACGGACTCACCGACACGCCGCGGTTCATCGGCATCGAAGTCATCCGGCTTTCCCGTGTCAATCTGGCAGAAGTCGCAACGACGTGTGCACTGTGATCCGCCGATCAAGAATGTGGCCTCGCGGTCTTCCCAGCACTCGTAGATGTTGGGACAGCCAGCCTCCTGGCACACGGTGTGCAGGCCCTCGGATTTCACCAGCGACTGCATGGCTTGGTACTCGGGCCCCATCTTGGCGGTCGTTCGAATCCACTCGGGCTTGCGTTCGATGGGTGTCTCGGCGTTGCGCACCTCAAGGCGGAGAAGCTTGCGTCCCTCAGTTGAACTCATGAATTCCTTCAAACTCGGCCACGAAGGCGCTGCTTACAGTGTCGATAACGTCCGACGGGGTGATGTTTCTTCCCGTTTCAACGGACAATGTTGTCGCTCCCGCGTCTCGTATGCCACAGGCCACGATGTTGGCGTAAGGCTCAAGCGAGTTAGAACAGTTGAGCGAGAACCCGTGCATAGTGACACCCTCGGCCACACGAATTCCGATGGCGGCAATCTTGTTAAACCCGAGGTCGCGTCGAACCCAGACGCCGCTGCGTCCGTCCACGCGTTCGCCCGCCACGCCGAAGCTGTTGAGCAGGTCAATCAGGATGTCTTCGAGTCGCCTCACGTGGGCCACCACGTCTACCGGATCGGCCAACCGGACGATGGGATACCCCACCAATTGTCCGGGTCCGTGCCACGTGATTTTGCCTCCACGATCAACGTCGATGACTTCGGTACCGTCGGTTGGGCGTTCGTCGGACTCGGTGCGTTTTCCCGCAGTGTAAACACTGGTGTGCTCAAGAAGAAGCAGTGTGTCTGGCACACGGCCGGCGACAACATCCTTGTGCACGCGTCGCTGAAGGTCCCACGCGTCGCGATAGTTAACCGCATCGGTGTCGAGCCCCAGGATCTGAACGTCCAGCACGCCTCGAGTCTACGCGTCCGTCCTACACACGAAGCCCGGGAACACATCTTCCACCGTTTTCGCTCTGCCTCCTCGCGGCTTCTCGGCAGCGGTCAGGCTGACGGGGTGAACGAAACATCGCACCCGACTAGCGTCGGTGGTTACCGCATCGGACGACGGTTAGCTGAGGGCAGATTCTTGGGCCACGCCCTTGCGCCCTCACTCGTTGAACTGGTCTTTCTCAGCCAACTCTCCAGCGAAGAACAGCGACGTGTCTGTTCTGACGCCCAGGATTTCTCGTCTCTTCCCGACGGTGGCCGCGTTGCGATAATCGAGCGAACGAGTAACCGCGGTGACACTACAGATCCCGACGAGCCAACTCAGATTCGACTCAGCACGCCATCAGATCTCATGGAGTCGTGGCGACACATGGAAGAAGTGACGGCTTCAGCGTGGACGGTGTCTGGCTCAGCTGCGAGCGACGCAAGCTTGCTACGGAGTCGCGTTCTGGGTCTCCTCAAGCGAGCGAGACGCGGCCCCGTTGTTCTCTCCGTCGTTGCGGCCGTTGCAGCTGTTGCGGTTGTCGTGGTTATCTTTCCGGCAGCGCCATCGAGCACCGGGGCAACTGTAGGTGTGAGTCTGCATTCGACAACAGATGCCTCCACCGAAGCCATTACGCGCTTGACGACGGAATCGAATACGGGCCCGAACGGCGTTCAGTCGCCTGCCACACCGACGACTTCGCCGTCTGGTCTTCCGATGTCGACCGAACCACTGGTGCCCCTGAGTTCATTGGGAGACTTTATTCTCGTTCGCGTGCCTGCCCGATCCGGCCAAGGCGCGGGCGACATAGCTGTTCTCGAGCGCTCAGGCGATTCGTGGATTGTCCGCGAAACGTACCCTGAGAGCTCTCAGATCGGCTAGACGAAAAGCGTTGTCAACTAGATCCCAAGAATACTTTCGAAGTCACCCTCTTCGAGGCGCTCTTTCATGGCCGTCAGGAAGCGAGCGGCGTCTGCGCCATCGATGATTCGGTGATCGTAAGACAGCGCCAAGTAGACCATGGAACGTACGGCGATGAAGTCCTGACCTTCCGAAGTCACGACGACGGGACGACGCGTCACCACGCCCGTGCCCAGAATAGCGAGCTGGGGTAAGAAGACGATCGGAGTGTCGAAGAGGGCACCGCGAGAGCCCGTGTTGGTGAGAGTAAAGGTTCCACCCGACAGTTCATCCGGTTTGAGGGCGTTTGCGCGTGTGCGCACGGCAACGTCATCGATTGCCGCAGCGAAGGCGGCAATGTTGAGGCCCCCGGCGTCGCGGATTACGGGCGTGAGCAAGCCCCGCTCGGTATCTACGGCAATCGCCATGTTCTCCGAGGCTGGGTAGACGATACTGTCGCCATCGACGGATGCGTTGATGACGGGGTATGCCTGCAAAGCCTCGGCGGCGGCTACAGCAAAGAACGGCATGAAGCTGAGCTTGACTCCGGTCTGCTGCACAAAAGTGCCCTTGACCCGGTCACGAAGCTGCGCCACGCGCGTTACGTCGACTTCAACAACGGTGGTTAGTTGAGCGCTCTGCTGCATAGACGCAACAGCACGCTCGGCGACAACCTTACGCAGGCGCGACATGGGCACTGACGTTCCGCGAAGTGCAGAGACGGTCAGGGGAGTGCGGGGTTTCACCGGGGCAACAACGCCCGACGCGGGCACCGCGTGCAAGACATCTTCCTTACGAATACGTCCACCGATTCCGGTGCCCGTCACGCTCGACAGGTCAACGCCCTGGTCGCTCGCGAACTTGCGCACGATGGGGGTGACGTAGCCCGAGTTGGCGACAGACGGGCGGGAAGCGTCGGCGGCTGTCGATGGAGCTGCTGGCGCGGCAACTGGAGCTGAGGGGGGTGCTGCAGGCGCTACCGGAGGAGCGGGCGGAGCCGCTACGGGTGCCGGCGGCGCGGGGGGAGCGGGTGGCGCGGGGGGAGCGGCCGCAGCAGGTGGAGCGGGCGGTACGGCGACTGGTGCCGGTGGCGCAGGAGGAGCGACAACCGGCATTGAGACAGGAGCGGGGGCAGAAACTGGTGCCGACGGTAAAACGGTTTCCGCCGCAGCAGTCTGCGGAACGACCGCAGACGGTGTTTCGGTGGGCGCAGCTCCAGCCCCCGAACCATCACCGATGGTGGCGAGCACGGTGCCCACGGCAACGGTCTCGTCTTCCTGAACCAAAATGGATTCGACAATTCCCGAGATTGGCGAAGGAATCTCGGTGTCGACCTTGTCTGTGGAGACCTCGAGTAAAGCTTCGTCAACTTCAATGCGGTCGCCGACCTTCTTCAACCACCGCGTTACGGTTCCCTCGGTAACACTCTCGCCGAGTGCCGGAAGACTAACGGATTCGCTCATGAAAATTTGCTCCTGTGATTACTGATATCGAGGTGAAGTCTAGAACGCTTAGAGCGTGTGGAGGGGTTTGCCAGCGAGGTAGAGGAACGCTTCGCCGAGCGATTCGTTCTGCGTGGGGTGGCCATGCATCAGAGGTGCGAGGTCTTCGGGTTGCGCCTCCCAGTTGACCACCAGCTGAGCCTCGCCAACGAGTTCGCCCACGCGCGCACCAATCATGTGCACGCCGACGACGGGACCATCGACAACGCGAACCACCTTGACGATACCGGCGGTGCCCAGGATCTCACTCTTTCCGTTCCCGACGAGGTTGTACTCGTAGGCGGAAACCTTCTCGGCTCCGTAAGTCTCAATGGCCTTGACTTCTGAAAGACCTACCGAGGCAATCTCCGGCTCGCAGTAGGTGATCTTCGGGATATTGATATCTGGCACCACCAGCGGGTTGAGCCCGGCGATCTCTTCGGCAACGAAGAAGCCGTGCTGGTAACCGCGGTGGGCCAGCTGCAGTCCGGGAACAATGTCGCCCACCGCATAAACACCGGGGACGCTTGTGGCCAGACGCTCGTCAGTGATGACGTAGCCACGATCCATGGAGACGCCCACCTCTTCGAATCCATTTCCCTCGGTGGCAGCGCCGCGGCCAACGGCGACCAAGAGAATATCCGCGGTGACGGTCTCGCCGTTCTCGAGGCTGACGACAACGCCCGAATCGTCTTGGCTCACTGACTTGAAGCGCACGCCCACCGTGAAGTCGATGCCACGCTTGCGGAAAGCACGTTCCAGATTCTTGCTAATTGTTTCTTCCTCGTTGGGTACGAGGTGGGGGAGACCCTCGATGATGGTCACGTTCGCCCCCAAGGATTTCCAAACCGAGGCAAACTCAACACCAATGACTCCACCACCGAGGATGGCAACGCTGGTCGGCACGTAGTCCATCAAAAGTGCCGTCTCGCTCGTGATCACTCGACCACCGATGTCAAGGCCAGGTAGAGACTTAGAGTACGACCCAGTTGCCAGCACGATGTTCTTTGCGGTCAGAACACGGTCACCCACGGTGACCGTGGTGGGCGAGGACAGCTTTCCGCGGCCCTCGACAACCGTAATTCCGTGCTGCTTGATGAGGCCCTGGAGGCCCTTGAATTTCTTCGCCACGATGTTGTCGCGGTAGGCGTTGACGCGGATCATATCGATTCCCGTGAACGAAGCGATGATGCCGTACTCCGCAGACTCGCGCGTGACATCTGCCACCTCGGCTGCGTGCAGGAGAGCCTTGGTGGGGATACAACCGCGGTGCAGACAGGTGCCGCCGAGTTTGTCAGCTTCGACGAGGGCCACCGACATGCCCAGTTCGGTACCGCGGATTGCCGCGGCATAGCCGCCGCTTCCGCCACCGAGAACGACGAGATCATAAGAGTCTTCAGGCACGAAAGGTCACTCCTTGCATAGAGATGTGAGGCGGCGACGCCACGAGCAAAAACGATCGAAAAGGCAATCGATGCTGCAATGAGACTACTACTTTCGCGCGAGTGCCTCGGCGAACGAAATGAGACTGCGCACCACCGTGCCCGTGGGGCCCGAACCCGTGAATCCGTAGGCGCCCCCGGGGTTGTTTGCCGTGCTGGCAATGTCAAGATGAATCCAGGGCAAGCGAGGCGACCCGGACTTTGGCGACGACGTCCCCACGAATTCGCGCAGGAAAGCCGCCCCCACAAGCATTCCGCCGGCAGTGTTTCCGGGTTTTGCGTTGGCGATATCGGCGATGTCCGAAGAGAGGAGGGCGCGGCTTTCTTCGGGGATGGGCATGTGCCAAACGTTTTCGCCACATTCGAGAGCTACTTCCGCGAACCGGGAAATCTCATCGGTCGATCCCATGGCGCCCACGTGTCGGGTTCCGAGCGCCACCGTGGCCGCGCCCGTCAGCGTTGCCACGTCGATGAGCAGGTCAGGATGCTCCGCACTGGCAGCCACGAGGGCATCCGCCAAAACGAGGCGACCTTCAGCATCGGTATTGAGAACCTCAACTGTGCTTCCGCCGCGGATTGTCAAAACATCGTTTGGTCGGGTCGCGCCGCCGCTCGGCATATTTTCGGCAATTGCCAACCAGGCGGTAACTCGGATGCGCCAGCCGTTCTGAGCAATCGCGCGAATCACGCCGGCAACCGTGGCGGCGCCCGTCATGTCGTACTTCATGCCGACCATGCCTGTCGGCGTCTTTAACGACAGCCCACCGGTGTCGAAGGTAATTCCCTTCCCCACGAGAGACAGGTGTGTCTTGGCTCCCTCGGGGCGATAGCTGAGTTTCATCAGTCTCGGTGGCCGTGTTGAGCCTTTGCCGACTCCCAGGATGCCCCCAAACCCGTCACGCGCCAGCTTCTTTTCGTCCCAAACGGTTATCGCAATAGGTAGCCCGGCAAGAGCCCCGCGCACGCGGTCAACCAGAGTGTCGGGGTATAGGTCATTTGCGGGCGTGTTGACGAGGTCTTTCACCAGCGACACGGCCTGCGCGCGATGGCTCAAGGCATCGAAGACTTTCCGCTCGAGTTTCGCTGAGGTCGTGATGTGCACGTTCGTCACGGCCGGAGTGATCTTGCTCGTGCCGCCCTTGTAAGCGGTGAACGCATATGAGCCGAGGAGTGCGCCCTCGGCAAGGGCAGCAACCATGTCGGCGTCGTCCAGACCGAAGGCAAAATCTACGCGGGCGGTACCCGATAGTTTGCGCGTGGCCGTTCCCCCGGCCAATCGCAGCGACTCGGTGGTTACGCCCGAGCCCAACCCAACGAAGACCACCGCGCGCGACGCATCGTGTGGGTCAGCGATGCGGGTGAAAGAGTCGATGGTAACGCCCGGCAGGACGACGGGCAAAACCTCGCTGAGGTATTCCAGTTCGGGATGCGCGTGCAGGTGACGGTGAGTGCTATCGCCAGAAACGCCCACAACGCGAACGGCTGATCCGGTCAGGAGGGTGGCGCCGAGGCGCAACTGAGGCAGGGTCACGGACACCATGCTATCCCTGTGCCCTCGGCGAACACTCGGCAAGCGAAAGGCGCCGAGGCGTAAACTGTGGACATGTCGGTGAGCTCACTCTTCTCTTTTAGTGTGGACGTTGCCGATGTGCCTCGGGGGCTGCCGCTGGTTGCCGGCATTACAGGTTTCACGGATTCGGGTAACGCCGTCACTCAGTTCACCGACTACATCCTCGACACTTTGGATAGCCGTATCGTCGGCGAATTCGACCACGATCAGCTCCTCGATTATCGTGCCCGCCGACCGGTCATATATTTCGATCAAGACCACCTCACGGGTTACGAGCCACCGCGATTGGGACTGTACCTCGTTAAAGATGACATTGGGCGGCAGTTTCTTTTCCTCACCGGCTATGAGCCCGACTTCAAGTGGAACGCCTTCTCCGACGCGGTGCTCGAACTTGTCCGGTTGTTGGAGGTGTCATCCACGACGTGGGTGCACGCGATTCCCATGCCCACTCCTCACACGCGACCCCTCGGGGCTACGGTCAGCGGTAACCGGGCAGATCTGATTACGTCGCACTCCGTCTGGCGCCCGCACACCCAGGTGCCCGCCACGGCCATGCACCTCGTTGAGTACCGCATGCATCAGCGCGAGGACGTGGTGGTGGGCTTCGTGCTTCTGATTCCCCACTACTTGGGCGACACTGAGTTTCCTCCGGCTGCTATCAAGGCCCTCGAAATGATTTCGCTGGCGACGGGTCTCGTCTTTCCCACCGATCGACTGCGCGAGGAGGGGCGAACTTTTCTTGCGAAGATTGAAGAACAGAAGGAATCCAACGAAGAACTTGCGAAACTCGTTATCGCACTCGAGCAGCGGTATGACGCCTACATGGCCGACAACGCGGTGCGCCCTGCCAACCTCGACGATCAGGGCCCATTGCCGTCAGCCGACGAGATTGCGGCTGAACTCGAAAAGTTCCTGGCACTGCGACGCTCAACGGAAAACTCACACGGAGACAGTCTTTTCGATTCCTAGGTTGCCGCTCGAGGCCGCTTTCGCCGATGGCGTCGGCGCTGAGAAGGACGTGCAAGAATAGAGCACGGACCCATCAGGTCCCCCTCGGGGGGCTTGACATGGGTCCTCGTAGTGGGCACGACGCGGTGTTGGCCCGGTCGTAAGGAGTTGTTGAGACGCATGGCACTATTTGGTCGTCGGAAGAAGCCCGAGTCTGATGTGGCTGTCGTTACTGCTGCTCCGAAGTCAACCGCGAAGAAGGCCCCGGCAGCCAAGGCTCCCGCAGTAAAAGCTCCGGCGGCAAAGGTCCCCGCGGCAAAGGTCCCCGCGGCAAAGGCCCCGACAACCAAAGCAACGGCAGCCAAGACCCCGGCAGCCAAGACCCCGGCAGCCAAGACCCCGGCAGCCAAGACCCCGGCAGGCAAGACCCCGACAACCAAAGCAACTGCAGCTAAGGCTCCTCCCGCGAAAGCACCCGCCGCGAAAGTACCCGCCGCGAAGGCCCCGGCAGCGAAGCCTGCCACGGTGAAGCCCGCAGCCGCCTTGGGAACCGCTGCCTCGCGCCGGAAGGCCGCTGCAGCCTCAGCCGCGGTCGACGTTCCCGTCGAAGCCGACGGCGTTATCCCCGACATTGGCGAGGACGACGTTGACGACGTTGTTGTGGTCGAGGTGGTCCTTGACGACGTCGAGGTCGCTGAAGACGCCGACGCTGACGCTGACGTCGACGACGACGGCGAGGAGAAGAGGTCAACGTCAGACGAGCCCGTGCCCACCGGTGCCATCGTTCTGAGCATGTCGGACGATGAAGATGACGTGCCTGTGTTCTCGACATTGATTACCGGCGCCACCGCCGATCCGGTCAAGGACTACTTGAAGCAAATCGGAAAAGTCCCGCTGCTCAACGCCGCCGAAGAGGTGGAGCTGGCCATGCGCATCGAGGCTGGCCTCTTTGCCGAGGACAAGCTTGCGACGACCTCGCGCATTGAGAAGCAACTCAAGCGTGAACTGATGTGGGTTGCCCGCGACGGACAGCGCGCCAAGAGCCACCTCTTGGGAGCCAACCTTCGACTCGTGGTCTCTCTCGCCAAGCGCTACACCGGTCGCGGCATGCAGTTTCTTGACCTCATTCAAGAGGGAAACCTCGGTCTGATTCGTGCCGTTGAAAAGTTCGACTACACCAAGGGCTTTAAGTTCTCGACGTACGCCACGTGGTGGATTCGCCAGGCCATAACGCGTGCCATGGCCGACCAGGCCCGCACCATACGCATCCCCGTGCACATGGTCGAGGTCATCAATAAGTTGGCCCGCGTGCAGCGCCAGATGCTGCAGGATCTTGGCCGTGAGCCCACACCGGAAGAACTGTCGCGTGAACTCGACATGACGCCGGAAAAGGTCGTCGAGGTTCAGAAGTACGGCCGCGAACCTATTTCGCTTCACACTCCGCTGGGTGAAGACGGCGATAGCGAGTTTGGTGACCTGATCGAGGACACCGAAGCCGTTGTTCCCGCGGACGCGGTGAGCTTCACCATGCTTCAGCGTCAGCTCGAATCACTCCTCGATTCGCTGTCCGAGCGCGAGGCGGGCGTGATTCGCATGCGGTTTGGCTTGGGCGATGGCATCCCTAAGACCCTCGACCAAATCGGTGATACCTTCGGGGTCACGCGCGAGCGGATTCGACAGATCGAATCCAAGACGATGGCCAAACTTCGACACCCCTCGCGATCTCAGTCGCTGCGCGACTACCTCGAATAGGTTGTAGGCGTGCGCCAATCCCTCGCGGTCATCATCGGCAAATGCGTCTATGCACTCACGAAGCTGCGCGGCGGAGGTTCGGCGTTTCCCGGTTTGGTGGCACTGCGTATTGCCCCCCGACTGTTGCAGAACGCGTTCACGCGAGTACCGCGGGGAATTGTTTTCGTTCTCGGATCTAACGGCAAGTCCACGACCACCCACATGGTGTCGCAGATTCTGCGTGGTCACGGACTGAGCGTCTTTACCAATCCCACGGGAGCCAACTTGCCGCAGGGAGTGGCGTCCTCTCTTCTTCGTCAGGTCGGCGCGCGAGGCGTCGTCAGGGCAGACATCGCGGTGCTCGAGGTAGACGAAGCCTTCGCCGTTGAACTCGCCGAGATTCTTGCTCCGCGCGTGGTACTCGGACTCAATACTCAGGTGGATCAGCTCTACCGCTTCATCGACACGGAACGCGCCGGCGTGATGATGCTTGATGCCATGGCTCTCGCGTCAGAAGCAATCGTGACGAATCGTGATGACCCCTTTCTCAGCACCATCGGTGACCGTCGTGCCGCGAAGACTCCCCGTGTCGTTGCTTTTGGCGTTGCCAGCGACGTAGTCGCGGCGAGCCCGAATGGACTTCTCAATGCGCAAAACTTTACCGAACGGACTGCGGTCTCAAGCTTGGATGTGGTCACCGAGGTGACGGCACTCAGTGACTCCGGCACGACGCTCCGAACCCGAGACATGAATGTGGCGCTCAGTCTGCCGGCGCGTGGGATGCACTATGCCGTAGATGCGGCTGCCGCCGTGACGACGGTCCAGCAAGTGTTGGGCGAAGAATGGTCGGCCGACCTCACGGCAGCGGCTTTTGCCGCCATGAAACCGGCATACGGTCGGGGTGAGGTGCTTCCGTTTGAGGCTACTGATGTCACCTTTGTCATGTTCAAGAACATGGCAAGCCTTCAGCTGAATCTCGATGCTCTGCCGCACGAAACAGGACCCGTCATGGTTGCGATAGACGAGGGAACTCCCGACATGTCGTGGATCTACGACGTGCGCTTCGATGCGCTTCGACACGTTGACGTGATCAGCGGCGACAAGTGCTGGCAGATGGCTAACTGCTTGGCCATGAAGGGTGTGACGGTCGATTTGGTCGAACCCAGTGTCGAAAAGGCGGTTGCCCGGATGCGCGAGCTGGTGACCCCCGGGGTGCGTCAGACCTGGGTAGTGAACTATGAGATCACCATGATTGCGCGCAAACTCATCGGCTTTAGCGAATTGGCCTCGGGCTCATGACGATCACTCTGCTGCACCTCTTTCCCGAAGACCTTGGCGTTTCGGGCGATTCGGGCAATGTTCAGACGGTTGCCTATCGTCTCCGTGAGCGCGGTTTCGACGTGAACGTTTCGACCTATGCTTCGGGGGACAGTCTTGGGGACAAGCCAGGGGCCGTGTTCATTGGCAACGGGCCGTGGGCGGCCGCGCATCGTGCGCTCGAGGCGCTGGCACCGGTTCGATCAACCTTGCGCGACTGGTTCTCAGCCGGCGTGCCATTTTTCGCCGTGGGGACGGGTGCCGAAATCCTTGCAAGAACGATTACCCTGCGAGACGGTGCCGAGATCTCCGGACTCGACCTGTTTCCCTTCACCGTCGTCAGAGACCGTGATCGGCTGGTTGCTTACAATGACTGTGATTCGCGTCTCGGCCGCATCGTGGCTTTCTCTGACTTGAGCTCCGAGTGGCTCAATGATGACACCGCCGAGCCCCTCGGCCATGGTGTCATCGGTGGCAAGCGCGTTGCTCGCGACGACGGCGTCATTGTTGCCTCCAGCATCGCCACTCAACTGGGTGGCCCCGTTTTGGCACTCAATCCCCACATTGCCGATTGGGTTGCTGAACGGATTGTCGAACACGCTGGCAGGGCATTCGATGCGACGCCATTGCCTACCGATTCGCTCGCAGAAAATGCTCGTGCGGTCATTCTCGAAAACATGGACCAGGTCTTCACGACCATTGCACTGTAGGCACAAATGACGTTGCGCATCCAGGCAGGACCACAGCGCGAAGCTCGCATTTCTCTCGCACACCTGGTTTCGAACATCGCTGTCCTGGGAGCCGATTCCATGACTCTCGATCTCACAGCTGATGCCTTTGGTCATGGAGCCCAGCGCATCGCACGCGCCGCTGCCGAGGCGGGCGTGTCGACATTCACTGTTCGTTCCGAACGTGAGGCTGCCCAGATTCAGGACGTTCTGCCGCGAGGAACCACCCTCGGCGTCGGTCGAGTAGACGAGCATTCGGTGACACACTCCTACGGACTCGATCCGGCGCGGCACCGCGGAACGAAACCGGTCATGCGCCTGAGTGCACGCGTCCTCGCCGTGAAGCAGGTCGCAGCCGATGCGGGAGTCTCCTACGGCTACACGTGGCGCGCTCCCCACGACGGCTGGCTGGCGCTTGTGCCTTTGGGATACGGTGACGGCTTCGTTCGTGCGTGGGGCAATCGGGCGGTGGCGCAGTGGCACGGAATGCGTTGCGAGTTGGCGGGTCGGGTAGCAATGGACGCACACTCGATTTTCACCGGGGGTCAGTCGGCCACGGTTGGCGATGAGGTGGTGTACTTCGGCGATGCGGACTCAGACGTGACGGCGGCAACATTTGCCGAGGCAGTGGGGGCGCCCGTGGTGTCGATCACGCCCGCGTTCGGGTCGCGAATACCGCGCACCTTCACCGACCGGGTAGATGCCTCGTGAGAGTCATCATCGACACCGGCGCTTATCGTCGAAATCTGGCAGTCCTCAGTGCCCGTCTGGACCCTGCCCAACTGATGGCTGTGGTCAAAGATGACGCCTACGGTCACGGTGCACTTCAGATGGTGCGTGTTGCGCGCGAGTGTGGTGTGTCGGCCTTCGCCGTTCTTGACATCACGACCGGAGTGTCATTGCGTGCCTCGGGCGTCTTAGGTGATGCCATCGCTTTTGCCTGGCTATTCGACGCGGCCGACGACTTCGCGTCGGCAATCGAGCACGAGATTGATCTCGGGGTGTCAAACGTCGAGGTTCTCGATGCCATTGCGGCGGCCACGTCGTTGGTTGAGAACTCGGGTCACGATGCGTTGCGACTCCCGGTGCGCGTGCACCTCAAGATTGATTCGGGGCTCCATCGCAACGGGGCAGCTCCCCACGAGTGGGCCGCTCTCATCACGCGGGCGAAGCACTGGCAAGACGAAGGACGCATTGAGGTCGTGGGGGTGTGGACGCACATTGGAGAGGCTTCCGCCGAAGACGATGACACCTCTCGAAACGTCTTTGAGTCTGCTGTTGATCAGTCCCGCGGGGTCGGCCTGAATCCAACCCTTCGACACCTGGCCGCTAGCGCCGCATCCTTTGAGCGTGTCGATTTTCGCTACGACCTGGCCCGCGTGGGCGGCTTTACCTACGGGATAGGCCCCGGCTCGGGTATCGGGCCGGCAGACCTCGGACTTGAAGCGGTGATGTCGGCCCACGCTAGCGTTGTCCGAGTTGGCGACGTCGACGGGCAGTCAGTGGCTGTGCTCGACTGCGGCTACCTCGATGGTCTTCCGGCGTGGCGTTTAGCGTCCGACGGCTCGAATGAAGAATTGCCCAAGACGGGATACGACGTGGTTATCGCGGGGGTGCGCTGCCCGGTGCTTTCGGTTGAAGCTGACACAATGTCGGTCGCCCTGAGAGAGACCGCATCGCCGGTTCAGGTTGGCGACGAGGCTGTCGTTTTTGGCTCACACCTCAGGCGAGAGCCGGTGCTTCAGGAGTGGGCCGATGCCCTGGGCACAGTGGGTGAAGAGATTGCCGTCCGCGTGGGATTGCGTGCCGAGCGCGAATACCGGGAGAGCTAACCAGCGAGGTCTAGCCAGCGAGTTCTAGCCCTGACCGACCGAGAGACGGTAGCTCTCGTCGTACCACACGGTGCCAGGCGCGTTGATCTTGTCGCGGTTCTTGTTGCCGTGGTGCGCGCAAAAGAGGAGCTCGCCACCGGATGCCATGGTGACCCGCATGTAGGCCTGCGCACCGCAGCTGTCGCAGCGGTCGAACGCGGTGAGCGTCTGAGGGCGATCTTCGTTTGCCGTCTCCGTTGCCTCTACCGTGGCCATGGAATCCTCCTGCGATGTTTGTGAACGCTAACGTACAACCCCTACTTAACCACGTGCGTCTGACAGAGTCCCCACTCTATGGAGGCATTTCGCTGAAAGCATATTGTTCCACCGCCCGCGGTGTGGTGACCGGGCAGGCGTGACGCGCCAAGTAGGTTATGAACGTGCGCCGGATAGGGGCACATTCGTCCACGTGCAAAAGGAGAAGTGTGGCCAGCGCGGAGTACTCAGCCCGGCACCTGTCTGTCCTTGAGGGGCTTGAGGCGGTTCGTAAACGCCCAGGTATGTACATCGGATCGACCGATTCGCGCGGACTCATGCACTGCCTCTGGGAAGTCATTGACAATTCGGTCGATGAGGCACTGGCGGGCAACGGCGCGACGATTGATGTCGTACTTCACGAAGATGGCTCGGTCGAAGTTCGCGATACGGGGCGCGGAATCCCGGTTGACATTGAACCAAAGACGGGGCTCAGCGGAGTCGAGGTGGTCTTTACCAAGCTCCACGCGGGCGGAAAATTTGGCGGGGGTACTTACGCCGCCTCGGGCGGTCTGCACGGTGTCGGCGCTTCCGTCGTCAACGCCCTCTCGGAGCGGCTCGACGTCGAGGTCGATCGTGATGGCGTCACGTGGGCGATGTCGTTCCATCGCGGTGAGCCCGGCATGTTTGACGACAGCGCGGGCCTGTCGCCCTCGTCGCCGTTCACCGCCTTCGACGCGTCGAGCGAACTACGCAAGGTCGGTAAGGTCGCCAAGGGTGTGACGGGAACCCGAGTTCGCTACTGGGCGGATTCGCAGGTGTTCACTCCAGGTGCCGACTTCAGCACCGAAGAACTATCCGCTCGCGCCCGGCAAACGGCATTCTTGGTGCCCGGACTTCACATGCGCATCAACGATAACCGCACGGGTGAATCACAGTTGAGTGAGTTTTCCTTCAGTGGCGGTATAGCCGAATACGTTGATTTCTTGGCGCCCGATGAAGCGATCACCGCCACGTGGCGCCTTGACGGAGAGGCGAACTTCACCGAAAACGTTCCGGTGCTTCAGGGCGACGGCAGCATGATTTCGCAGGAAGTCGAGCGCACGTGTCACGTCGACATCGCACTTCGCTGGGGCACAGGCTACGACACCGTCGTCAAGTCATACGTGAACATCATCGCCACCCCCAAGGGCGGGTCACACCAACAGGGATTCGAACAGTCGCTCCTCAAGGTCATTCGCGCTCAGGTGGAGGCAAATGCTCGCCGCCTCAAGGCGGGAAGCGACAAGGTCGAGAAAGAAGACGCCATGGCGGGCCTGACGGCCGTCATCACGGTTCGCCTTCCCGAGCCGCAGTTCGAGGGTCAGACCAAGGAGGTGCTCGGAACGCCGGCCGTCCGTCAGATTGTCGCTGGCATTGTGACACAGCAACTCACCGCACGACTGACGTCGGGCAAGCGTGACGACAAAGCCCAGGGCGCCCTCGTGCTCGAGAAGGTCGTTTCAGAAATGAAGGGTCGCATCTCGGCCCGCACGATGAAGGAGACACAGCGGCGCAAGACGGCGCTTGAGTCGTCCAGCCTGCCGGCCAAGCTGGTCGATTGTCGAAGCAGCGACGTGGCCGAGAGTGAACTCTTCATCGTTGAGGGCGACTCGGCACTGGGCACAGCAAAGTTAGCTCGTCGCAGCGAGTACCAGGCGCTCTTGCCCATCCGCGGAAAGATCTTGAACGTTCAAAAGGCTAGCGTCGCCGACATGCTGAACAATGCCGAGTGCGCGGCTATCATCCAGGTGATCGGTGCCGGCTCGGGTCGGAGTTTCGACATCGACGTTGCACGCTACGGCAAGGTCATCATCATGAGTGACGCCGACGTTGATGGCGCACACATCCGCACGTTGCTCCTCACCCTGTTCTTCCGTTATATGCGCCCGCTGATTGAGGCGGGTCGGGTTTTTGCTGCGGTACCACCGCTGCACCGGGTTGTGGGCATAAACGCCGGTTCGAAACCCAACGACATCATCTACACCTACTCTGAAGACCAGTTGCATCAGGCGCTCGAGAAGCTTCGCAAAGCTGGCAGAAACTACCAAGAGCCCATTCAGCGCTACAAGGGCCTGGGTGAGATGGATGCCGATCAGTTGGCGCAAACCACCATGGATCGTGAGCATCGATCACTACGTCGTGTCCGCGTTGAGGACGGCGCTGCGGCGGACGCAATGTTCGAACTCCTCATGGGTAGCGAAGTAGCCCCGCGGCGGGAGTTCATCGTTGAGGGGTCGGCGCGCATGTCGCGCGACCGCATCGACGTCTAGTTGCCCCCAGCCCGTTGCGCCAAGAACTCTGGTTTGCGTGTCAGGCTCAGCCCGCGAAGCGCGCACCCAGAAAGCTGATGTCGCCTTCGGACTTGATTCCCGAGGCATCACGTTTGGCAGGCTCCGCCGGCAGTTCAACGGGCTTGCCCTCCAGATCGCTCGCGGAAGCGGGAGATCGGCCCGCCCACGCGGTGGTGAGCACGTCTTCGCCTTTGAGGAAAGCGTGAGCGCGAACACCCTGAGTGCCGCGTCCCTTTGCCGGGAACTCGGTGAGCGGCGTCACCTTGACGCGCTGAGCGCCGGCTCCCATGAGCGTTTCGAGGCTTGCCGAGACGGTCACGACACTGGCATCTTCAATGGAATCGAGGGCCGTGAAACTCACGACGTGGGCGCCATCGGCAAGCTTGATACCGGCCATACCTCCCGCACCCGCGCCCTGCGGTCGCACGCTGTTCGCCTCAAACCGCAGCAGTTGGCCGTCCGAGGTGATGAACGTGAGCCAGTGAGCATCGGCCGCGAGGGTAGCACCGACCACGGTGTCGCCGGGCTGGAGAGCAATAATCTGTTGCCCGGGTCGCAGAGCAGCTGAAGAAAGGTCGATTCGCTTGACCACGCCCTGCGCGGTACCGAGAGCAAGAACTCCTTCTCTCAGCCCAACGAGCGCCAAGACGGTCTCGCCTTTCTCAACGTCGATATAGCGGTTGGCGGCCACAGAGCCCTTGACCGATGGCGCGTCCACAGGTGAGTGCGGCAGGGTGACGGGTGACATGCCGATGAGGCGGCCGCGTGAGGTGATCGCACCGATCTCCGACCGCCGCGTCGTGATCACGCGGGAACGCAGGCTATCGTGCACCGTGCGTTTGGCCAGGCCCCAGCCGGTGGAAGCCGTTCCGTCGAGGCGCATGAGGTACCCGTCGGCGCTCATGGTGACAATGCAGGGAGAGTCTTCGACCTCGAGGGAAGTCACGGTTGATTCTCCGCGCGCGGGCGTCACAACGATATCGGCATCGCTCAGTTCGGTGCGCCGCGGTGTGCCCAGAGCTTTTGCGGTGGCGGTCAGCTCGTCACCCACGACCTGGATAAGACGTTCGGGGGACACCAAAATTTGTTCGAGCTCGGTGATTTCGCGCGAGAGTTCTTCGGATTCTTTCTCGAGCTCCAGGCGGCTGAACTTCGTGAGCCTGCGTAGCCGGAGTTCGAGGATGTACTCGGCCTGCGGTTGGCTGAGATCGAAAACTGTCATGAGTGTGCTGCGGGCGCCATCCGCATCGTCGCTCGCGCGAATCACCTTAATGACCTCGTCGATGTCGGCAATAGCGATGAGCAGGCCGGCAACCAAGTGGAGGCGTTCCTGTCGCTTGCCCAAGCGAAATTGGGAGCGCCGGGTGACCACCGTCTTGCGGTGTTCGAGATACACCTCGAGCAAGCCCTTGAGGCCGAGGGTCTGTGGGCTGCCGTTGACGAGGGCGACGTTGTTGATGCTGAACGAGTCTTCGAGTGGTGTGAACCGATAAAGCTGCTCGAGAACGGCCTCGGGGTTGAATCCGGTCTTTATCTCGACCACGAGTTTGAGTCCGTGGTGGCGGTCGGTGAGATCAATGACGTTACTGATGCCCGACAGTTTCTTCGATGTGACACCATCTTTGATCTTGTCGATGACCTTCTCGGGGCCGATGAGATACGGGAGTTCGGTAAAGACGATGCCCACTCGGCGCGCGGAGACGTTTTCGATACTGGCTTTGGCGCGCATTCTGAAGGACCCTCGACCGGTCTCATAGGCCTCGGCAATACCGGTCAGCCCGACGATGGTGCCCCCCGAAGGAAGGTCGGGGCCGGGAACGTAAGACATGAGTTTGGCCAGGGACGCCTCGGGATGAGCGAGAAGATACTTAGCAGCGTTGATGACCTCAACGAGGTTGTGTGGGGCCATGTTCGTGGCCATGCCCACCGCGATACCACTCGAACCGTTGACCAGAAGGTTGGGATACGCGGCCGAGAGCGTCTCGGGCTGCATGAACTGGTTGTCGTAGTTGGGAACGAAGTCGACCACGTCTTCGTCGAGGTCCTCGGTCATGGCCATTGCAGCCGCAGCCAGGCGAGCCTCGGTGTAGCGGGCAGCCGCAGGGCCGTCGTCGAGCGATCCGAAGTTACCGTGGCCGTCGACCAGTGGAACCCGCAGCGTGAAGTCCTGTGCCAAGCGCACCAACGCATCGTAGATGGACGCGTCTCCGTGGGGGTGGAGCTTTCCCATGACTTCGCCAACCACACGGGCAGACTTCACGTGGCCCTTCTCGGGGCGGAGACCCATGTCGCGCATCATAAAAAGGATGCGGCGTTGAACAGGTTTGAGGCCGTCGCGGGCATCGGGCAGGGCGCGCGAATATATTACGGAATACGCGTATTCCAGAAACGAATCCTGCATTTCGACCGAAAGGTCGATGTCAGTGATGTGATCGCCCGCTTCGGGGGTGCGGGCGGAAGTCGTCATAATGAGACTCATGCTACCGAGCCCTCCGCCGAGCGACGCGCGGCTGACCGACGTGTTGCCAAGTTGCTATGCCAGCCTGGGTGTGGAGGGTCTGCCCAACGCTCTGGGGCTTCCGGTCGCAGCAGCTGTTGTCCTCGTACTGGTTGACGGGTTGGGATATCTCAATCTGGCCGAAAGCCTCGGGCACGCTCCTTTTCTGCGTTCACACTTCGGTTCGACGGTGCGCATGTCGACCGTATTTCCGTCGACCACGGCCTGCGCACTTGCGTCTCTCGCCACCGGTGAACTCCCCGGAACCCACGGCGTGCTCGGTTATCGAATAAAGAATCCGGCAACGGGTAACGTCATCAACCAGTTGAGCGGACTCGTCGACGTGGAGAACCTTACGGACTGGCTTGGCGTGCCAACCCTTCACGAGCGGGCGCAGGACTCCGGAAAGAGATCGACAATTGTGGGGCTACCCCGGTTTGAAAAGTCGCCGCTGACCCGCGTGGTTCACGCCGGCGCACGATACGTGGGGGAGAGTGCCTTGGCCGCTCGGGTCGAACGTGTGTGCGGCGAAGTGGCCTCCGGTGCCGACTTCGTCATGCTCTACGTCCCCGAGTTAGACCAAACCGCGCACGCTCAGGGGGGTACGAGCATGACGTGGTTGGCCGTGCTCGAGGAGGTCGACGGGGCACTGCGGGCCCTGGCCTCAGCGCTTCCGCGCGGAGTGGAGGTCTATCTCACCGCAGACCACGGTGTGCTCGATGTACCGGCCTCGCGACACATTGATGTTGTGGCACACGACTGGGGCCTCACGGGAAACCCAATTATCGGTGGAGAACCCCGCGGGCTGCAGATATTTGCTGATGAGGGCCACCCGCAACAGACCATCGGCGATGCTGCGCTGCCCGGTGACGATAGGGGTCTGTGGCATGAACGCCTGGCTGAGCAGGCCTGGGTCGTTAGCCCCGAAGAGCTCGTGGCTGCTGACGTGTGGGGACCGATGTCGACCGAGGTGAGACGGCGAGCGGGAGAACTCATCGTGGTTCCTAAGTACGACGACGCCCTCTATGACGCTAGGACGCCTGACGCCGACGCGAGAAACATGGTGGGCCAGCACGGGGGGCTCTCGGAGCGCGAGATGCTCATTCCCTGGATGCGACTGACGAACGCGTGGTGAGCTAGATAGGGTCGTCGTCGACCTTGGTGCCGAAAACAATCTCGTCCCACGTGGGCATCTGTGCACGTTGGCGACGCGAGCTACCGGTCCGAGAAGTCTTCGTTGGCTGAGTGTTCTGCATCTCCGCGAGTTCATCGGTAATCGAGCCGGGCTTTGCTCGGGGGGTCTCAGAAGATGCCGCTTCGGCCAGCCACGACGGCGCGTCTTGGTTTTCGCTCCTTCTCTTGCGGAGAGCGGCCATCAGGTCTGCCGTGGGGGTGGGGGTCGATTCCACCTCGGCATCAGAGATTTCTGCCGGGGCTGCCACCTTCGCTGCAGGGTCAGCGGATGTGTCAGGCTTTGCGCTATCGACAGCGTCCGCACCCACATCGATCTTGTCGCCAACTGCGTCGCCAAGGGCAGAAACGACTAACTCTGCCGGATGTGGGGCGACTGGCGGAGCGGCGTTCTTTGCCTCCGCCGCTTCGGACATCCGCGGGGTTGCTCCGGTGTTGCGGCGCTGCTTACCGTCGACCGCTCGAAGTCGGGGGATGAGCCCCGAGGTGAACGCCTGATTCGCCATCAGATTGGCGGCCTCATCGTTGAGCGGGGTGAGCTGGTGATGCTTGGGTTCGAAGCTCCACCGGCCCTCGTGCACAATGCCCGCAACCTGGAAGGTGCACTTTACGTGCCATTCGCCGGCGGGGTTTCGCCAACTCACCCAGCGTTCGTCTGTGCCGCTGGCATTCTCGATTTGTGTCCGCACGCGGGCACCCACGGTGACAGACCGGTCCCCACTCGGGGAGTCCTCGGAAAGAGCCGGAAGCGCCAGCGCTGCGTTGATGATGTAGTCGAGCTCAGCCAAGACCGGACCTTCAAAGCGAGCTACTTCTTCTTCGCTCGCACCCGTAAGTTCGGCAACTTCTTCGCGGGTGAGTCCGGCACGAAGCTGCGACTGGATGTCGCGTGGCGACACCCGTGCCCGCGGCGACGACGTTACGGGTCGTTTGAGGCGCGACAGCGTGACATCGTCGATGGCAATCCGGTACTCGGCACCGTCGGAATCCGACGCAACAAGGACGCCTTCCTCGACGTTCGTGACGTTTAGGTCGCGCATTGACGATGCTCCCAACACTGATCTTGCTTAGCGCCTATCGTGCCACGGGCATCAGGCAATAGTGGTCAATGTGCCGGTGCGCCGCATGACAATTTTCGACCCGATTTTCCGCTCACCGCGCGGGGTTTGGACTTTCGGCGAATCGTGGTGCAAACTACAGGCGCGAAACACTCCCACCCTTCCGAGCGAAAAGTGCAGGTGACTCAAGATAAATGGCAACCGACTACGACGCACCGCGCAAAAACGACGACGACGATACTCAATCGATCGAGGCTCTGAAGGAACGTGTTCCCGAGAAGCTCTCTGCATCGGTTGACCTCGAGGACGCCGACAATCTTGGGGACTTTGGCGTTGGCGGTCACGATCTCTCAGACATTGAGCTGAACGTTGTCGTCTTGCCGCCTCAAGAACACGAGTTCACGTGCATTGAATGCTTCCTCGTCAAGCACCGTTCGCAGTTGGCAAAACAGAACAAGCTCGGCCCCGTATGCACGGAGTGCAACAGCTAGTTTCTGCGGTCGTTACGACTTCTGATTTGCGCGCGATGTGCGCAGTGCCGCGACGAGTTGCTCAGGTCGCCGGGTACTGAACAACCAGTAGGGAGTGGGATCAGCGTCATCCGTGATCTCAACGCGAACGACCGGTCCAATCCACGCCCGAAATCGCGTCCAGGCGCGGGCATCCAAGTTGGTTCCACGCTCGGCAACGGCGTGAGCGCCCGTAAACGCCGATGCCGCGCCCACATACTCGAGACCGATGGAAGCCTTGCCGACGCGGAGCCGGCCATCCGCGATTTCGATGCGCGGGGAGGCGACCGTCATCGTCACGGAAATGACAATGAAGATCACCGTGGCGAGCAAAATTCCGAGGGGCAGGGAGAACGGTGCCAGCAACATGATGACCATCGGAACCTCAAGGAAAAGAGTGAGATAGATCCACGGATTCGGCCACAGGGTTTCGCGATACGTCACCCCACTATCAGACCATGATTTTTCCGTCGCGGCATCCTTGCTAGCCTCGGTTTCGTGACTGACGTTGTCGAGGTTCTCTTTACCGGAAAAAATGCCCCCAAGATTGCGCGCCCCGGAGACGCGGGTGCCGATCTTGCGTCCACGGATTCGCTCACGCTCAGACCAGGGGAGCGGGCCACCGTGGGAACAGGGCTGTCAATCGCTCTGCCGGATGGCTTCGTTGCCTTCGTTGTTCCGCGCAGCGGGCTCGCGGCAAAGCACGGGATTTCGATCGTCAACTCGCCGGGAACGGTCGACGCCGCCTATCGCGGTGAGATACGCGTGACCCTCATCAATCTCGATCCCGTTGAATCGTTCGCGGTGAATGCGGGTGATCGCATTGCTCAATTGATTGTGATGCCGCTCGCGCGTCCGCGTTTTGTTGCCGTCGAGAGTCTCCCCGGAACGCATCGGGCCGATGGGGGCTTTGGGTCTTCAGGCATCTCGTCATAAAGGTGTGGTGAGATAGTCACTATGGCTTCGGACATGAACATTTCGGTTGAAAAGAGCGCTCCCGAGGATCGGCACCTCAACGGCCCGTTTGACGAGAGTGAAGTCACCGGTATTCGCCCCTTCGTCGATCTGGGATCCATTCGCGTAGAACCGCGTGAGGGCCTGAATCTCCGTCTTGAGGTTGAGGAGGGAACCCAGCGCATCGTTGCGGTCAACCTCGACCAGTTTGGTTCCACGCTTCAGGTGCAGCCTTTCGCGGCGACGCGCAGTAGCGGATTGTGGCATGAGATTCGCCAGCAGGTTGTCGATCACATTACGTCGCAGGGCGGAATCGCCGAACCCGTGACGGGGCCGGTTGGCATTGAGTTGAAGTGCCAGATTCCCGTCGTTACCTCGAACGGCAAGCCGGGAATTCAGGATGCCCGTTTCCTGGGGGTCGACGGTCCGCGCTGGTTTGTGCGAGGCGTCATTACCGGCGCGGCAGCAACGGAAGCGTCAACCGGTCGCGCCATGATCGATCTGTTCCGAAGCCTCGTCATTGTGCGCGGAGAGACACCGATGCCCCCTCGTGAAATGCTTCCCATCAAAGTGCCCGCGCAAGCCGGTGGTGCTCCCAGTCAGGCAATGGCGTGAGTGACAAGACAGCGCAACCGCGCGGACTCGCAGCCCTCGCGTCGACCCAGGAGACGGGTCAGCCGCTCCTGCGGGCCGTGGGTGGAATTCTCGGAATCCTTGAGACGGTCGTGCCGGGAACTCTGTTTGTCTTCGTCTACGCCCTGTCTGGTGTGACTGAAGGACTCCCGTGGCTTGCGCTGGGCCTGTCGGTAGGCGCGTCGGTCGTTTTCACGCTCGTGCGGGTTGTCCGTCGTGAGAGTGTTCTTCAGGCAGTTGTGGGGCTAGTCGGCGTTGCCCTCTCGGCGGCCATTGCCATCTTTACGAATCGCGCCGAAGGATTTTCGGTCTGGGGTCTTGTCACCAACGGCGTTTACGCGCTGGCCGTCATCGTGTCTCTCGTGGCGCGCTGGCCGTTGGTGGGACTTGTCATTGGGCTTTATCGCCAGGACAAGGGTGCGTGGCGCAAGGATCGTGAGTCGCGTCGCGTCTACACCATCACCACACTTCTGTGGCTCGCCATGTTTGTCATTCGCTTGGCGGTCGAGGTCCCGCTCTTCGTGGCCGCCTCTCTGGCCTCCGGGGCAGAAAACGCCGCGCTCAATCAGGCTTTGCTCACGGCAAAGCTAGCCCTCGGACTTCCCCTCTACGTCCCCGTCTTGGCGGCAACGTGGTTGCTCGTTCGCGGACTTTTCAAGGAAAAAGCAGTTGAGCAATCCGAAAACGGAGTATCTTGATATCAAGATAAATGCGGTTCCTCGAGGCACCTGGGCGAGGATCCTCATTGGTCATGTCTTTCCACGACATCATGCGCAATAAAAGGAGCAATCACAGTGTCTGTCGTCAACACCTTCGGAGCAAAGTCCACCCTCACGGCCGGAGGTGCAACCTACGAAATATTTCGCATCGACACGGTCGACGGCCACGAAAAGCTTCCCTTTAGCTTGAAAGTTCTTCTCGAGAACCTGCTCCGCACCGAAGACGGTGCCAATGTCACCGCCGACCAGATTCGCGCCCTCGGTGCCTGGGATCCCACGGCCGAGCCCGACACGGAAATCCAGTTTTCGCCGGCGCGAGTTGTCATGCAGGACTTCACCGGCGTGCCGTGCATCGTTGACCTCGCCACCATGCGTGAGGCCGTTTCAGCTCTGGGCGGCGACCCTAAGCGCATCAACCCGCTCGCGCCGGCAGAGCTCGTGATCGACCACTCGGTGATTGCTGACGTCTACGGCGAAGCAGACGCCCTCGAGCGCAACGTGGCCATCGAGTATGAGCGCAACGGTGAGCGCTACCAGTTCCTTCGCTGGGGCCAGACGGCGTTCGATGATTTCAAGGTTGTGCCACCCGGAACGGGAATCGTGCACCAGGTCAATATTGAGTATCTGGCGCGCGTCACGATGTCGCGCGAGGTCAATGGAGTTCTGCAGGCATACCCCGACACCTGCGTCGGCACCGACTCGCACACCACCATGGTCAACGGCCTGGGAGTGCTGGGCTGGGGCGTTGGCGGTATCGAAGCTGAGGCGGCCATGTTGGGTCAACCCGTTTCGATGCTTATCCCCAAGGTTGTTGGCTTCAAGCTCTCGGGATCGATTCCTGCCGGCGTCACGGCGACCGACGTTGTTCTGACAATCACCCAAATTCTTCGTGCTCACGGTGTCGTGGGCAAGTTCGTTGAGTTCTACGGTCCGGGTGTCGCTGCCGTTCCTCTGGCTAACCGCGCCACGATCGGAAACATGAGTCCGGAGTTCGGTTCGACGGCAGCCATGTTCCCCATCGACGAGGTGACGCTCGGTTACCTTCGGCTCACTGGCCGCAGCGCGGAACAGGTCGAGCTTGTCGAGGCCTATGCCAAG
>CAIOGW010000015.1 GCA_903857985.1 uncultured Microbacteriaceae bacterium
ACGTCGGTGGTTTTGATGTTTTCCCTCTTCGCGAGGGACGCCGAGTAGTCGATCACGAGATGGACATGCAGTACATCGGCATGACGGTGAATTCCCTCGTTGCCGGTGAAGAGTGCGGTTACTGGCACAAGCATTCCGCAACCGAAGAGCTCTACATCTTCGTGGCCGGTAAGGGTCAAATGGGACTCAACGATGACATGGTGGATGTTGTTGCCGGGTCCGTTGTGCGCGTCAGCCCCGAGACCTGGATCACGTGGCGCTGCGATCCGAGCGAGCCCAAAGAGTTGCAGTGGATTTGCGTTCGCTCCGGAGGTACTGAGCTTCCCGAGAATCCCACGGACGCGGCGGTCGACTTTGACCGCGCCATGCCCTGGTAACCCACCGAGTGCCCGAATCACAGAAAGAGTCGGTCTGGGACTACCCGCGCCCTCCTCGTGTGGAGCCCGTCACGGCTCACATCTCGGTCGTCCATAACGGAAAGACGCTGGTATCAACCAACGACGCTGTTCGCGTCTTGGAGACATCCCATCCGCCGACCTATTACCTGCCTATCGCAGACTTTGCCGAGGGCGTCTTGGTCCCCGCGATCGGCAGCTCTTACTGCGAGTTCAAGGGAATGGCCAGTTATTTCGACCTCGTGGCGCCAGGAGATGTCATTAGCCGCGGAGCGTGGACCTACGAGAATCCGTCCACGGGCTTCGAGACTCTCGCGGGCAAAGTTGCCCTCTACGCCAGCAACGTAGATCACTGTCAGGTCGGCGAAGAAGTCGTCATTCCTCAAGACGGCGACTTCTACGGCGGCTGGATCACCAGCAACCTCGAGGGGCCGTTCAAGGGTGCCCCCGGCACGTTGGGCTGGTAGAACGATGACCACCATGCCCATGTTCCCGCTCGGCTCACTGTTAATGCCGGCAATGCCGCTGAACCTACGCATCTTTGAAGAGCGTTACCTCAAACTGCTGGGTGACCTGATGGGTGCGGAGAAACCCGCGTTCGGGGTGGTGGGTATTGCGCGCGGGTTAGAAGTGGGTGGTGGCGAGGGCCGCATGTCTATCGGAACCATCGCAAAGGTCACCGAGATCGGCGCAACGGGAGAGTTTCTGGGACTCGAATCTTTTGGCGGGCAGCGGTTTCGCGTCAACGACTGGTTGCCGGATGACCCGTACCCCGTCGCCGACATTGAACTGATCCCCGACTTGATCTGGGACGACAGCCTCATGCCGGCGCGCGTGCACCTTGAAGCGCAGGTGCGCAAACTCCTCGCCTTCGCGAGCGAGTTTGGCGAGCTGAATTACGGCGCGGATACCGAATTGAGCGACGATCCCATGGACGCGTGTTGGCAGTTGGCCGGCATGCTGCCCATTGGCGAACTCGATCGCTTCGACCTGCTCAGCTCACAGTCCGCCGAGCAGCTCATTGCCCAAACACACGCCATCGTGGCGACGGCCGACGATACTCTTCGCGCCCTCCTGGCCAGTGACGATGGCAAACCCTTCGCGCCACCCGAGTATTCGTAGGCGATCAATCGGTCGAGTTTTTATCGCCAACGTAAGACCTTCTTTCAGAAGTCTCGCCGTTACGTCGGGTCGCGCGGCACCCGACGTGAACGAATCCAGGCGTAGGCGAAGCTACCCAGCAACGCCACGATCAACACAATCCATGACGCGGCTGGCCCTGTACGAATGGCATCGATGAGCAGCGCCACGAACATCACCGCGTTAATGACTATCGCGGTTACGAGCGGCCACGCGCGCGCACCGGTTTGGGCTCTTAGCTTCAGGTGTCCCAAGCTCACGATGGCATAGACAAAGAGGAATGCCAGGCTCGTCATTTGTCCCACAGCGGAAAGGGGGAAGAAAGCGACGAGCACAATAATTACGACAGCAGAGATGATGAGAGAAACGGGAATCTTGCCGGCCAGCTTGCGCTGGAACGCTTGTGGCAACTGTTTCTGTTGAGCAAGAAATCCACCGATGTTAGAGGCGGCAAAGATGGTCGCGTTGACGGCCGAGGCAGTGGCCAATATGGCGGCACCGGAGACAAGCACAAAGCCCAGTCGCCCCAAAACCGCTTGACCAGCATCGGCAAGTACATGGCCCGAATCTGCCAATATTTGGGCTTGAGGGAGAAGCAAAACAACGAGCGTGCTCACCGTGAGATAAATGGCCGCAACAATCGCCAGCCCGATGAACATGGCCCGAGGCAATTCTTTTTTGGGACGGGCCATGGCTCCAGAAGCATTGGCGACCACACCAAATCCTTGGTAGGTGACGTAAAGCAGTCCTGAGGCCGTGAGGATCCCGATGAAACTCACACCGGCGGAACTTGCCACCGTGATGTTACTGAAATCTGCTCTGAAAAAACCAAAGACCATGAAGCCCACAAGAATCACCAGCTCGACGGCAACAATGTATGTCTCGGCCTTACCAACGAGCTGAGACCCCAAAACATTAATTGCCGCAAACACGACGATCACGGCGGGGCCAATCAGGCGGGATGTCCAACCGGGAAACGTGCTGCCAAACAACGCGCCCACATACTCAGAGAAGCCAGCGGCGTAGAGGGCAGTCGCAATCAGGTAAGAGATGTACTGAAAAACATTCACACCGCCCGAGACGATGGAATGACCAAACTGCTTAAGAATGAAGTTGGCCGGGCCGCCACTGCTGGGAAACGCGGCTCCCATTCTTGCGTAGGAGTAAACAGAGAAAACCGCAGCAAATCCCGCAAGAAGAAAAGCCATCGGCAACCATGGCCCTGTGGTCGTGGCAGCTAACCCGAGAAGTGTGTAGAGGCCAGCACCCATCATGCCGCCAACCCCCAGTGCGCTGGCAGAGAGCAGGCCTACTTTGCGCGCAGGAACGGGGGTGGCGGAGCTCATGAATATTGCTCGCTTTCTACGGAGACCATTCGACCGATTGGGGTATTCGTAGCGTGCGAAGTCACGTGATCCGACTGCTTAGGCGGGGAAGCAACCCTGGAAGCTGCAGAGGCCAGTGGCCATTCCTAGGTAGTAGAGCTGAGCGACGAGCCAACCGGCAATTGAAATGGCCGCAATCACTCGGGCGCCAATCGCCTTTTCTGAAAAAACCGCGAAAAGCGGCAAGAGCAGGGCTAGGGCGGCGATGCCAATAACGCCAATGACAAAGAGCACCTTGACGATTACAGGATTTGACGATTCGTAAAGAATCATGGCGACCAAAAACAGCGACGTCACTTCGAAAAAAAGCAAAAGCGGAGTCGTGACAAATCCGACGATGGCAAAAACCCACGCCGCCCGCACTGATGGTCTCTTTTTAGCCATGTCCCACTATGGCACGCCACTCGTGCAAAAGGAAAGGAACCCCTAACCCTGCGGAATGAATCCCGAGTCCAACTCCCAGGGGCGGATGGGCGAGAACTCGATCAACCACGTCTGCAGGTCTTTGTCGAGTCCGAGAATGATGGCAATGCCCACCAACACGAACAAAATGCCCAGCACCCTCCTAAAGACGCCGTCAGGGTTGGCGAGCCAGCGCGCCTTGCCCATGAGTCGCTGGCCAAGCAGCGCCAGCAGGAGCAGGGTTCCGCAGAGCCCGACCACGTAGGCAATGAGGTAGAGCATGCCCTCGGCAAAGGATGCAGGCAACACGGATACGACGACAAATCCATAAAAAGGAGAGCAGGAACTAAAGACGGGGCCCAGTGCGCTTCCCGTCAAAACGCTTACCAGGACTCCACCCCGCGCCTGGGCCTGTGACAGTCCGCGATTCGTCAATCGCTGAAGAGATAAACGCGTTGAGATTTTGTCCCAGATTTTGGGGAAGACGGTGACGGCACCCAAGGCGATGAGGATTCCCCCGCTGATCCATTGCCACGTTTCTTGCGGGATTCCAATCAACGCGGTCGTTGCTCGCAGCAGCAGGGTAAAGAGGATGACAGACACGCCCAGGGAGCCGGCGATGATGAGTGCCCGCTTGCGGCTCTCGCGGGTGGACGTCCCC
>CAIOGW010000016.1 GCA_903857985.1 uncultured Microbacteriaceae bacterium
CGTTGATGGTTTCGATAGGGGTGCCCCCGCTGGTGTCGATGGACTTTCGCTAATGAGCTCTCCATAGACGCCCGTGTAAACGGGAACATTCCACCTCGAGGCTAGGGCGGCCAGGTCAATTGTCGGAACGAGATTGCCAGACGCGGTTTGCCCGGGGATGCTCCGTTCGCCGGTTCGTAGGCGGGCCGTCACGAAGACAGAACCTTCGGGGGGTGCGGGAACAGTGGCCGGGCCCTTTCCGGTCGCGTCTTTGTCGATCCAGCCTCGATCGACAACGAACACCGTTCCGTCGTCCGTAACAAGGGGTGTCAGAATCTCAAACCCCGGGCCCTGTTCCGACGTGCGATTTCTTACGAGGACTTGGTCGGCCACCATATACGTCCCCTGCACAATAACGGGACGCCACTGGGCGTCGGGGTCTGAGCTCTCCCGACTGGGCACCAAATCACTCAGTGCAACCGGTGAGGCATCGAAGTTGGCCTGAACTCTGGTTATCTCGGCGACTGTTTCCTCGCGCCTTTCGAGCTGCCAAATTCCTAAACCAACGCATGTCACTCCGAAGACCGCGGTGAGGGCAACGTAGGCGAACCACCGGCGCCACCCAGAAAGTTCGGTCGAGGTGGCGGTCCCCGTTGCGGCGCGTTGTGTCACCGACGCTCTTTCGGCATAGGGTTTGCCGCGACAGCGTTCATCGAATCAGCCTGCGCGGATTCTCCTCTGCCCGGGCTCAGCATCAGCGGTCCGGGTCTCACGACATCGGGCACGCTTTCGAGGCGAACAGCATTGGCAATAATGACGGCAAAGTACGGCAGAAAAACGGCACCTGCCGCGCAGACCAGCAGCCACCAGCCCTCAACAAAGACCATGAGGACGATGCACACCACCCGAATCGTCATAGCGACCGTGTACTTAATAAACCGCACGCGGCGTTCATCCGTGGGCGAGCGTTGAAGAGTCGTAACCGACGGGAGCTTCTGGCGCATGAGCATGCCTCGCTGACGATAAGGGGTGGTCTCAAGCCTAAGGCTATGCTGAGTCCGTCGACACACCGAAAGGCCCCTCATGACAGCACGCACCGTCCTCGTTACCGGTGGAAACCGTGGCATTGGCTTGAGCATCGCTCAGGAGTTTGTGGCTGCTGGCCATCGTGTTGCGGTCACCGCACGAACTGGTTCAGGACCAACGGGTAGCCTGACGGTCATCGCCGACGTGACCGACGGCGCCAGCCTCGATCGGGCATTTGCGGAGGTCGAGGAGAAGCTCGGCCCCATCGAAGTGCTCGTTGCCAACGCGGGAATAACCCGCGACACCCTGGTGATGCGCATGTCCGAAGATGACTTTGATGACGTGGTGAACACCAATCTGGGCGGGTCGTTCCGCGTGGTGAAAAGGGCCACCAAGGGCATGCTCAAAGCCAAGTTTGGACGCATCATTCTGATCAGCAGCGTCGTGGGCCTCTTCGGCTCTGCGGGACAGGTCAATTACTCTGCTTCCAAGAGTGCCCTTGTCGGCATGGCGCGCAGTCTGACGCGCGAGCTTGGTTCCCGGGGCATCACCGCGAACGTGGTGGCGCCGGGCTTCATCGAAACAGATATGACTGCGGCTCTCGCCGAAGAACAGCAGGTCGAGTACAAGCGAAACATTCCCGCCGGTCGATTTGCACAACCCTCTGAAGTGGCCAAGGTGGTTGTTTGGCTGGCCGGAGACGACGCGGGCTATATCTCGGGAGCCGTCATCCCCGTCGACGGCGGCTTGGGCATGGGCCACTAGGTCGCAACGTTCGCAGTGGGAACGCGAGATGCTGAGGCGGCTAAGCCTCAGTTCACGGTCGATCCTGCGATGAGGTCAATCGCCAAGCGCATATCGCGGTCATCAATGGAGACGTCGGCGCTCGCACGCACGATGGGCTTGGCGCAGAACGCAATGGACACTCCCGCGACCAACATCATGTCGAGGTCGTTGGCTCCATCCCCGATGGCCACGGTGTCTCCTCGCAAAAAAACACCTTCGTTTGCCCAATCGAGGAGCGCTGTGGCTTTCGCGGAAGCGTCGACGATCTGACCGGAGACCTGGCCGCTGAGCGAACCGTCCGGAGCAGTCTCGAGTCGATTAGCCCTCCACGCGTTCACCCCGAGAGCCTGCGCTATGGGATCAAGCACTTCGTGAAAGCCGCCGGAGACGACGCACACCCAGCCATTCTCTGCCTGCACGGCGGCAATCAGTTCGGGCACCCCTTTTGTTACCGAGACTTTGGCGCGCACACGATCAATAGCTTCGGGCGTGAGTCCTCTCAGCGTGGCCACACGCTCACGAAGGCTCGCCGCAAAATCGAGCTCTCCCCGCATTGCTCGATCGGTTATTTCGGAGACAAGGAGCCCGCTGCCGGCCTCGTCGGCCAACAGTTCGATGACCTCGTTGTCAATGAGTGTCGAATCGGCGTCCAGCACAACGAGCTTTCTCCCGAGACGCCTATCCATGGCTCTAACCCTACGGCAGGCGCATCACAGGCCCGTGAGGATGATTGTGCTTTTCTGCTGTCGTTGGCTCATTACGATGGGCATATGACCCGAGTTCTAGAGTTTGACCACGTCTCACTTCAGCGAGGCGGGCGGCCCATTCTGCGGGACGTATCGTGGCAGGTCGATTCGCGAGAACGATGGGTGGTTGTGGGGCCCAACGGCTCGGGAAAGACCAGCATTCTCGAGATTCTTGCCGGGTGGGATTTGCCCAGTTCGGGGCGCGCGATCGTGCTCGACGAGGAACTCTCATCCGCCGACCCCGACTGGTTGCGTCCGCGCATCGGGTTGGCATCAGCTGCCATGCTGAAGCGCTTTGACCCCGAGGAAAGCGTCTCCGACGCCGTTGTGTCGGCTGCCTACGCAGCCGCGCAGGCTCGCGGCCGTGACATTGATGAGATCGACATTCGCCGTGCACGTCGCGTGTTGGGGGAGTGGGGCCTCGGCGAACTTACGTCCCGAACGTTTGGCACTCTCAGCGAAGGTGAACAAAAGCGGCTCCAATTGGCACGCGCCATCATGACCGACCCTGAACTTCTCCTTCTCGACGAACCTACAGCCGGCCTCGACATGGCGGCCCGATCAGACCTTCTGCGACTCCTGGGCGCTTTTGCTCAGGTCACGTCGTCACCGGCCATCGTGGTGGTTACGCACCACATTGAAGAGATTCCTGCCGGATTTACGCACGCTCTCGTGCTGAGGGAAGGATCTGTCGTCGCTGCGGGCAACATCTTTGACACGGTCACCTCCGATGTGCTCTCCACTGCCTACGGCGTGGGCATTGAGGTGACCGCCGTCGATGGTGGCTTCCGGGCGCACGTGGCCTATTAAATTTCTGATAAAGTAAGGCGTTCGCTTCGGCGATTCACCTGTGATGGCAACATCCGTAGACAACAAGGACTTTTCATGAAGGCTGAAATTCACCCCGAGTACCAGGCAGTCGTATTCCACGACCTCGCGTCGGGAGAGTCTTTCCTCACTCGATCCACGGCAACCTCGTCAAAGACGGTCACCTGGGAAGACGGTGTCGAGTACCCCGTCATCGACGTTGAGATCAGCAACGCCTCGCACCCGTTCTACACGGGCAAGCAGCGCATCATGGACTCGGCTGGTCGTGTCGAGAAGTTCAACCAGCGCTTCAAGGGCTTCGGAGGAAGTAACTAGTCTTTTTTCAGAAACGGGCATCGCGCAAGCGATGTCCGTTTCTTACGTTAACGAACGGGCCATTTTCCGTCGTCGGCATAGGGTGTCTTTCCCTGAGATGTGAGGTAGGCAGCGAAACTCGCCGCCTGCTCCGCTGCCCAGTTAACCTGAGCGTCGTGGAGCTGCAGTGCCGTCATCGAAAGTTTCTCGGAGTGAACCCGAGCCATAGCCTGAGCTATGCGCCCGGCGGCAATAGCGTCTGCAGAGGCATCGTGTGCGTGCTCGAGCGCAACAGCGTAGTGTCCGGCGGCATTCTCGAGACGACGCTTGCCCTTACGGTAGCGGTCAACGTGTTTATCAATCACGAGGGGGTCAATAACGGGTCGCACATCGCCCAGCGGCTCGAGTCCGTAGCGCTTTGCCTCTCGGTCAAGAATCGTGAAATCGTAACTGGCGTTGTAGGCGACAAGGGGGATGCCGGAGTCTAGGTGGGCGGCGAGGACGGATAGGATTTCGGCAATTGCGGCGGCGGGCTCCTGGCCGTGTTGAACCGCGTACGCCGTGGTAATGCCGTGCACACTGGTGGCGATTTCCGGTATCTCAATACCCGGGTTGATCAACCAGTCGCGGGCTTCGCTGACCTGACCAGCGGAATCCAGCAGACTCACGTGTGCTGAGACAATTCGAGTGGTTTCCGGAGCTAATCCGGTGGTTTCCGTATCGAAGACCGCAAGACTACGGGCCCATTCGGGAAGCTCTATCGGTGCATTCACGCCCTCACTCTACGCGTGTCGACAGACCACGCTCAGAGGGCAACGCCGACACGACAGCACCCTGCGCGTAGACTTACGCGCGTGTCAACAGCCACGTCTCCTTACGCTGATCGACTGGCACAGGTTCCCGTGCGATCGATCAGCGGCCTCGTGAACACGGTGGAGACCGCATGGTGGGATTTCGGGCCGCAGAACCGACCGGTCGACTTGGTGATGGTGCACGGATTCCGCGGCGATCACCACGGCTTGGAGCCTTTTGTCGCAGCTCTCGGACCTCGGGTTCGTGTCCTCATTCCGGATTTGCCCGGATTCGGTTCGACACGAGCGTTTTCGGGCACTGCCGACATCGACGCTTTCGCAATGTGGCTTAAGGCATTTTGTGCCGCCCATGCTCCCGGAGCAGCGGTTCTGGGTCATTCATTCGGTTCCATCGTCGTTTCCGCAGCCCGCGCGGCTGGGCTCGCCGTGCCCGCTACCGTGCTGGTGAATCCCATAGCAGCCAACGCCCTTCAGGGGCCTCGTGGATTGATGACCAAAATGGCCGTGGGCTACTACACGGTCTCGGCGAAGCTGCCCGAGCGTTGGGGTTATGCACTCCTTCGAAACAGGGCAATTGTTCGGGTGATGAGCTTCACCATGGCCAAAACGAGAGACAAAAAGCTGCGACGGTGGATTCACGGACAACACGACGAGTACTTTTCGGTTTTTGACGGGCGCCGTGCCGTACTCGAGGCGTTCCAGGCGAGTGTTCGTAACGATGTTGGCCAATTCGCCCATGGACTCACGGGGCCCGTACTGATGATTGTTGCCGATCGCGATGACATCACCTCATTGGTGCGACAACGCGAACTAGCGGCACGTCTCAGCGACGTTTCCCTGCACATCATCAAGAATGTGGGACATCTGGTGCACTACGAGGCTGCCGACGAAGCTGCCAATGTTATTCGAGAGTTCTTGAAACTTCCCGGCGTGAACGCATGAGAATCGGATTCGACGCGCGCTACATTCGCTGGGATCACCACGACGGAATAAGTCGATTCAGTGCCGGACTTGCCCACGAGCTCGCTCTCCTGGTGAGGCGACGATCTGCAGACCAGCTCGTCTTCATCATTTCTGACGATCGTCAGCGTGACCTGCTTCCCGAAGGGGAGACCATCTCCGTTTCATCACCCACGAGTTCTCGAGAAGCGTGGGTGGCGCATCAGGTCAACCTCGCCAATCTGGACGTTGTTTTCTCTCCCATGCAAACGATGGGCGCGCGGGGCAGAAACTATCGTCTTGTTCTCACCGTGCACGATCTCATCTACTATCGGCATCGCACGCCACCGCCTCAGTTCGCTTGGCCCCTACGCCTGCTGTGGCGTTTGTATCACCTGTCGTGGGCACCTCAGCGCTGGTTGCTCAATCGGAGCGATGCCGTCGTCGCTGTCTCTCACACAACGGCGGGCCTTATCGCGAAACATCGGCTTTCTCGACGACCTGTCTTTGTCGTTCCCAACGCAGCGGATCGACCGGCACACCCTCAGAACCTCCTTCCGTTCAGGAAGCGCGCCCGACGAGCCATTTACATGGGCTCGTTCATGCCGTACAAGAACGTGTCGACACTGGTGAAAGCTGCGGAGCTCAGCCCGGACTGGGAGTTCCACTTTCTGAGCCGAATTGACACTAAGACACAACGAGAACTGGAAAAACGAGCGCCACAGGCACAGCTTGTTTTTCACGACGGAACGCCCGAAGGGGAGTACCACGATCTTCTCGCCACCTCACGTGCCCTCGTGTCCTCGTCTTTGGACGAAGGTTTCGGTATTCCCCTCATCGAGGCAATGGCCCAAGGTACACCGGTTGTCGTGAGCGACATTGACATTTTCCATGAAGTGGCCGGCGAGGCGGCGCTGTTTGCTCCAGCAACAGACGCCGATGCATTCTCTGCTGCCCTCGCGCAACTGGATGACGAACAGACGTGGCTCCAGCTCTCCCGCAACGCACTGGGTCAAGCTATAAAGTTTTCGTGGAAGGCCTCAGCTGCTCGGCTACTCGATGTCCTCGATGAGGTTACCCGCGCCGGTAGCAGCGGCGAGCGCATTTAGAAACTCACTCGATCCTCCGTCAACCTTTACTGTCGCCAGGCGATCGGCCTTCGTTTCACCGCGATTAACAATCACAATCGCATCGCGGCGACGATGAGCCAGTTCCACGAGTCGTAAACCACTGTTGACAACGAGAGAAGTTCCCACGGCGATCAGGACATCTGCGCGGTTGATGAGTGCCGTAGCCGCCTGGTAGACCTTGGGGGGCACAAATTCTCCAAAGAAAACCACATCTGGCTTGAGGATGCCTCCGCACACCGTGCACTCGGGAACCTCGACGGACTGCCAACCTTCGACGTCTGAGTCACCATCGGGAGCAAGCTCGGGATCGGGCAACTGAGCGAGCCACGGGTTGAGCAGTGCCACTCGGTGCTCAACGCTTTCCCGATCGTACATCTGCCCACAATCGACACAGCCGACCCTGCTGAGGGTTCCGTGCAGGTCGACAACGTGGGCGCTCCCGGCTCGACGATGAAGGCCGTCAACGTTTTGGCTGACGATTCCAGAAATTGCACCCTGCTGTTCCATTGCTGCCAGCGCGATATGACCTCGGTTAGGTTCGGCCGCGGCAAACCGGCGCCAGCCAAGATGCGCTCCCGCCCAGTACCTGCGGCGATACTCGAGAGAACTCATGAAATCAGCGAACTTCATCGGAGTGCGTTTCGACGCTCCCTGACCGCGGTAATCGGGAATTCCCGAGTCTGTGCTGACTCCCGCCCCGGTGAGCACGGCAACACGCTTACCAGAAACAAGGCGAGCAATATCACTCGCTTGCTCGGTTGCGGGTGAATCCGCTCGTGCCGTCACCATAGGCTGAGCATACGAAACGGGTGTTTCGCAAATGTTTCTACAGTGAGAACAATTTTGGCACACACAGTTCAGCTATCTGCAGCGGATCCAGCGTTGCGCGACTACACCGACCTCACCGATGTTGCCCTCCGCAAGGTTCGCGAACCGGCAGAGGGAATCTATATTGCTGAGTCGCCCAAAGTCATTCGACGTGCCGTCGCTGCGGGACACACACCCAGATCGGCGCTCGTACTTTCCGAGAAGTCCGAAGAAGTCCTGCGAGACCTCGACGGCTTTGACTGCCCCGTCTACGTCGGGAGTCCAGAGATTTTGCAAGAGATTGCTGGCTTCCATCTGCACCGAGGTGCTCTTGCGTCGTTTGAACGCCCGGAGCTTCCTTCACTCGCTGAGGTTCTGAGCGAAGCCCGCACCATTGTTATCTGCGAAGACATCGTTGACCACACCAACGTTGGTGCTATTTTTCGAGCTGTGGCCGGGATGGGTGCCGACGCGGTGCTCATCACCCCCCGTTGTGCCGATCCGCTCTATCGGCGCAGTGTTCGCGTATCTATGGGGGCAGTGTTTTCGGTGCCTTGGACGCGCACACTGGACTGGCCATCAACGCGAGATGTGCTCCACGAATGTGGGTTCCACATCGCTGCACTGGCGTTGACCGAAGACTCGGCCACTCTGGCCGAGTTTGCCCGGGAACGGCCCCAGCGCGTTGCCATCGTGATGGGAACTGAGGGCGACGGAATCTCGGTCGCTGCCATGAGTGTTTCGGATTCCGTGGTGCGGATTCCAATGCGTTCCGGCATCGACTCACTTAATGTGGCTTCCGCTGCTGCCGTCGCGTTGTACGCGCTGTGCCTCGATGACGCCCCTAGTATGTTCCGGTGACAGTTGCCGACGGACACGAGACTCTCCAGCGCTCTCCACAGAGCCGTCGGCGGTCTCCCGTCGTGTATCGGAGGCGTCGTCTCTTTGTATTTGGCTCCCTCACCATCCTGCTTGCCTTTCTCGGGTGGTCGATCACTGTGCTGGCGGTGCCACTCCCGTCTTCGACGACCAGCGTTCTTCAACAGCCTTTTGTGAGCGGTGAACTTGTTGCTCCCGCAGTGCCCCCGTTCGGCGTGAGCGCAGTTGTTGCCGATGACTTTGGTCCTCTCGGGATGGCGCCGACAAACGACGTTGTGCCGATCGCGAGCATGACAAAGGTCATTACAGCGCTCATGGTTCTGAAAGCACACCCCCTTCAGGCGAATGAGCCGGGCCCCACAATCACTTTTGGGCAGGCGGACATTGATCAGCTTGACGCGATCATCGCCCAAGACGGCAAGTACTCCGAAGTTTCCGTAGGGGACTCAACAACCGAGCGGGATGCTCTCTACGCTCTGCTACTGAACTCTTCCAATAACATCGCGAATTCCTTAGCCATCTGGGCTTATGGATCTATGGATGAGTTTTTGTCGCAGACCACGTTGTGGTTGGCCGAACAGGGACTGAACGACACTGTTGTGGCCGATGCATCGGGATTGAGCGCAGAATCACGAAGTAGTTCTGCCGACCTCATCACCATCGGACACTTGGCTCTCGACAATCCGGCCCTTGCCGCCATCGTGGGAACTCGTTCTATCGAGTTACCGTTGTTTGGGAAGCTCGTTAACGGCAACACGTTGATCGGCACCTCGGGAATCACGGGCATAAAGACCGGCACAACTGAGGAAGCGGGTGCCTGTTTGCTCTATTCGGCGACCTTCACGGTAGCCAAGGAATCCGTAAGGCTGTTTGGGGTCACCACAGGTGCTGCGCTTCAGGCCGAACTGCAACCTGCTTTGGGTGCGTACATTGCCTCGCTCGAGGCGGGATTTCATGAAACTGTTCTGTCTGACCCCGCCCGACCCATCGCCACCGTGAACACGCTATGGAGCACCACGGCAAACATTGTGGCAGCGAAGACCGTCTCGGCGGTGACGTGGTCAGACACCCCCGTGAGGGTCGAGGTTCGCTTGGGAGACATTCGCGGAGGCGGTGCCGGAACGACAGTGGGCACGATGACGTTTGATACCCCGCGGGGTGTGCAGGTCGTCGATCTTGTCTTGGAGACAGACCTCACCGACCCCGGGCCTGCGTGGCGTTTTGGCCATGTCGCACAGCTATTTGGCTAGTACGGCACCTATAGTTTTCCCTAATGTCTTGTATCCGTTTCAACACTCCTGCGCAGGAGCGTCAGCTCGATGCGCTGAGAGAATCGCCCGAGCTCGCCAACCAGGCTGTGGCCGCATTTCTTTCTCCGCCTGTTACTGACACCAAAATCGCCCGTCTTCGGTCCATGGCTGAAGATCGTCGCGCAAAGATAAGAGAGAGTGCTGCGCTCAACGTCAACACTCCGTCGGATGTTTTTGAAAAGCTGTCGCGTGACAAAGAAGCCAGCGTTCGTGTGTGCGTCGCCCGCAACGAAGCAACCCCGTGCAACGTTTTGAGAGCTCTTGCTAGCGACGTCAGCGAAGAAGTTCGCTCCTGGGTGGCCATCAATTATTTTGTGCCTGCTGACGCCATGGAGATTCTCGCAAACGACACCAGTTCACAGGTGCGGAAACTCGTGGCATGGAAAGCCAGCCTCGCTCCCGAGGCTCAGCTCGTCCCTTGAACTGCGCCATAGGCGGTGTGACAGAAGGCCCCGGTCTTATCGACCGAGGCCTTCTTCGCGTGCGCGAGGGGGGACTTGAACCCCCACGCCCATAAGGGCACTAGCACCTCAAGCTAGCGCGTCTGCCATTCCGCCACTCACGCGTTGGGTGTCAACTTTCGCCGACAAGCGACATTATCACGAAAGACACGGGCGCTCATTCACTGGGACCGGGGTGGGAACTCGAGTTCGGTGCACCGCCGTCGCCATCCGTTTTACGCAGAAAGCGCTCGAACTCTTCAGCGATCGCCTCGCCGCTGGCACTGGGGGAGTCCACGGCATCCCGCGCCTGCTCCAACGTGCCAATATAGGCGGCCATGTCATCATCATCGGCGGCGAGCTGGTTTATCGATTCTTCCCACGCTGCTGCGTCGGTAACGAGCGACCCCCGAGGAATGGTGACATCGATAATCTCTTCGAGGCGATCAATCAATGCCAGGGTCGCCTTGGGCGAAGGGGAGTGCTGAACATAGTGGGGCACCGAGGCCCAGAGGTTGACCGTTGGAATATCGGCGCTCTCGGCGGCTTGGGAAAGAACGGAGATGATGCCCACGGGCCCTTCGTACTGGCTGCGTTCGACATCCAGCTCACCCCGCACCGCAGAATTTTCGCTCGACACGTTAATCGTCGTTGGGCGCGTGTGTGGCACATCAGCGAGTTGTGCACCAAGAAAAACCATGGCGTCTACATCGGCAGCCAAAGCAGCATCAATTACCTCGGTGGCAAACGTTTGCCAGTTGCGCGAAGGTTCAACGCCCAGGAGGAGATAGACGTTCCCGACGTTGGTGCCGCTATCCGACACGCGTGAATCGTTCGAAATCGACGCGCCTCGTGAGGACGGCACGAGTGGCGCGTAAAGCGTTGTGGTGGGCCACGAAAGAACTCGGCTGCCGTCGTCATCAAAACTCACCGTGGGTCGCGTGTACTGATAGTCGTAGTAGCGCTCAGAATCCATCACCAAGAGCGCAAAAACTTCGAGATCATCGTGCAGAGTGCGAACGGCTGAGCTTGCCGCCTCCCCGGCGTCATTCCATCCCTCGAAGGCAACAACGAGAACACGACCGCCAAAAAGCTTCTTCGTCGCCATGTGCCAATCTCCCATCGTCCCATGAGGGTTTATCTCGCCGCCCGCAACGGGCTACATCCAGAGACAACCTTACGCGTCGCGTCATTCGCTGCCCTCTCCGCGCCGTGATTCTGGCCCCATCGACGCCCGCTAGAGTGATGAATTATGACGAAAAGTGCTCTGCCCGCAGCTGTGGTGTGGGATCTCGACGGTACGGTCATCGACTCCGAAGACTATTGGATTATTGCCGAAACCGAGATTGTGGAGGACTTCGGCGGAACGTGGAGCCATGAAGATGGCCTGGCGGTTATTGGCCAGGGTCTGAATGAAACCGCGCTCCTCATGCAGCAACGGGGCGTGAAGCTCTCGGTTGACGAGATCACCAGCGCCATGACATCTCGCGTGCTCAAAAAAATGGAGATACGGATGCCCTGGCGGCCAGGAGCGCCTGAGCTCATCCGAGGCCTGTTTAGCGCAGGCGTTCCTTTAGCGATCGCCACAATGGCCTACGCGGAGATGGCTCATCGCGTCGCAAATGCGATTTCCGGCGTGAGCTTTTCGGCAATTGTGGCGGGCGACCAAGTGACCAAATCCAAACCCGATCCCGAGATTTATCTCCTTGCGGCCGAACGTCTTGGCGTGAGCCCAACCGATTGCGTTGCTATCGAAGACTCGCCCGTCGGAGTCACGGCAGCTTCGCGTGCGGGACTGTTTACCATTGGTGTTCCCCTTCTGCTCAGCCTCGATGATGCGCCCGCGAATCTGCTGTGGACCACTCTGGCTGGACGCACGCCCCAGGACATTTATGACGCGTTTGGTCAACACCGAGGTGTTGAGTGACTACTGCCCGTTTCGCGCCCGGGCCATTGCGGGTCGGAGACCGCGTTCAGATCACCGATCCGAAGGGCCGCCTCCACACGGTGACACTCGTGCCGGGTTCCGTCTTCCACTCCCACCGCGGGGGAATTGATCACGACGACATCATCGGACTCGCCGACGGTTCGATCGTTCTCAATGCCGTCGGTCTTGAGCACCTGGTCTTGCGGCCGCTCCTGCACGACTTTGTCATGTCTATGCCGCGCGGGGCGGCAATCATTTACCCCAAGGACGCGCAGGCGATATTGGGACTGGCAGATGTTTTTCCGGGTTCTCGCGTTGTCGAGGCAGGAGTGGGCTCGGGGGCTCTCAGCCTCTGGCTCCTGAGGGCACTCGCGGGCGACGGCCACCTGTACTCATTTGAGCGACGCGACGAGTTCGCTGAGGTCGCTCGAGCCAATGTGGAGACATTCTTTGGTTACACCCCTGAAAATTGGACACTCACGGTGGGCGACCTCAGCGCGACCCTCCCCGGCGTTGTCGGCGCACAAGGCGCCGATCGTATCATTCTCGACATGCTGGCCCCCTGGGAGTGCGTCAACGACGTTGCGGACGCGCTAGTGCCGGGTGGCGTAGTGGTTGTGTACGTGGCGACCGTCACTCAGTTGTCGCGAGTGGTGGAAGCCCTGCGGGCATCTGGACGATTCACTCACCCGGCGGCTAGCGAAACCATGGTTCGCACCTGGCACGTTGAAGGGCTTGCGGTGCGACCCGACCATCGCATGGTGGCACACACGGGCTTCCTCGCCAGCGCGCGTCTTCTTTCGCCCGGCACCGTTTTACCCGAGAAAAAGCGACGCGCATCGAAGTCTGAGTTCAGTGACGACGATGTTGAAGCCTGGACTCCTGGCGCCCTGGGGGAGCGGACAGCGAGCGACAAGTCAACGCGCAAGCGCGTTCGGCTCGCCACGGAAAATGCTCGTCTCGCGACCGACGGCCTGTCAGCACCCTCTCAACCAGAGGCACCGTAGACTTCTTTCAGTTTCTCCGTCAACCCTAGAAGTGAGTATCGTGCGTCGTTCCCTGTCACTCCTTGTCATTGCCGCTCTTGCCGCGACCGCTCTTGCCGGTTGCGCGACTTCGTCCGCGGATGCGACGTGCACGTATGACGAAAAGACCGGTGATGGGGTTTCCGCAGTTTCCGTCACTGGCAGCTTTGGGTCTACCCCCGACGTCAGTTTTGCCACGCCACTCAAGGCATCAACAAATCAATACGTTGTTCTGTCTGAGGGTGACGGACTCGTCTCCCACGCAGGCGACACCGTTGTTGTAGATGTTTCTCTCTTTGACGGCACGACCGCGGAGCTTCTGTCATCGTCCAAGTACGACGGAGCAGGCTTCGCCCTGTTGCCACTCGACGCGACAGCGCAACCAGCACTGGCCAAAGCCCTTGAGTGCGTTCAGGTCGGGAGCCGCGTTCTGGCCGTTATCGGCGACGCACCAAACCTCACGACTGCGCTGGGGTTGGCGGCCGGAACGACGCTGGTCTTCGTCTTCGACGTTCACGACGTGTACCTGGGCAAGGCCAACGGAACGCCACAAAATGTTCCCGACGGATTTCCCATGATTGTGCTCGCCGAAGATGGAACACCGGGAATTACCTTCATGTCGGGGGCGACACCTCCCGTGGAAACGCGAATCGCGGTCTTGAAGGCCGGCACCGGCGCCACCGTTGGAGCTGATTCGCAGGTCACTGTCGCTTACTCCGGTTGGCTCTGGCCGACAGATGGCGGCACGCCCACTCAATTTGATTCCACCTGGGCGAACGGCAAGAAGCCAGCCACCTTCAGCCTCTCTGGCGTCGTTCCGGGCTTCGCAAAAGCTCTCAGTGGTCAACGGGTCGGGTCGCAGATTGAAGTCATCATTAGTCCGGAAGACGGCTACGGTTCTGCGGGTACCGGAAGCATCCCGCCCAACTCAACTCTGGTTTTTGTGATTGATATCCTCGGCGTCAACTAGGACACATGGTGGCAGAAGAACCCAGCAAGGTCATCCGGCAATTTAGTCTGATCCACGCCATGCTGGCGTCCCGCTTTGGTCTGACTGTAGACGAGATTCTGAATACGGTCGACGGCTACCGGGACACCTTCGATCCCTACTCCGAGAAGTCGCTCGCGGCCGTTACCAAGAGTTTTGAACGCGACAAAAAGGATGTCCGCGACCTCGGCATCGTCATACAGACCCGGTCTCCGGCCGATGCGTCCAACGACAATCACGGCGTGCGCTACCTGATCGATCCCGCCACCTACGTTCTTCCAGCAGACGTTGAATTTTCGAGGGGTGAGATTGCCCTGCTCCAGGTGGCGGCGCGCGCGTGGCAACAAGGATCGATGAACAAAGAGGCTCTCCGCGCCCTCAACAAGTTGCGCTCGCTGGGCATCGAACCGGACAGCTCCCTGACAGGAGTTCGGCCGCGTATCTCCGGGTGGAATGGTGCGGTCGACGGATTTAGCGAAATCCTCTCGGAAGCCGCTGTTGCCGAATTCGACTACCTCAAGCCGGGTGACATCACTCCGGCGACCAGGCACGCGGCCCCGCTCGCGCTCATCGACTGGAATGGCCTCTGGTACCTGTTGGCATGGGACCTCGACCGTAACGCCGAGCGAACATTTTTGATTTCTCGCGTGACCACAGTTCCGCGCATGGTTCCTGGCCTTCGCCACGAGCGGTCAACCGAAGATTTTGCGTCGCGCCTCACGGCAGAACTTGAAGAGTTGGCAGCGGAGAACATAGCTCGCGTTCGGGCCGTTGCTGATTCTGACGCGGATTTTCGATTGACGGCAAAGTATGGCGCTGCTGATGCTCACGGCGAGATCTGCATCCCCACGGCCGATCTCGACCTGCTCGCAGATGAACTTGTTGAGTTCGGCTGGGATGTCGAGATCATCGCTCCCGAGCACTTGCGAACGCTTATCCACAAACGTTTCGACGTACTGAGGGTGACGCACGAGGGCACGTCGTGAACGAGTCGACCGGTCGTTCTCCTCGGCGCCAATTGAACCCTCGTCCCCAGGCGACGGACGTCGTGGCGCGGATGCTCGCCGTCGTTCCGTTTCTGATAGACAATTCACCCATCACCGTCAGCGAGGCTGCCTCGACTTTCGGAATCACTGAAAACGACATGCGGAACATCGTGCGCACGCTCTTTGTGACGGGAATCCCCGGAGATTCAGGAAAGGGACTTCACGGCGACCTCTTCGATTTTGATTTCGACACGTTTGAAGACGACGACATCATCGAGATGACGAACCACGTAGGTCCAGCTGAAACACCCCGTTTTTCTGGTCGCGAGGCCGCGGCCCTGATTGCTGGTCTCCAGTACATGTCCGACGTGGTACGCGACGAAGAGAAGCCGTCCTTAGAGGGCCTCATCAGCAAGATCCGTCGCGGCGCCACCGGAAGTCCTGAAAACATATCCGTTCCCCGGGCCCCCATTCCCGATCGTGCGGAGCCGGTGGCCGGAGCCATTTCTCACGATCTGCAACTTGAGTTTGATTACCTCAACGCTGAAGGCTCCCTCGAGACCCGCAGTGTGTGCCCTATCCGCTTAGACGTTGTGGGTAATACCTGGTATCTCAGGGCGTACTGTCACGTTCGGCAGAACATGCGCACGTTCCGGACGGATCGCATGAGAAACGTTGTCGTATCGTCTGAACACCGGGACCACCCCGTCGATCCCGCATCTCTGCCGGATACGCTTTTCGATGCTCCCGCGACCGATTCTGGCATCGTGGTGACCGTTGAGCTGAGCGAATCGGCTGTCTCGTTGCTCAGCGACTACAACGCAATCATTGGCAAGTCGACGCGCGGAGCAGTTCGCGCAGAACTCACCGTGGCACATCTAGGAAATCTCCGCAGACTGGTGGCACTCGCACCCGGGGCTATCCGCGTTGTCTCACCCGACTACGCTGTCACTGAGATAGGACAGTGGGCCGACCGGGGGGCTGCGTGGCACAAAATTGACCCACTCACTCGTGCATAAGCGCCACACACACGTAAACTAATCACAAGCCACCTAATGCAAAGGATTCACAGTGTTCCGAGGATTATTCGAGGGCTGGACGCCGGTCATCATCATCGTCATCATCGTTTTGCTCTTCGGCGCGCCCAAACTGCCCGGACTGGCTCGCAGCCTTGGACAATCGATGCGCATATTCCGTGGCGAGATGAAGACGATGAAGGACGAAAAGAAGGACGCTGCAGCCCAGGCGGCAGCATCGGATTCTCGCTCGGGTTCGACACGGGCGGTGGCCAGCAAGGCGACCGCCGTGAGGGCCTCTTCTGCCAAGGCAACGTCAGTTAAATCAACGTCGAGTAAGACCGCTCCCGCATCTGCGGCAAAGTCAACTGCACGCTCCAGCACGGCCGCGCGCAAACCCGCGGCAAAGAAGCCGTCCGCCTAGCACGTGTCTGACGAATCGCGACGTCGACCCCGACGGTCGGGTCGCATGACGCTTGGCGCGCATCTTCGGGAGTTTCGTAAACGCCTGTACATCGCGGCCCTGGGTATCTTCTTGGGCGGTGTGGGGGGCTGGTTTACGGCCGATTTCATTCTTGACGCACTGAGGCAGCCGATTTTTGCGTTGGCCGAGGCCCAAGGAAGAGTAGCGACGCTCAACTACGACGGCGTGACCTCGGCTTTCGACCTCAAACTGCAGATCGCTCTTACCGTGGGGCTCGTGGTCTCCTCACCCGTTTGGCTCTATCAGATCTGGGCGTTTTTTGTTCCCGCCATGACGAGGCGCGAAATCAAGTACGTCCTGGCGTTCTTTCTTACCGCAATCCCGCTCTTTTTTGCCGGCTGTTACGCCGGCTGGGTTGTTTTTCCGCGCATCGTACAACTGATGACAAGTTTTGCTCCAGCTGACGACGCCAGCATTCTCACCGCAAAGACCTACTTCGACTTTGTTCTCAAACTCGTGATTGTGGTGGGCGTGGGATTCGTCCTCCCCGTGTTCTTGGTGCTGCTTAATTTTGCCGGCGTTCTCTCTGCGAAGAGCATCCTCAAATCTTGGCGCGTTGCGGTGTTGATCATCGCCCTTTTCACCGCAATTGCAACGCCGGCCGCCGATGTCATTTCGATGCTCTTGCTCGCCGCGCCGATGGTTGTTCTGTACTTTCTGGCACTGGGTGTGGCGCTGATTCATGACAAGCGCAAGGCACGCCGGGAACTTCGGGATATTGAGGCACCCTTAGCCGAGATGGAACCCGAACGAATCACCCCCGTCTGATGAGCGAGCTTTCTCCTGCCGAGCGCTACGCGGTATCACGTGTCGCTGCGTCGCATCCGGTCGTTGAGGATTTTCGTGTTTCTCGCGACTTCGATTTGGATCCATTCCAGATTGAAGCGTGTCAGAGAGTGGAGGAGGGTCAGAGCGTCCTCGTCGCAGCGCCCACCGGTGCGGGAAAGACAATCGTTGCAGAGTTTGCGATACACCTCGCTATGTCCGACCCGGCACAGGCCTCCAAGGTCTTCTTTACGACACCCATGAAGGCGTTGAGTAATCAGAAGTACAACGAACTCGTTGATCGATGGGGGAGTGACGACGTCGGCCTGCTGACCGGAGATACCAACATCAACGGCAATGCACGTCTCGTCGTGATGACCACCGAAGTATTGCGCAACATGCTTTACGCCGATTCAGCGGCTCTCAACGACCTGACGTTCGTGATCATGGATGAGGTGCACTACCTCGCCGATCGTTTTCGCGGTGCCGTGTGGGAAGAGGTGATTATCCATCTACCTGAAGCCGTTCGCCTCATTTGTTTGAGTGCCACAGTCTCTAACGCCGAGGAATTTGCCGACTGGCTGGGGGCCGTCCGTGGGGGAGTGAGCCTTGTGCTCTCTGAGGATCGGCCGGTACCTCTCGACCAACACGTCATCGTGGCCAGCAAGTTCGTTGACCTCTTCGATTCAAGTGGACAGGCAGCGACCCATCGGGTCAACCCGGAACTTGCCCGACTGACCCAGGCTGCGATGCGCCAGCCTCACGCGCGCGGCCAACAGTCACGTCAGCCCGACCGTAATCGCAAGCGCTACGGCGGTGGCGGGCAGAGCGCACCCCTGAAGTCGCGTCTCGATCGTCCCGATGTCATCGACATGCTCGGCGAACGGCAACTCCTGCCAGCTATTTTCTTTATCTTTAGTCGAGCCGGTTGCGACCAGGCTGTTCGTCAGTGTGTGCAAGCTGGCGTTCGGCTAACCGACGCTGCGGAGCGTGAAGAAATCCGTGAGATTGTCGACGAACGCTGCCGAACGTTGCTCGATGAAGACCTGGGCGTCTTGGGCTACTGGAAATGGCTGGAAGGCCTCGAGCGGGGTGTCGCAGCCCACCACGCTGGGCTGCTGCCCGCGTTCAAGGAAGTTGTCGAAGAACTCTTCCAACGAAAACTCGTCAAGGTCGTGTTTGCCACCGAGACGCTGGCACTCGGCATTAACATGCCCGCGCGTTCCGTCGTCCTTGAGAAACTTGAGAAGTTCAATGGTGAGGCTCGTGTTCCCCTCACCGCTGGCGAGTACACCCAAATCACCGGACGAGCCGGACGACGCGGCATCGATGTCGAAGGACATGCCGTCGTGCAGTGGACCGGTCAGCACGATCCTCAGTCAATAGCCAACCTTGCTAGTCGACGAACGTACCCCCTCAACTCAAGTTTTCGACCTACCTACAACATGGCAGTAAACCTCGTTTATCAGTTTGGCCGACAGCGCACGCGCGAGATTCTCGAGTCGTCGTTTGCTCAATTCCAAGCTGACCGCGCAGTGGTCGACCTCGCTCGCAAAGTTCGCCAGCAGGAGGAATCACTCACCGGCTTTGAGGCGCCCATGACATGCCACCTCGGTGATTTCACCGAATATGCAGCAGTTCGCCGTGCACTTACAGAGAAGGAGCGCGCATCTGTGCGTGCCAACGATTCTCGCGCCGCTCGTGACCGCCGCGCAAACGAGCTGAATCGCCTGCGTAAGGACATGCGTGCGCACGCGTGTCACGCCTGTGCGGACCGCGAAGAACACGCGCGCTGGGCGGAACGCTGGTGGCGCCTGCGGCGTGACACCGACACTCTGGTTCGCCAGATCAACGAACGCACCGGAGCTGTTGCTCGCACCTTCGATCGTGTCTGCGATGTGTTGCTCGAACTGGGTTACCTCCGCAACACCGACACAGGGAAGCTAGAGCGCACACACGAGGGCCGAGCGCTTGCGCGCATATACGGGGATAGAGATCTCTTGGTTGCCGAAGCACTGCGTCGGGGGCTGTGGGACGAACTCGACCCGCCCGGCCTGGCAGCTCTCATCTGCGCCATCGTCTTCGAACCACGGAGAGATGAGGGCGACATTAGCGAACGCCGGCTGCCTCGCGGAGCGTTTGTGACCGCATTTGATGCCACAGGAAACCTCTGGAGCGAACTCGACGACATCGAACAACGTGTAAAGCTACCCGGCACAACTCCGCTAGCTGCCGGACTGTCACGAGCTATGTATCGTTGGGCTCAAGGGGCATCTCTTGATGACGTCCTTTTCGACGCCGACATGCCCGCCGGCGACTTCGTTCGTTGGACGAAGCAGACGATAGACCTGCTCGATCAGGTGACCAATGTTGCCGGACCAACACTGGCAACAACCGCCCGCGCGGCTCTCGACCAGGTACGACGAGGGGTCGTGGCGTACTCGAGCGTGGGCTTCGAATGATCTCCCGCTGGCGAAGAAAGCTTCCTCTATTTGCGGCCATTCCCGTTGCGGCCATCGGTGGTCTGACGCTCAGCGCATCATTCCCCGAGCCGGGATGGTGGTTTCTCGCCGTGCCCGGCGTCGCCCTGATGGTGTGGAGCCTGGCGGGACGTCGATGGTGGACTGCGCTCCTTGTTGGCCTCGCATCTGGTGTGGCGTTTTGGTTACCGCTCATCGACTGGCTGACTCTCTATCTCGGTCCCGTCCCATGGCTCGCCCTGGCAACAGTAATGATTTTGTGGCAGGTGATTTGGGCCATCATCGCAGCCTTTGTTCTCAACAACGGCCCTCGATTGTGGGCGACTCCTCGCGCCCAAGTTGGATTCATTCCCCTCGTTATCGCAGGTTTATGGGTGGCTCGGGAGGGCATCTCGTCCGTCTGGCCTCAAGGGGGATTCTCGTGGGGACGCGTGGCTCAATCCCAAGCGGACGGAATTTTTGGTCACCTCGTTCCATGGCTGTCAACAGCAGGGCTGACCTTCGTTCTTGTCTGGCTGGGTGCCACCATCGTGGTTCTGCTTCGCACGGTTGGCGCACGCTGGTTGTGGTCTGTTCCCGTGGTCGTGACGGTGTGCGCGCTTCTGGTACCCACATTTCCGATTGAGACGTCGGGTTCGATGCGGATTGGCGCGGTTCAAGGCAACTCCGATGCGGGACTTTTTTCGGGCTACACCCAGGGTGAAATTCTCAACGATCACTTGGCCGCTTCGGAAGCGCTTGTGGGCAAGCCCCTCGACGTCGTTGTCTGGCCAGAGAACGGAAACGACATAGACCCGCTGAGAGACGAGATTTCTGCTGGGCTGGTAAACGAAGTTGCCGTTCGGTTGGATGCTCCCATAGTCTTCGGCACGATTACGCATCCGGACCCGGACACGTACTTCAACTCGTCGCTCGTATGGACACCCGGTGAGGGCGTCACCGCTCAGTACGACAAAATCCATCCGGTGCCTTTTGCCGAGTACATGCCCGCCCGAGATTTTTTCTACGCTTTGGCTCCCGATCTCGTGGGTTTGGTTACCCGTGACTACTCATTTGGAACGCGCCCGAACGTCGTTGTCATCGGACAGACACCGGTGGGGCTGTCGATTTGTTTCGACATCACCGACGATCAGCAGGCGTACGACATGCAACGAGAAGGCGCCCAGATTGTTTTTGCTCAGACAAACAACGCCGACTTTGGGCGTACAGATGAAAGCCTGCAACAGCTCGCCATCGCTCGCCTGCGGGCCAGGGAGATGGGGCGCACAGTCGTGAACATTTCGACCGTCGGCGTCTCTGCCATCATTGCCCCGGACGGCTCAACCATCGAGGAATTGCCAAGATTTACCGCCGGTGCGATGTATGCAGATGTCCCGCTGTCTTCTACCGCGACACCGGCAATGGTTGCGGGCCGAGCAATCGAGCTGATGCTGGCTGCCCTCGGAATTGCGGGACTCTGCCTCGTGGGCGCTGTCGCGGTGCGGGCTGCGCTGATAAAGACTAGGCGCCGAGCTTCTCCTGGCCACGGCGAGCGCGCAGATACTGCAGGCGCTCCTGCAGAATAACCTCGAGTTCTTCGCGCGAGCGTCTCTCCAGGAGCATGTCAAACGGCGTCCGAGCCACCTTGTCATCTTCGGCGGCGGTAGCGAGACGCTGGGCCGCACCGGCTTCACCGAGTGTCGCGGATTCACCACACGACGCGCAGGTCCACGCATCAGGATTCTCGGCATCTGCCGCAAAAGTCATCGTGGTGGTCGTTCCGCAGGAGCCACAGACGTACATGACCTTCTTGCGTTCCGAAAAGACGATTCCTTCGTCGCTTGCCAAACTGCGACTATTGAGGCTGGAACCCCTTAGTGATTGACTTCGCATGATGCCTCCTCAACAGGCGTTGTGATACCTGTCTAGTGGAGGTAACGCGCGCAACGGCACGATGCGTTCCCTCAGTGGACAAATTCCCAGTTAGCTCTCAGTATGGCGTGACGCGATGACCTCGCGAGCCAGTGCCACACTATCCGTGACGAGTCCATCTGCACCGCGTTTCAGCAGTAGCCGCATATTGGCTTCATCGTTGATGACCCAGTACTCAACGCGCACGCCACAGCGTTGCGCTAGCGAGATGAATCTCGCGGATGAGGTATCCATGCCTAGTGCCCGCGTCGGAATCTGCATCGCTGTCGCACGACCCGCCAAGCGCTTCACGAGACCGGCCAGCCCGAGCTTGGCAGCACACACAATGGCAACGAATTGTCCTGCCGAGACACTTGTCGCGACCTCAGGCAAAAGTCGTTGAACTTTCCGTCGATTTTTTTCTGAGAACGAAGCAAGAAGCACACGGTCGTGTGCGTTATGCCGCGTGATCACAGACGCGGTGGCGTGAGGGGCGTCGGGCGATTTCATGTCGAGGTTGAAGCGTGCTCTCGGCAGAGCGACGAGAACCTCTTCGAGCGAAGGCACACCCTCACCGGCCCCCAGATCGAGAGCCCGCAACTCATCGCTGGAAACATCACGAACGCGTCGACGGTCACCCGACAGCCGTTCCAGCGTGTCGTCGTGAAAAAGCATCGGAACGCCGTCTTGGGAGACGTGCACGTCACTCTCGAGAATATCGGCACCCGCCGCGAGAGCAGATCTGAAGCCGCCCAGCGTGTTTTCAATGAAACCCGGCATGTTACCCCGGTGTGAGAGAACCAGGGGAGTAGGTCGACCCGTCACCGCCGCTTCACTCATGCGCTCAACGTAGCAGGTGCATCCGTCGTCACTTGCTAGTCTCGATATCGGACAGGGCGCCGAGCGCGCGCACTCAGCACACCGAAAGAGACTCTCATGACTAACCCCCTGGCTTTGGGTTCACTCAGTGGCACATCAGCACTCGTCACCGGCTCTTCGCGCGGCATTGGCGCGGACACTGTGGCCCTTTTTGCTGAAGCCGGCGCTCGCGTGGTGATCAACTTTCGCGACAAAGAAGCTCGTGCTGCCAAGATTCGCGACGGCATCATTTCAGCCGGCGGCGAAGCGATCATCGTGGGTGCAGATCTCACCAGCTCTGCCGATGTCAGCCGCATGTTCGCAGCGGCGGAAGCCGCATTTGGCAAGCTCAACATCCTGGTGATGAACGCCTCAGGTGGCATGGAAACCACCATGGGAGAGAACTACGCTATGCGCCTGAACAGAGACGCACAGGTCGAACTGCTCACGGCGGCAATACCCCACTTGGCGGATGGTGCACGTGTGGTGTTTGTTACGAGTCACCAAGCACACTTCATCCGCACCACGCCAACCATGCCGGAGTACGAGGCCGTTGCCCTGTCAAAACGCGCCGGCGAGGATGCCCTGCGCAACATGATCGACGAACTTGCCACGCACAACATCGAGTTTGTGGTGGTATCGGGCGACATGATTGAGGGAACGATTACAGCTACGCTGCTGAATCGCGTCAACCCCGGTGCCATCGAAGCTCGCAAGCAGGCGGCAGGTCGTCTGTACAACGTCGCAGAGTTTGCCGCCGAAATTGCCCTCGCGGCCGTTGAGCCCGTTCCCGCTGACCACACGCGTCTTGTTGGTGACACGAGCGGTTTCGCAGGCTAGATCCGTGATTCGCCCCGCGCACCGTCGGATTTCGCGCGTGCTTCTGTTTGACGAACACAAGCGACTGCTGCTGATGAAGACGGCCTCACCCTCGCTGGCCGTCCCGGTCATCCGTTGGATCACGCCGGGTGGGGGAGTCGACGACCACGAGTCGCACAGTCAAGGCGCCATTCGAGAGCTTTTTGAAGAAACCGGACTGCTCGTGACAGACGTCGGTGAACCAGTGTGGGGCGTCTCGGGGGAGAGCACGTTTGCCGATGGCCACATCCAAACAACGCGCGCCGAGTTCTTTGCCGTGCACACGCAATCTTTCACACCCGTTGACGACAACTGGATGCCCAATGAGTTTTCCGATATCCACGATGTGCGTTGGTGGCATCTCGACGACCTTGGCGTGACCGATGAACCGTTCGGACCCCTGAACCTTGTCGAGTTGGCGCGCGCTGTGCTTGACGGTCGGGAAACGAATCAGGGCGGCCATCCGTAGATGACCGCCCCAATGATTCTGAGCAGTTAGCGCGAGACCCGACCAACGGCGATGGCGCCGACGATCTGCACAACCGCCAGCGCTAGCGCCACGGCTCCGATGACAATCATGATGATGGCCACGCCCTGGCCGCCGAGGAAGAACATCGCCACTCCCGCAAGCACCGAGATGATTCCGGTCACGATGCTGAACGCTCGAGCTGCCGCGCGTGACGACTCGATGAGCGTTGCAATTCCGTCGATGATCCATGAGATTCCGATGATGATGGCCAGTACCTCGACGCCGACGGTGAGGTTGAGCAGAATCACGACACCGGCAGCCAGCAGGATGACACCAGTAATGATGCTGAGCGTTCGGCCAAGTCCGGTGAGTCCGGGGCCACCGATGCCCACGACAACGCGCACGATGCCACGAATGAGAACAAAGACTCCGAAGATTATCGCGGCAAGAAATGCCGAGCTCTGCGGGAATGCCAGCATGAGAATTCCGACGATGGCCGTGATGATGGCACCGATGATGAGTCCGGTGCGTACCGTCCTCACGGTCTGCTTCGTTGCCTCAGCTGAACTTCCGTAGTAAACGAATCCGTTGACACTGTTCGGGGTTGACATAGCTTCTCCTTCGAAAAATACTTCTGGGCCGGTGTCGACCCCGAGGCAAGCCTAGGGGAGGGGTGCTCACCTAGGGATGTGCCGCGAAGACTTTCCCCGGGTTGAGGATTCCGTGGGGATCAAAAACGCGCTTAATCTCTTCCTGGAGCTTTAGTTGCGTGTCTCCCAGTTCATCACCGAGCCAACGTTGCTTGAGCACACCAACGCCGTGTTCACCGGTGAGTGTGCCACCGAGGTCGAGCGCCGCGTGAAACAGTTCGCCAGCGGCCTGCCAAATGACCTCTGTGGGTTCGGGAGTGTCGAAGATGAAGTTCGGGTGCAGGTTGCCGTCTCCCGCGTGGGCTACAACAGGTATCACGATGTCGTACTCGTGCTCTATGGCTGTGATGGCCGCAAACATCTCCACTAGTTTGCTGCGGGGAACGCAGACGTCTTCGATCAGTGTCGTACCTAAAGACGACATAGCGGGGTGAAGACTGCGCCGAATACGCACGAGCTCTGCAGCTTCCTCCTCCGTTGCTGCAAGCGAGGCGTTGCCTCCGCACGACTCCATGACTGCGACGATTGCCAAGGCGTCGTCGTGAGCACTGACGCCATCGGTCTGCACAAGCACGTGCGAAGACCCCGGGGGAGCCGGCGGCAACTTCAGATAGTTGTGGACGGCGGTCAAGGCGCGGTCGTCGAGCAATTCCATGATCATGGGCTGGAGGCTGGCCGCCGAGATGTCTGAACAGGCCTGAGCCGCCTGCCGAATGGTGGGGAAGTACCCCGAAACCGTCGCAACGGAGCCGGGAACCTTACGGTGCACGCGCACTGTCGCCTCCACAACGACACCGAGGGTTCCCTCGGAGCCAACGATCAGGGCCGTCAGGTCGAGTCCGGTCACCCCCTTGGCCGTCGTTCGTCCGACGCGAATCACCTCTCCGCTAGCCAGCACCACCAGCAGGCTGAGAACGGCCTCCCGCGTAACTCCATACTTAGTACACATTAAGCCACCGGCGTTAGTGGCGATATTGCCGCCCACGGTAGATATGTCGCGTGATGCCGGATCGGGAGCGAACCACAGGCCTTGTTTGCGAAGCTCTTGATCCAGATGGTCATTGATGACGCCCGGTTGCACAACGGCGTATCGTTCGACCTCGTTGATCTCGAGAATCTGATTCATGCCGGCAAGGCTCAGCACGATCTCTCCCGTGCCAGCAAAACTGCCGCCAACAACGCCGGTCCCAGCCCCACGGGGTACGACGGCGACGCGGTGAGCATTTGCCAACCGCAGTGTCGCCGACACGTCATCGACGCTCGTGGCGTGGACGACACACATTGGCGTCCCCGTGGCGCTCAGTCCCGAGCGATCCCAGCGGGCAGCTGCGAGGTCGTCGGGCTCCGTAGAGACGATGTCACCCAGAGTCGCGCTCAGCAACTCAACGATGTTCGAGGTTTTTGACACGAGCCTTAGTTTACGGAAGCCCCAGAAATGTGGTGTTAGCCACGTCCGTGTAACCGATAATGCACATTATGTCATTCTGATGAGATTTGGTTTCCCGTGCAAATCTTTGCTCCTCCCCAGCCCTACGATTACCCTGTGTCTTCACCTCTTGCGCAGCGAACAAACCGTCGCTGGTTCGTGGCACTTATTTGCACGTTTGCACTTAACGGCCTCTTTTTTGCCACCTGGGTCAGTCGCACGCCAGAGACCGAGGAGCGCCTTGGGCTCACGACAGTCTCATACGGCTTCTTTGCCATGGTCTTAGGTTTTGGTGCACTCGTGAGTGTCATTTTTGGCTCTCGCCTTCTTTCCCGCTGGGGCTCACGTCGAATGCTCGTGGCGTCTTTTGTCGGAATGTCAGTTTTCTTCACGCTCACGGGCTTTTCCATATCTGCCGGAAGTCTCCCCTTTTCCGTGCTGAGCAACCTCGGTATGGGTCTGTTTTTCGGCATGAGTAATTTTGCGAACAACATCGAAGCAACCGATGTCGATCGAGCGTCGCGACGAAGTCTGCTGCCTCCCCTCCACGGGGCTTACAGCGTCGGACTTCTGGCCGGTTCTGCTATCGGCGCGCTCTCGATTGCTGCGAACATGTCGCAGTGGCTCGATTTCGCTCTCGTTGCCTCTGCTACAGCTGTGTGCGGGGTCATTGCCACGCGCTTTATTCCTCGCGACGGCTCCCTCCACAACGCTGAGCACGACCACACGGGCATCGCCGTGACCGCTGCCACACCCACTCAACGACTTGCCGTGTGGCGAGAGCGGCGCACACTCGGACTTGCTGCCATCGCTCTGGCTTTTGTTCTCGCCGAGTACGCCGCTGCGACCTGGCTACCCATTTATCTTGTCTCTGGCGGGATGACCGCGGAAGAGGGAGCCCTCGGTTTTACGTGCTTTGCCGTTGCTATGGCAGCTGGACGCCTGCTCGGCGGTTTCGTCGTCGAACGACTACCACGTCCCCTGTTGTTGTCGCTGTTGAGCGTCGTGTGCGTTGTAGGAATCGTGCTCGTCATGTTGACAGACGTCGCGGGCTTGGTTTTTCTTGGCGCAACGTTGTGGGGTTTGGGCGCTTCGCTGGGTTACCCGCTGGTAAGTTCCGCACTCGCCGAGGACCCGGCCCTCTCCCCCGCCCGGATTCGCGTTCTTCTCGTTTTCATGAACACCGCGATTCTCGGAGTGGGGCCCGCCCTGGGCGCCATCGGCCAAGCGTTCGGCCTCATGGCGGCAATCGCCGTTCCCGGGGTCCTGCTCATCGTCGCGGGATCGGCAACCAGAATTGCTCGCCCCCTCGAACCTTCGCGACTTATTTTAGGCCGCTCCGCTAGCCTCTAAACCGGCTCTTGATGATCGGCGTAGTTCGAGACGCCAAACTCGATGATTTCCGCTCCCCCAGCAGAGTTTTCGATGCGACCATCGCCCGTGAGTCCGATGAACTTACCGGTACTGCGGCCACGCGCGTAGTCAAACAAAAAGACCGTGCCGACAGGAATCTTTTCCTCGCGCCAGGTGAAAACGTACAGTCCCTTTTCGAGTTTCCAGGTGGTGGCGAGCTCGGCAGCCGCGTGTCCACGCTGTTCGCCCACGAGGTTGTGCCACACGAAGCGTCGTGAGCTCAGGTAGATGTGTTCGTAGAGGTGGTTGACGCTGTAGCGAAAGAGCGTGCGCTTGCCAATAAGTTCTCGTGTTTCGTGCGGCAATTCCACCTTGGTGTTGCCGTCCACGCGGCCAGCGTGGAACGTCTGCATGACGCGTGTCTCCGTGGTGAAGTTCTCATCGTGAATGCGCGAGTGCACAATAAGCGCCCAGCCCGTTACCGGCTGAAAAATGAGCGTAATCGACTCGACCTTGCGTGCTGAAATGCTGAAGTCAACCCAGAAGGCTCCATCGCCCACAGCGACGCCGTCGTAGCTCTCCTCGCCGTCGCCGGCCCACTCTTCACCGGTCACCGACCACGCAACACGGTTACCGGTGAGGAAGCTACAGGTTGCCACTCCCCCGTCTTCGAGCACGACACTGTGTGCCGTTCCGGCCAGAACATCTGTCTGAGGGAGACGATTAGTATCGATTCCTTCAGAAAAATCTTCCATATTCCGCCACTCGGCGGATTCGACCAGGTTGGGCGTTTGATCAGCTGACACGGTGCACTCCCTTGTGATACGAACGTGGCTGTTGTCAGCCTATGCTCGCAGACGAAGACAAGCCATACTTAGCCCAGAGCGCACGACGAATGCGCAGACGTGTGCAGACGCGTCAGCACGAGAGGCCAGAACACGTTCATGACACAGTTTGTGCTTGCTATCGACAACGGCACGACGAGCACGCGTGCGATTGTTTTTGACCGGTCAGGAAAGCGTTGTGGAATAGCGCAGAAAGAGACCACGCAGTTCTTTCCCGACAGCGGCTGGGTAGAGCATGACCCCGTTGAGATGTGGCGCAACACCCTGGAGGTCATCACAGCAGCACTCGCTGACGCCAAGGTCTCAGCCACAGACATCGCCGCCGTGGGAATCACGAACCAACGAGAAACAACGATCGTGTGGGATCGCGCTACGGGAGTGCCGATCTACAACGCCATTGTCTGGCAAGACACGCGCACACAGAGCGTGGCAGACGCCCTCACGGAGAAGGAGGGCATCACTCGATTTTCGAAACTCACCGGCCTGCCCCTCACCGCGTATTTCTCGGCGACCAAGATTGCCTGGATTCTTGACAACGTTCCCGGGGCGCGGGCTGGTGCGGAAGCAGGTGAGCTGGCCTTTGGAACTCCCGACACGTGGCTCCTGTGGAATCTCACGGGTGGCGTTAACGGTGGGGTTCATGCGACAGACGTCACCAATGCGTCGCGTACCCTGCTGATGAGCCTCTCCGCTCTCGAGTGGGACGATTCTCTCCTCGACGTCTTTCGCGTTCCGAGGGCGGTGTTGCCTCAGATTCGCTCATCCTCAGAGATTTACGGCACCGCGGTTGGCCCCCTCCTCGGCGTTCCGGTTGCGGGGATTCTCGGAGACCAGCAGGCTGCCACGTTCGGACAGGCCGCATTTGGCTCGGGCGAGACCAAGAGCACCTACGGCACCGGATGCTTCTTGATCATGAATACCGGCACCGACATCGTGCACTCACAATCTGGACTGATCACCACGGTCGCCTACAAGCTCGGGGCGGAGCCGGCGCACTACGCGCTCGAAGGTTCCATAGCCGTTGCTGGCTCTCTCGTTCAGTGGCTTCGCGACAACCTCGGTGTGATTAGCGACGCGGGCGAAATTGAAGCCCTCGCGACGAGCGTGGAAGACTCAGGTGGTGCGGTGATTGTTCCGGCTTTCAGTGGTCTCTTCGCGCCGTATTGGCGAACAGACGCGCGTGGTGTGATTGTTGGTCTGACGCGCTTCGTCAATCGGGCTCACCTGGCCAGGGCCGCCCTCGAATCCACGGCCTTTCAAACTCGGGACGTTGTCGACGCGATGTCGGCAGACACAGGCGTGACCATCCCCGATCTTCGAGTTGACGGCGGGATGGTGAGAAACGAGTTCCTTATGCAGTTTCAGGCAGACGTGCTGGGAATCCCAGTTATTCGTCCGTCGGTGAGTGAAACGACGGCGCTCGGCGCGGCCTTTGCGGCAGGGTTAGCCGTTGGTTTTTGGAAAAACCTTGACGAACTGCGTGCTCTCTGGACCGAAGACGCCCGTTGGTTCCCGTCTATGTCAGAAGCGGAACGCGAACGCCAGATGCGCGTGTGGCGCAAGGCCGTCTCGAAGAGCCTCGACTGGATTGACGACGACTCCCCCGCGCACTAATGACCCGCGAACTCAGAACTTGGACTGTACCCTCGATCATTTTTGCTTCGCAAGGTAAGAGCGCGTAGCAGGTTATTGATCCTCGCCAGAACGGCTCTGGGTGGCCTTCGCCCACCCCGTAAGTTTGTCCGCCGCAGCGCCCGAGTCGATCGCCTCGGCGGCACGCGCCATCCCCACCGTGAGGCGCTCGGCAATGTGGGTGTCTGCGGAGTTGGGGTGATCGATGAGATCAAATGCCACGATGCCCGCAGCGGCGTTGAGAAGAACGATGTCTCGAACGGCGCCCGTCTTTCCGGCAAGCGTTTCACGGGCGATAGCCGCATTTTCGATCGGACTCCCGCCCCTAATGTCCTCGATGGTTGCGGGCGCTATGCCCAACTCTCGCGGATCGATGTCGTGTTCTACGACCCTTCCCCGATTTATCTCCCACATTTGCGAGTGCCCCACGATGCTGAGTTCGTCGAGCCCCTCATCGCCGCGGAAAACCAAGGCAGAGGCATCGCGGCTCTGAAGCACACCAACGATGAGGGGTACACGGGCGATGTTTGCCACACCCACAGCGTTTGCCTCTGGTCGGGCCGGGTTGCACAGCGGACCCAAAATGTTGAAGATGGTCGGAATTCCGAGCTCTGTGCGGGCTTTGGCAGCGTGCCGAAACCCCGGGTGGAAGGCTGCTGCATAGGCGAAAACAATGCCTACCTCAGAAAAAACCTCGACAAGATCTTGCGGGGACAACGAGAGGTCGACCCCCAACTCGGCGAGCACATCAGACGATCCCGAAGCGCTAGACGCGGCACGATTTCCGTGCTTGACGATAGGAATGCCGGCCGCCGCGCAGACTATGGCTGCCATGCTCGAAACGTTGACCGTCTTGTGGTTGTCGCCCCCTGTTCCCACGATGTCGAGCGAGCGGGGTGACACCGGCAACGAAAGAGCGTTGTTCAACACGGCGTCGCGAAAACCAATGACCTCGTCAACCGTTTCGCCCTTGGCTCTCAGCGCCACCAGGAATCCCGC
>CAIOGW010000017.1 GCA_903857985.1 uncultured Microbacteriaceae bacterium
GATCGCCACGTTCGGTGCGTTCGTCTCACTGCTGCCCGGTAAGGACGGCCTGCTGCACATCTCTGAGGTGCGCAAGCTCGCCGGCGGAAAGCGCGTGGAGAACGTCGAAGACGTGCTCTCGGTGGGCCAGAAGGTTCTCGTGGAGATCACCAAGATTGATGATCGTGGCAAGCTTTCGCTCGCTCCGGTTGTTGAGGGTGGCGAAGAGGGCGCCTCGAGCGCCGAGGGCGACGACGGCGACGACTAGTCTTCGTAACCCCTTCGAACTGTTCACGTCCCCTTCCGATTTTTCGGCGGGGGACGTGCCTTTAATCTCGGGTGCCTAGGCCCCCTCCTGCGGTACTATTTTTCTCGACATGAATGTTCCGGGGGAATCGATGCGGTCAACGGGAGAGTTTGCGCCCGATGCGCGTCGCCGCTTAGGAACGACCGACATACACGTTCACCCCGTAGCGCTGGGCGGCGCCACCTTTGGCTGGACGCTCAGTGCGGGCGAGACTACCGACGTCCTTGATCGTTTTGTTGCGCTCGGCGGCAACCTGGTCGATACCGCCGATTCCTATTCCTCCGGCGTCAGCGAGCAATTGATCGGATCGTGGATGCGCAGCCGGTCGAATCGTGACGCCGTGGTGGTGGCCACCAAGATTGGCCATTCCACCGAGCTGCCGGGACTCTCGTCGGTGAACATTCGGCAGGCAGTTGATGCGTCGTTGACGCGCCTGCAGACCGAATACATTGACCTGCTCTACTTTCACGATCCCGATCCGAACGTTCCCCTCATTGAGAGCCTGTCTGCGGTTGAGGAACTCATTGCCGCAGGGAAGGTGCGTGCTCTGGGTGCGTCTAATTTCTCTCCGCATTTACTGCTCGAAGCCCGTGTTGTGTCGGCCAACGGCCTGCCCCACATCGAGGCCGCGGCCATGGAGTACTCGATTCTGCATCGCGACATCGAGCCCGAGTTCCGCCCCGCGATCGAGGCGCAGGGGGTGTCGCTCATGCCCTACTTTGTCTTGGCACACGGCTACTTGGGTCGATACCGCGCGCTCAAGTCGGCCGACCCGGCAGACGTCCGCTTAAGGCGTGCGGCCGAACAGGCCACTCGACACGGCGCTCACGTTTTGGCGCGCCTCGACGACGTTGCCAAGGAGTGCGGTGTCGGCGTTGCCGCGCTGAGCCTCGCGTGGGTACTCCACCAACCATCGGTCACCGCAGCGGCCGTTGGCGTCGATTCGGTGGCAGATCTTGAGCAGCTGATGGCCGCGGCACAGCTCACCCTCAGCCATGTGCAGTGGGCGCGCCTCTCCGACGTGTAGTGCCACACATCTTGCGGAGTCCGCCCGTTCATCAGGCGGTCATCTGCGCGGAAGCATTCCGACTAGGGTAGAAAGCCGTATGACGTCTCCCGTTCTTTTTCCCCTTGACCAGGGTGAGCTCTCTTTTGAGGCAACCGGAAAGGCGCTCGTTCGCCGCACGGTTTTACCCAGCGGTGTTCGTGTCCTCACCGAAAAGGTTGCCGGAGCCCGCAGTGTCACACTCGGTTTCTGGGTTGCCGTGGGATCGCGCGACGAGGTAGCCGCCGAGGCCGCCGTCGGTTCTTCGGGCGGACACCCGGCAAGCCTGGGCTCCACACATTTTCTCGAGCACCTGCTGTTCAAGGGCACGACCACGCGTTCGGCGTTCGACATCGCGTCGGCGTTTGACGCCGTGGGCGGGGAGCAGAACGCTGTTACCGCCAAGGAGTACACCTGCTACTACGCCAAGGTACGCGACGAAGACACCGAGATGGCGGTCGAGGTGATGGCCGACATGCTCACCTCGAGCGTTCTCGACCCGGGGGAGTTTGAAACCGAGCGCGGCGTGATTCTCGAAGAGCTTGCCATGGCCGAAGACGACCCCACAGACGTGGCCCAGGAGCGGCTCTTTGAGGCGGTCCTCGGAGAACACCCCCTGGGGCGCCCCATCGGCGGAGATTCCGACACGATTCGTGCCGCCTCCCGCGACGGGGTCATGACCCACTATCGCGCAAACTATCGCCCCAACGATCTCGTGGTCACCGCGGCCGGAAACATTGACCACGACAAACTCGTGCATTGGTTGAGCCGCAATTTGGCTTCTGCCGGCTGGGACATGACGGAGTCGGCTGCTCCGGTGGCGCGCCGAGCGACGACACCCGCCCCGGTGGTCCGCGGCCAGCAGCTGGTCGTGGTGGAGCGCCCCATCGAGCAGGCCAACCTTATGATTGGCTGGCCGGGCATCACCAGCACGGATGATCGACGCGTGGCCCTGGCTTCGATGAACGCAATCCTCGGCGGAGGAATGTCGTCACGCCTGTTCCAAGAGATCCGTGAAAAGCGCGGACTGGCATATTCGGTGTATTCGTTTTCATCGGGCTACTCCGACGCAGGAGTCTTTGGCCTCTATGCCGGCTGCAGCCCCCGCAATGTTACAGAGGTGGCGTCTCTCCTCTTCGATGTGTTTCACCGCCTGGCCACCGACGGCGTCACCGCGGCCGAGTTGGCGCGCGCCAAGGGCCAGCTCGCGGGGTCGGCCGCACTGGCGCTGGAAGACACCGACACCCGAATGACACGCCTCGGACGTTCAGAGATTGGTTCCGGCGAATTCATTGACTATGAAGCCAGCATCGATATGCTCAACGCGGTCACCGTCGAACAGATCACGGCACTCGCTGCGGATATTGCCGCGCGAGACGTTTCCGTGGTCGTCGTGGGCAAGGCCAAAGAGAGCGCGCTGAGCAAGATCGTTGAGAAGGGGCACGCATGGGGCACACACTAGTCTTAGTTCGCCACGGTGAGCAGCGGGATGCCGAACAGGGCGTTGATGATGGCGAGCTCTCGGCGCGTGGCGTGGAACAGTCGCGCCTGGTTGCCAAGCGGCTGGCTCCCCTGAAATTCACGAACGTCTGGCACTCGCCGTTCGATCGAACCGCCGATACGGTTCGTGTTCTCCGCGAGACGCTTCCCGACATCAATCCGCAACCGTCGGCCCTGCTTATGGACTGTGTTCCGTCGGGTCCGTCGGCGCAGATGCCGGCGGTCTACAAAGCATTCTTCACGCCGCGCACCGACGCCGAGATTGAGGCTGGCGCCGCACAGATGGCCGATGCGGTCGCCGAGTATCTGGGTCACGGTGTCAAGGGTCAGACCGACCTTCTCGTCACCCACAATTCGGTGATTGCCTGGCTCGTCCGTGAGGTGTTGGGCGCTCCGGACTGGAAGTGGCTGACACTGTCTCAGGCCCATTGCGGCGTGACCGTGCTGTTCCAGAAGGCCGGTCGGCCGTGGACACTGGTGAGCCACAATGACGTGGGCCACCTGCCCGTCGAGCTGCGCACGGGCCTCACCGAGTCCTACGCGCTGTAAAGCGCAAAAGGTAGGCTGGAGACATGACTACCTCTGTTGCCGTCGTTGGCGCCTCAGGCAAGTTGGGTGCCCTCGTCTGCCAACTCGTCGACGATTCCGATGACTTCACGCTGGCGGCCGCACTCAATTCGCGAAGCGATCTCAGCGAGATGTTGGCGGCCGATGTTGTGGTCGACGTGTCACTTCCTGCAGTGAGCAAGCAGGTCATCGAGTTTGCCGTGGAGAACGGCAAGAGCGTTCTCGTGGGAACCTCCGGCTGGTCGCGCGAGCGCATCGCTGTCCTGCGCCCAGTGATTGACGCACACCCCGAAATTGGCGTGATGTTCATCGCCAACTTTTCTTTGGGTTCGGCCCTCGCCACGCACTTGGCTACGCTGGCCGCTCCCTTCTACGACTCGATTGAGATTGTGGAGACACACGGCGTCACCAAAATCGATTCGCCCTCCGGCACAGCGGTCAATACGGCTGAACGCATCGCTGTGATGCGAGATGACGACATCCAGGCGCCGCACGCAGATCAGCGCGCGCGGGGCCAGCTCGTTGCGGGCATCCCGGTGCATAGCCTGCGCATGGAGGGTGTTCTTGCTAAGCAGAATGTGGTTTTTGGCGGCCTCGGTGAGACCATCACCATCACACACTCAACGCTCTCGAATCGTTCCTACGAAGCGGGCATCCTGGCATCGTTGCGCGCTCTGTCGTCGGTTCGAGGAACCGTGGTGGGCCTCGACCAGGTCATCAACCTCTCAACCGAATCGTGAGGCGCGCTCTCCTCGGCACCGTTGCTATGTCGGTGCTTCTTGCCCTCTATCTTGGTGCCACCACGCAGTTGGCCGTCGCCCTGCTGGGAACCGGCATTCTCGTGACCCAGGCCATGGGGGCCGCGCTGGTTATCCTGCCGCTGGTGGGGGTCTGGGTCCTTGTGCGCGAATTCATGTTCGGCGCGGCGTCTGCGCGCTTGGTGAGAACCCTTGAGGCGGAAGGCGCCCTGCCCGAAGAAAACTTTGAACGCCGTCCCAGCGGTCGCCCGCTGCGCGATCAGGCCGACGTCGAGTTTCCAAAGTATGCGGCCGAGGTGGAGCGCGAACCCCAGAGTTGGCGGGCGTGGCTGCGATTGGGCTTGGCCTACGATGCCAGCGGCGACCGACGCCGTGCCCGGGCGGCCGTGCGCACCGCGATTCGCCTCAGTCGTCAAGAGATGCCAGAGACCGGGCCGAACAAAAGCGTGCAGTAAACCTGACGCGCTCAGCGCGCAAGGTCAAACGTGCCGAGGGCAACGTGGGTCATCGTGGACTCATGGCTGAAAAGATGCGCGCACTGCAGTACACCACCGTGGGCAAGGCTCCCGAAATTGTGGAGCTAGATCGCCCCACACCGGGGCCCGGCGAGGTGCTTCTCAAGATCACCGCTGCGGGGGTCTGTCACTCAGACGAGTTCGTGATGAGCTTGCCCGAAGACGTCTTCACCACCATGGGGTGGCGCACGCCCATGACGCTCGGTCACGAGGGTGCCGGTACGGTGGCCGAGCTCGGCCAGGGCGTCACCGAGTTCTCCGTCGGCGACAGCGTCGCGGTCTACGGCCCCTGGGGCTGCGGTGTCTGCGACTACTGCGTGGTTGGCAAAGAGATGCTGTGTCCGCACGCGGCGGCGATGGGCATTCAGGCTCCTGGCCTCGGTGCTCCGGGAGCCATGGCCGACTACATGATTGTCGACGCGGCCCGACACCTCGTCCCGTTGGGTGACCTCGACCCTGTTGCCAGCGTGTCACTCACCGATGCCGGTCTGACGCCGTATCACGCCATCAAGCGCTCTCTGCACAAGCTCACGCCCGGCAAAGTTGCCGTGTGCATCGGTGCCGGCGGACTCGGTCACATGGCCATTCAGATTCTGCGCGCCATCTCGCCGGTGACCGTGGTGGCGCTCGACCTGAGCGAGCAGAAGCGTGAACTCGCGCGCGAGGTGGGAGCCCACCACACGTTTATGAGTGACGCCTCGGCCGTCGAAAAGGTACGTGCCCTCACGAACGGCGTGGGCGTGGCTGCCGTTTTTGACTTCGTGGGAAATGACATCACGGCAGGAATGGCGGGACAGATGGTGGCACCGGAGGCCGAGATTTCTCTCGTCGGTGTTGGCGGCGGATCTCTCGCCGTGGGCTTTGGCATTGGCCCATGGGATGTAGCAGTGCGTTCACCGTACTGGGGCTCGCGCCCCGAGCTGATCGAGGTCTTTGAGTTGGCCCGCGCCGGCAAAATCTCCGTTGAGCACGAGGTGTTTGCACTCAGCGACGGAGCGAAAGCGTACGAGCGTTTGCATGAGGGCACGCTGCGCGGTCGCGCCGTACTCGTGCCCTAGACAGCCCGCGCTGTTTTTTCGAGGAAGTTAGGCGATTGCCTCGGCGATGGCCAGATCAACCGTGGGTGACGTAAAGACAAATCCATCGGCCTCAAGCACGGCGGGGCGAACGCGCTGGCTGGCCAGCAGCAGCTCATTACCCGCTTGTCCCAGGAGCAGGTGAATTGCCCAACCCGGTGCGGGCAGCCAGAACGGCCGCGTCATTGCTGAGGCGAGAGTGCGCATCACGGTCCGCGACGTCGCTTCTGTGGGTCCCACCACATTGACGGGCCCCGACACGCGTGAGTTCAGAATGTGCACGATGGCACGCACTTCGTCCTGCAGACTCACCCACGGCCACCACGCGCGACCGCCGGCAAGCGGACCGGCCACGAGCAGGCGGGTGAGCAGTCGCAGTGGCGCAAGTGCTCCTCGGGGAGCCAAGACCAACCCGGTGCGGATCACGGCCACACGCACACCCTTTGGTGCGGCGAACGCCGCGTCTTCCCAGGCACGACACACGTTGGCGAGGAATCCGTCGCCGTGTGTGGATTGCTCGGTGAGAATTTCGTCACCCCGCGAACCGTAGAAGCCCACGGCAGATCCGCTCACAAAGGTTTTCGGACGCTGAGTGGCGCGTGCCATGGCCTCAACGAGGGTCGTCGTTGCCGCAATCCGCGAATCGAGAATGTCTGCCCGACGCTGTGCCGTCCACGGCATGCGCGAGATTGACGAACCCGCCAGGTTGACGATGGCCGCGAACCCACTGAGCGCATCAAGATCTAATGGCGCGCCCGGCTGCCAGACGTGCGTCTGCGAATCGCTCGCTGCCCGGGCAGCCTGACGCGTCAGCGTGTGCACCTCCCAGCCGTCGGCGCGAAGCGCGGCCGTGAGTGCTTGTCCGATCATTCCGGTGCCACCGGCAATGAGCACGCGTTCTGTCACGAGTCCTCCCGAACCGTTTGTGGTGGCGCGAGCGGGCGTTTTGCGAAACGCTAAGCGGTCTTGCCTCCGCGACCGACAATACCGGCACGAGCGAGTAGCACGTAGATCTGGCAGCCGAGGCAGTAGCCAAAGACCGAGTTCAGGAACGCGGCGACGAACGCAAATGCGGCGGCCACGACGAGTCCGTAGGGCACACCAATCAGATCGAGCACGATTCCCACGAGCCCAATCACGAATCCGATGAGCTGTGCGAATGTGGGCGGCTTGGGGTTCTCGAGCTCGCTCGGCTTACCCAGGCGGGGGGCAATCACCGCGCGGAAGAACCTGCCGTAGGGGTGCGACTGGATGCCGCCGAAGGCGCCCCAGGCAAACAAGACGGTGATTGCGGCCAGCAGCCAGAAAGCGGGATCGGCGAGGCGCTCGGCAATCGTGGTGCCCGTCGCCACCGAAGGTCCCACGAGGGCGAGCACAACCGTGACGGCCAGTAGAACGGTCGTGATGGCGGCACCAAATCGGGGGCCGCGGGGGTCGATGCCTTTTTGGCCGGGCTGAGCCGCGAGCGGGTTGGCCTTAGATGACGTAGTTGCCATGATCTCTCCTCAGTGCGATATCGAGAGCGGTACGAACCGCCTCGGGTCGGGGTGCTCCGCCGATGCGAGCGGCAATGGCGCCACTGTTATCGAGAACGAGCGTGGTGGGTGTTTGCAGAATGTTGAAGCTTTTTGCGATGTCGGGGCGGTGTGTGATGTCGACCTCGATGTGGCGAACGCCGCCGCGTGCTTCCGCTGTGCGAATCAGGAGCGCCTTGGTTGCCGGGCAGCGGGAGCACATTTCAGTTGAAAACTGAACGAGTGTCGCGCTCGAGCCAAAGGGTTCTTTTGTGCCGAGCTCCGCGGCACGCACGAGGCGAAATCCTCGAACCTCCTGCACGCGTCCCGCGCGCGACCGCGCCACCAGACCAATCACCGTCGCTACGATGACGAGTCCGGCGAGGATGCCGGCAACTAACCAAGGGTTCATTGCTTTCAACGGTAGGCAATGCGTTCCCGAAGTCCTACCTGTGTGACGCAGCGTTACGGTGCGTCGAATGTCGCCGCGTACCGCCGACCGTTATGTTGGTGTGCGTGACTGAGATTGAGTTTCGTTCTGATGTGACCGTTGAGCTGGTGCGCTCCAGCGCCAACGACTCCGACGTGCTTTTTGCGGCCCGCGTTTCCACGCAGGGTGAGCTGACCCTCGAGGCTTCCCGCAGCGAGGCGTCCGCCGAAGATGCCGTTCGCGACAAGGGGCTCATCAACTACCTCATGCGTGATCGCCACGGTTCGCCTTTTGAGCACAACTCGATGACCTTCTACGTGCAGGCGCCCATTTTTGTCTTCCGCGAGTTCATGCGGCATCGCATTGCGAGCTACAACGAAGAGTCGGGTCGCTACCGGGAACTTCGTCCCGTGTTTTATGTGCCCGCTCCCGACCGCAACCTGATCCAAGTGGGCAAGCCGGGTTCTTATGACTTTGAGCCGGGTACGCCTGAGCAGATTGCCCTGACCGCAGAGGCAACGAAGTCGGCCGTGACTTTCGCCTACGAACAGTACGAGCGCATGCTGGCCGCCGGTGTCGCGCGCGAAGTGGCCCGCGGAGTTCTCCCGGTTGCCACCTATTCCTCGATGTACGTCACCATGAATTCCCGTTCCCTGATGAACTTCTTGAGTCTGCGTACCAAGCGCGAGGGAACCCACTTTCCGTCGTTCCCGCAGCGTGAGATCGAAATGGTGGCCGAGAAAATGGAGGATGCGTGGGCGCAGCTCATGCCCATCACCTACGAGATGTTCAACGCCAACGGCCGAGTGGCGCCGTAGGGCGTGACTGCCGGTAGCCTTGACGAGTGAGTAACGCGGTAAATCCCTTCGGGCAGGTGCTTGTGGCGCTCGTCACGCCCTTCGACACCGAGGGTGAAGTTCTGTGGAGTGACGTTGAACGCTTGATCGACGACGTGGTGAGCAACGGCGCCGACGGCATTGTGGTCACCGGAACCACGGGGGAGACCAGCACGCTCACCGACGCCGAGAAAATCAAGCTCGTCGAGGTCGCCAAGAAGGTGGCCGGTTCTCGCGCCAAGATCATCATGGGCGGCCCGTCCAACGAGACGGCCCACGCGATCAAGCTCGCCCAGGAATCCGCGCAGGCCGGGGCCGACGCCATCATGGCGGTCACGCCCTACTACAACAAACCCACTCAGGCGGGCGTGCTCACGCACTTTCGCATGATTGCCCATGCCACAGACCTGCCCATGATTGTCTATGACATCCCCGGGCGCTCGGGCATTCCCATTCACTACGAAACCATTTTGCGTCTGTCGCACCACCCCAACATCTGTGCGATAAAAGATGCCAAGGGTGATTTCGCAGAGGTGTCTCGCGTTCTCAACCAGACCGACCTCCTCTATTTCTCGGGGGACGACGCCAACATTCTTCCGCACCTCGCCATCGGTGCGTCGGGACTCATTGGGGTCACGGCAAACATTGCGCCGCGCCCCTACCGAACGATTGTCGACGCGGTTAACGCTGGCGACCTCGCCACGGCCACGGCCGAGCACAAGAAGCTCGAGCCGCTCGTTCGTGCGGTGATGACGCACGTGCCGGGCACCGTTGCCGCCAAGTACGTGCTGCACGGCTTGGGTCGCCTCAGCACCCCGCGCGTGCGCCTTCCCCTCGTGGGCCCCGAAGAGAGCGAGGCCGCCACGATCGAAGACGAGCTTGCTCTGGTAACCAACGTCGACGGGGTCGACTTCAGCAACTTCCGTCCCGACCGTAACGCTGCGGCCGGGGGAGCCCTCCCCAAGATTGCCGGCACCACGCGCTAGCAGTTCTGGGCCACTCACGAATGAGAGTTATGCCCAACGACATATTTGACCCGCCCGCCCTTGAAGCAGGCACCCTCCGCATCACGCCGCTCGGCGGGCTCGGAGAGATTGGTCGCAACATGGCCGTCTACGAGATGGACGGCAAGTTGCTCATCGTCGACTGCGGCGTGCTCTTTCCTGAGGAGCACCAGCCCGGCGTCGACTTGATTCTTCCGGACTTCACACCCATCCGAGACCGACTCGACGACGTGCTGGCTGTGGTGCTGACGCACGGCCACGAAGACCACATCGGCGCCGTGCCGTACCTCTTGAGGCTCCGCTCCGACATCCCGCTCGTTGGTTCCGCTCTCACACTGGCCCTCATTGAGGCCAAGCTCAAGGAGCATCGCATCCAGCCGTATTCGCTCACCGTGCGCGAGGGTGGGCGTGAGAAATTTGGCCCCTTCGACCTCGAGTTCATTGCGGTCAACCACTCCATCCCCGACGCGCTCGCAGTGGCCATTCGCACCACGGCCGGTACGGTGCTGCACACCGGTGACTTCAAGATGGATCAACTTCCGCTCGACGGCCGGGTCACCGACCTTCGCGCTTTCGCCCGTTTGGGTGAAGAGGGCGTCGACCTCTTTTTGCCCGACTCCACCAACGCCGACGTGCCGGGATTCACGCCCCTCGAGAAAGACATCGGGCCGGTTCTCGAGAACGTGATTCACCGCGCCCCGCGTCGCGTGATCGTGGCCAGCTTCTCATCGCACGTGCACCGCGTTCAGCAGGTGCTCGATGCCGCCGCTGCCAACGGCCGCAAGGTTGCTCTGCTGGGGCGCTCGATGGTGCGCAACATGGGCATCGCCTCCGACCTGGGTTATCTCAAGGTTCCCGACGGCGTGCTCATCGACTACAAGAAGGCCGTCGATCTGCCCGACGACCGAATCGTGTTCATGTCCACGGGTTCGCAGGGCGAGCCCATGGCCGTGCTCGCGCGCATGGCCAACCTCGAGCACCAGATCGAAATCGGCCCGGGCGACACGGTGGTGCTGGCCTCGAGTCTCATCCCGGGAAACGAGAACGCCGTCTACCGTGTCATCGACGGCCTCACCCGACTGGGTGCCAACGTGGTGCACAAGGGCAACGCGAAGGTGCACGTGTCTGGCCACGCCGCCGCGGGTGAGTTGCTCTACTGCTACAACATCCTGCGTCCGAAGTATGTGATGCCTGTTCACGGTGAGTTCCGCCACCTCACGGCCAACGCCCGGCTGGCCATCGAGACGGGTGTGCCCGAGGAGAACACGGTGCTGGCCGATAATGGCACCGTCGTTGACATGCGCGACGGTGTGGTGCGCACGGTGGGTCAGCTCGATCTCGGTTTCGTCTACGTTGACGGAGCCACCGTGGGCGAGGTCACCGATGCCGACCTCAAGGATCGCCGAATTCTCAGCGAAGAGGGCTTCATTTCGATCATCGTTGTGGTTGATGCGGCAACGGGACGCATCATCGTGGGCCCCGAGATTCATGCCAAGGGCTTCGCCGAGGACGACGCGGTGTTCGACGAGGTCAAGCCGGCCATTGCGGCCGCTTTGGCGGATGCCGCTCGC
>CAIOGW010000018.1 GCA_903857985.1 uncultured Microbacteriaceae bacterium
CCCGAAAAACCCGCCCTCGAGGGCCTCGAAGACAAGTGGACCGCCACGTGGGATTCCGCGGGCACCTATCGGTTCGAGCGCGACGGTCAAACCCGCGCCAGCATTTTCTCCATCGACACCCCTCCGCCAACCGCCTCGGGTTCGCTGCACGTGGGTCACGTGTTCAGCTACACGCACACCGATGTGATGGCGCGTTATCAGCGCATGTGTGGCAAAGAGGTCTTCTACCCCATGGGCTGGGACGACAACGGTCTGCCCACAGAGCGACGCGTGCAGAACTACTACGGCGTTCGCTGCGACCCCTCGCTGCCCTACGACCCCGGATTCACTCCCCCGTTTGAGGGTGGCGACAACAAGAGCACCAAGGCCGCCGATCAGGTGCCCATCAGTCGCCGCAACTTCATCGAGCTGTGCGAGAAGCTGACCGTCGAAGACGAGAAGCAGTTTGAGGCGCTGTGGCGAACGCTCGGCCTCTCGGTCGACTGGAACCAGACGTACCGCACCATCGGTAGCGATTCGATCCGGTCGTCGCAGCTCGCATTCGTGCGCAACATTGAGCGCGGCGAGGCCTACCAGGCCATGGCGCCCACACTGTGGGACGTGACGTTCCGCACTGCTGTGGCTCAGGCCGAGCTCGAAGACAAAGACATGCCGGGCGCGTATCACCGGCTCGCCTTCCACCGCCCGGGCGGCGACGACATCTTCATCGAGACAACGCGCCCCGAATTGCTCGCCGCGTGCGTGGCCCTCGTGGCACATCCCGAGGATGAGCGCTACAAGCCCCTGTTTGGGTCGCACGTGTCCACGCCCATTTTCGGCGTTGAGGTGCCGATTCTGGCTCACCACCTCGCGCAGCCCGACAAGGGTTCGGGTATCGCCATGATCTGTACGTTCGGTGACGTCACCGACGTGATTTGGTGGCGTGAGCTCGACCTGCCCAACCGTGCCATCATCGGATTCGACGGTCGCATTCTGGGCGACGCTCCCGACGTGATTACCAGCGATGCCGGCAAGGCCGCGTTCGCGGAGATTGCCGGCAAGACCATTTTCTCGGCCAAAGAAGCCATGGTGGCCCTGCTGCGCGAGTCGGGCGAGATGGAGGGCGACCCCAAGCCCATCACGCACCCCGTGAAGTTCTTTGAGAAGGGCGACAAACCGCTCGAGATTGTGTCGACCCGCCAGTGGTACGTGATCAACGGTGCACGTGACGAAAAACTGCGCGGTCAGTTGCTGGAATTCGGCAAGGAGCTCACCTGGCACCCCGTTTTCATGCGCGTGCGCTACGAAAACTGGGTGGGCGGACTCGCCGGAGACTGGCTCATTTCGCGCCAGCGCTTCTTTGGTGTGCCGATTCCCGTGTGGTACCCGCTCGACGCCGACGGCAACCCGGTGTTCGACCAGCCGCTCGTGGCACGAGACGGCCAACTGCCGGTTGACCCCTCAAGTGATGTGCCCGAGGGTTACACCGAGGAGCAACGCGGTGCGGCAAACGGCTTCGTTGGCGAGGTCGACGTAATGGACACGTGGGCCACCAGCTCACTCACCCCACAGCTGGCCGGCGGATGGGAACGCGATACCGAACTGTGGAACCTCGTGTGGCCGTTCGACCTGCGCCCTCAGGGCCAGGACATCATCCGCACCTGGCTGTTCTCCACCATGTTGCGCGCAGTTCTCGAGTCGGGCGAAATGCCGTGGCGCAACGCCGCCATTTCCGGCTTCATTGTCGACCCCGATCGCAAGAAGATGTCGAAGTCCAAGGGCAACGTGGTGACCCCGAGCGACATGCTCGAGCAGCACGGTTCCGACGCGGTTCGCTACTGGGCTGCGTCCAGCCGACTCGGCACCGATGCTGCTTTTGACCCGCAAAACCCGACTCAGATCAAGATCGGTCGCCGCCTCGCAATCAAGGTGCTGAACGCCTCCAAGTTCATTCTGGGATTCGAGGTTCCCGCGGGCGATCTCCGGGCCGCCGTGACCAACCCCGTTGACCTGTCGATGCTGGCCACCCTTCGCGGCGTTGTTACCGATGCCACCGCAGCACTCGACGCCTACGACCACGCCAAGGCCATGGAGGTCACCGAGTCGTTCTTCTGGAACTTCACCGATGACTACCTCGAGCTAGTAAAGGAGCGCGCGTACGACCCAGCACACCCTGATCAGGGTTCGGCCGCGGCAGCCCTGCGGATTGCCCTTACGGTTCTGCTGCGACTCTTTGCTCCGGTGCTGCCGTTTGCCACGGAGGAAACCTGGTCGTGGTTTGCGTCAGGGTCGGTGCACCGCGCCGCATGGCCGACCGTGGAAGAACTCTCCGAGGGTGGCGACACCGGTGTGCTGACCACGGCATCTGCTGCCCTCATCGGCATTCGTCGCGCCAAGACCGACGCCAAGGCCTCGCAGAAGACCGAGGTCACATCGTGCGTAATTGCCGCTCCGCCGGCATCTCGGGCATGGCTCGAAGCAGCGGTCGGTGACCTCAAAGCTGTGGGGCGCATTCACGCCCTGGAGATTGCGGAAGGCACCGAGGTCGCCGTGACGTCCATCGAACTGGCGCCCACGCCGGACTAGTTTCTGCCCCATTTTGTTGTCCCCCGCCCCGCGTAGTGTGCGAATGGAGGGACAACATGAGAAACAAGAACACGTTCGTAAATCCCATTCTGGCCGGCGACTGGTTACCGATTGCCCAATCACTTGCTCACGTGATTGACCTGCTCCCGCTCAGCTCTTTTGCTGTGGCAACTTTTAGGAGATTCGCGATAGACGAATGGGGTTATGCCCATCCGGACGACGGGCCGTATCTGCAGGTGTGGCACGAGCGCAACGGACGTCTGCTTGCCGAAGTGGGATTCGGCCCCGATCTTTTGGAGGCAAATCCTCGGGTCGCGTCAATGTTGGGGTTTCTCGGGTTCACCCCGCCCACGCCCAACAAAGACCAGCACCCCAACTTTTCGAAGATCTACCCCCTGGGATGGAACGCGCGCGAGGTCACCAAAGAACTGATTACGGGTGTCCTGCTCAGCGGAACACTCACCACCGAAGAGGGTTTCTCGTTGCAAAGCCCGAATCGGCAGCAAATTACCGAGCTCGGTCTCGTCCACTGGAGCAACGGTTTGCAGATGTGGGTGGCCAGTAGCACGAGTAACGCGCTCTCCGCGTAACCCTCGCGCCGGAAGCAAGGCCCGAGGCGCAGGAAACTAAGCCGACTCGGCCTGCGGGAGGGTGTCGTTCTTGGCCGCCGCCTTGCGCGAAATCATGGTGGGCGGCGCGTTGTTGACGACAGCGTCGAGCGTAACGACGACCTTGGCAATGGTCTCCGTTGAAGGCACCTCAAACATGATGGGCCCCAGCACGTCTTCCATGATGGCGCGCAGTCCGCGGGCACCCGTCTGGCGCGTTACCGCGAGATCGGCGATGGCCTGAAGGGCATCGTTCTCAAAGTCGAGCTCAACGTTGTCGAGGGCGAACATACGCTGATACTGCTTGACGAGCGCGTTCTTAGGCACAGTGAGGATTTCCATGAGCGCATCGCGGTCGAGGGGCGACACCGATGCCACCACGGGAAGACGACCAATGAACTCGGGGATGAGCCCAAACTTGTGCAGGTCTTCGGGCAGAACCTCCATGTAGAGGTCGCGCGAATCGTCTTTGCTGTGAATGGGAGCACCGAATCCGATGCCCTTCTTTCCCACGCGCTGCGACACAATCTCGTCCAGGCCCGCAAACGCTCCCGCGACAATAAAGAGCACGTTCGTGGTGTCGATCTGAATGAACTCCTGGTGCGGGTGCTTGCGCCCGCCCTGAGGTGGCACCGACGCTACGGTTCCCTCGAGAATCTTGAGCAGCGCCTGCTGCACGCCCTCTCCCGACACGTCGCGCGTAATCGACGGGTTCTCGGCCTTGCGCGAAATTTTGTCGATTTCGTCGATGTAGATGATTCCCGTCTCGGCGCGCGCCACATCGAAGTCGGCAGACTGCAGCAGCTTCAGCAGAATGTTTTCAACGTCTTCGCCCACGTAGCCAGCTTCGGTGAGGGCGGTGGCGTCGGCCACGGCAAACGGAACATTGAGTCGGCGCGCGAGCGTCTGCGCCAAGTACGTTTTGCCGCAACCCGTTGGGCCGATCAGCAGGATGTTGCTCTTCGCAATCTCTACCTCGTCGGCCTTGACGTCTGCCGGCGCAATGGCCGCTGCTGCGCGAACACGCTTGTAGTGGTTATAGACCGCAACCGAGAGGGCGCGCTTTGCTGGCTCCTGACCAATGACGTACTCGTCGAGGAAAGCAAAAATCTCTTTGGGTTTGGGCAGTTCGAAGTCTTCGGCTTCGGTCTCTTTTGCCTCGGCCAAGCGCTCTTCGATGATCTCGTTACAGAGCTCTACGCACTCGTCGCAGATGTACACACCCGGGCCAGCAATGAGCTGCTGTACCTGCTTTTGGCTCTTGCCGCAGAAAGAGCACTTGAGCATTTCGGCGCTCTCACCAATGCGCGTCATGTGACCTCCTCATGCCATCCGGTTTCGCGCGGTGCAGGAACTCGCAACAGCGCTTACGGTGAGCCTAAACCCAAACTCGGACAAGAAATGACACATCCTCGGGCGCGCCCCGCGGGCACTCTCGTGCCTAGACGATTGCCTTTCGTGTGAGCAAAACCGCGAGAAGCGCTTCAACCGCCAACACACCAACACCCGCCAGAAGCAAGCCGTAACTCTGCATGCTGTCGGCCGGTATTCCCAGTAAGGCCATGGCGAAAATAACCACGGCGCTAACAAGGTGCACGACTGCAGGCGCCGACATGCGCCGATCGCGCAAGAGTGTCATCCACAGAATTGAGGCGGCAATGCACGACAGCGGCAAGGCTGTCCATGTGCCCTCGTCGGTAATGATGAAGAGGTCGGCGGAAGGAGTCTTGGCCATCCAGGTACACGCAACAATCGCAACTGTGCTGCTGAGCACGAGCACGAAGTGTGCTCCCAGCCGCGAATATGACCGGCCGAGCTTCGTCGAAATCTCGGTGTCTGCCAAAGACGGGAAATACATGGCCCAAATCGCGAAGACGAGAAGGATAGAGGCGACGACGAACAGCGGTTGTGGCACGGTCGCACCAGTTCCCACACTCGCGAGTAGAAGCAAGAATGAGTCGCCCAACACAATCAGCAAGATGAGACCGAAACGTTCTTGAATCACGTGTCCCCGCACGCGACTCGAACTCTCAACCAATTGCGGAATGAGCGTGAGCGCGCCGGCAACAGTGGCAGCAGTTCCCGCGAAGAAAACGTAAATCAGAAACTCAACCCCGCCAAGCGTCACGTCCGGCGAGATAAATGTTCCGGAAAAAAAGATGAGAGATGCCAGCGTCAGCAGCAGGACGCGACGTCGCGTGAGTGACTTGTTCGCGCCCCACGCATTGCGATGCAAACCCGTCAGAACTGCCGAGCAGCCGAGCGCAACGGAGAGGGCGGCAAAACCCCAGCCGTCTTCCAGCTCCTGGCCGTGGCCGAGGGAGATTGCAGAAACGACAATGGCCGCCATTTGTGCGAACCCGATCAGGCGGTGCGTCCAGGTTTCACTCGCGCTCACCAGAGACTCGATGGTGGTGACGGCCCAGATTGAATAAATCAGCAGGATGCAACCCGCCACGAAGGCTGAGGTCACCCACGTGGGGTTGGCCTGATACATTTTGGCCGTCTGACTGAATGCTGCAACTACGACGAGGTCAAAGAACAGCACGAACCACGGAATATTCGCGGGTTTGAGACCTGATTTCTTTGGCTGCTTGGTTACCTGAGACACGCTCTCCATTGTGCCGGGTCGCGCCCCGGCACGCCTACTAAACGACGGGAGTGTTCTTGCGCGTGGTGAGCACCTGGTCGATCAAACCGTACTCGAAGGCTTCCTGCGCGGAAAGAATCTTGTCGCGGTCGATGTCTTTGTTGACCTCTTCCGCGGTCTTGTTGGAGTGACGGGCCAGCGTCTCCTCGAGCCACGTACGCATGCGAGCGATCTCGCGGGCCTGGATCTCGATATCGCTGGCCTGGCCGCGACCCGATTCGCCCATGGCGGGCTGGTGAATCAGGATGCGCGAGTTGGGCAGAGCAAGGCGCTTGCCGGGCGCTCCCGCGGCCAAAAGAACGGCAGCTGCCGAGGCGGCTTGACCTAGGCACACCGTCTGAACCTCGGGGCGGATGTACTGCATGGTGTCGTAGATGGCCGTCATGGCCGTGAACGATCCGCCGGGCGAGTTGATGTACATGGTGATGTCGCGGTCGGGGTCTTGGCTCTCGAGCACCAGCAACTGCGCCATGACGTCGTCGGCCGAGGTGTCGTCTACCTGAACACCGAGAAAGATGATGCGGTCGTCGAAAAGCTTGCCGTAAGGGTCCTGCTGACGGAATCCGTAGGAGGTGCGCTCTTGGAACTGCGGAACGATGTAGCGCGATTGGGGCATGTCAACGCCTGAGGTGTTGTTGGCCGAGCCGCCGAAAGTGGGGGTGTACATGTTTCTCCTCGTCGCCTTCTACGCTTTCGCGCCCTGGTTCGTTCCGCCGCCGCCGAAAACGTCGCCGGCTGATTCGCGAACGTGGTCAACGAATCCGTACTCGAGTGCCTCTTGGGCGGTGAACCAGCGGTCACGGTCGCCGTCAGCGTTGATCTGCTCGACGCTCTTACCCGTTTGTCCGGCAGTGATTTCGGCGAGACGCGTTTTCATGGAGTTGATGAGCTGAGCCTGCGTCTGGATGTCGCTCGACGTGCCACCGAAGCCACCGTGCGGCTGGTGCAACAGCACGCGCGCATTGGGAGTGATGTAGCGCTTGCCCTTGGTGCCCGATGTCAACAGCAGCTGACCCATTGAAGCGGCCATGCCAATACCGACCGTCACGATGTCGTTCGGCACGAACTGCATGGTGTCGTAGATGGCCATACCCGCCGTGATTGAGCCGCCGGGCGAGTTGATGTAGAGGTAGATGTCGCGCTTGGCATCCTCGGCCGCGAGCAGCAGCATCTTGGCGCAAATCTCGTTAGCGTTGTCGTCGCGCACCTCTGACCCGAGCCAGATGATGCGATCCTTCAGAAGCCGGTCAAAGACCGAGTTGGGGGCCTGCATGTCGGCCATGTGATGCTCCGTTCGACGTAACGCGACGCCCCCAAACGGGAACGTCTTGACGCTTTCGACACTAGCCGAGGCAGACACACCGGCACGGCGATGTTCGCCGTGGGCGCACCCCGCTGGTTGGGTAGCCGGCCGCGTCGGCGTATCGAAACAGCTCGCTGGTTGAATAGTCGACGCAGTCGACGCATCACACGCTGGTTGAGTAGTCGACGCATCACACGCTGGTTGAATAGTCGACGCATCACACGCTGGTTGAATAGTCGACGCAGTCGACGTATCGAAACCCGTGACGAGTTCCTGCTCAGCGAACGGACGCGAGAATTTGCGCGTTGTCGAGCAGTGTGGCAGCGCGTGCACCCAGCCACGCGAGGTTCATGTTGGCATAGTCAACGTCATCGGTGCCCAGGGCATCGGTGGCCATGATCACGCGGAATCCACGCTGATAAGCGCCGAGCACGGCGGCCCGAACACACGTCTGCGTGTAGACCCCGCACACCACGACGGTCTGCACGCCGTGCTCGCGCAGCCACGGCTCGAGTCCAGGATCAACAAAGCCGTCATAATGCTGCTTGACGGCAACGAACTCACCATCTGCGGGACGAAGCGGTTCGGGGGTCAGCACGCCGGGCGTTCCGGCTACGCAGAGCATCTTGTCGGGCAACCAGTGCGGCATGGCATCCGAACCGTCGGGGGCGCAAACCGTGTGGATGTGTGCCACGGGCGCTCCGGCGGCGCGAAACGCACCAAGAAGTTCGGCGGCAGCGCCAATCACCTCGGCGGGCTCCGGCGACATCGAACGAGAGAAGAAATCTTCTTGCATGTCAACAAGAAGAAGTCCCACGGTCCCGTTCATGATGTGCGCAACCGACTAGTCGGTCTTCTTGGCCTTCTTGGCGGGCTTCTTCTCGGCCTTCACTGCATTGTCTGAGTCATCGGAGTCAACGCTTGTTTCGGTATCCGCCTTTTTGGTGCCAGCGAGCTCAGCGAGGTCAATCTTCTTGCCCTTGGTGTCGACCACGTTGGCGCGCTCAACGAGAACCGTCAGTGCCTTGTTGCGTGCCACGTCGGCCACGACCGAACCGATTTGGTTGTTCTCCGTGAGCACCTTCATGAACTCCTCGGGTGACATGCCGTACTGCATTGCGCCCTGGAATACATAGCCCGAGAGTTCTTCCTGGCTGACCTCGAAGCCCTCGGACTCGGCAACGGTGTCGAGCAGAATCTGCTGCTTGAAGGTCTTGGTGGACTCCTCTATCACCTCGGCGCGGTGTGCGTCGTCTTCGAGACGACCCTCTCCCTCGAGGTGGCGGTGCACCTCGGCGTCGACAATGCCCTCAGGCAGCGGAATCTCGGTTGCCGCGATGAGCGCATCGATGAGCTTGCCGCGTGCTTCGCGCCCCACATCGAAACCCTTGCGGCGCGTGATCTCACCCTTGAGGCTCTCGCGGAACTCGGCAATGGTGTCGAACTCGCTGGCCAGTTGAGCAAACTCGTCGTCGGCCTTGGGGAGCTCGCGCTCCTTGACGGCGCTCACGCTCACTGCGATCTGGGCGGTCTCACCCTCGTGGTCGCCACCGAGCAACACCGACTCAAACGTGGTGGACTCGCCCGCGGTGAGCGAGTCGAGCGCCTCGTCGATTCCCTCGATCAGTTCACCCGAGCCGAGCTCGTAAGAAATGGACTCGGCCGTGTCGACAACGTTGCTCCCGATGGATGCCGTGAGGTCGAGCTGAACGAAGTCACCCTTCTTTGCGGGGCGATCAACTGTGACGAGTGTGCCGAAGCGACTGCGCACGCGGTCGAGCTCATCCATGATCTCGTCGGGAGTGATGGCGATGGGCTCCACCTCAACCTTGAGCTTGGAAACATCGGGAAGTTTGATTTCGGGGCGAACGGGAACCTCGACGGTCACAACGAGGTCGCCGGTGAAATCCTTCTCGTTGGGCCACGTGGTGACGTCAGCTTCGGGGCGGCCCATGGGGCGCACCTTCTCGTCGACCACGGCCTGACGGTAGTAACCCTCCAGGCCTTCGCCAACAGCGTGCTCGAGAACGGCCATGCGGCCCACGCGCTGATCGATCAGCGGTGCGGGAACCTTGCCCTTGCGGAAGCCGGGAATCTGAACCTGCTCAGCGATGTGCTCATAGGCGTGCGCGATGGCAGGCTTGAGCTCGTCGGGACTCACCGTGATGGTGAGCTTGGCGCGCGTAGGGCTGATTTTCTCGACCGTGGTCTTCACTGTGGTCTGCTCCTTGTTGTGGGGCTCGTAGTTGTGGGGCTTTGCTGACGGGATAACGCATGGTGCACGTGCAGGGATAAAAATGGTCGGGGCGACAGGATTCGAACCTGCGACCTCCCGCTCCCAAAGCGGGCGCTCTAGCCAAGCTGAGCTACGCCCCGGAACAAAACACGCGGGCAATGAGCCGACCGAGCTTCGATTCGGATCGCCACGAATGACGACGCAACCAAAGAAAATCCTAACGCATCGCCCGGGTCGGCCCCGCCGACGATAGTTGTCGCGGGCGACCTGTGCACCCGCAAGACGATCTAAGCGATGCCGTAGTAGTCCTTGGCGCCCTGAAGAAGAGTGGCGAACTCAGAGAGGTTGGGTGTCTCAGGCGTTCCTCCCTCAACGAAGGTACCGCCCACCACTCCGACGTCGTTGACGCCGGTTTCCGGAAGGTGCTTGGGGAAGACGTACAGTGAACGCTTGACCTTCTGGCCGGCTTCGGTGACACCCTCTGCGAAGTACACGAGAATCATGTACTCCATGTCGGCAGGAACCTGGTCCTTCAGCATGATGAGGTGACCCTGAACAGAGACCATCTCGGCATCGCCGTTGAGGGCTCCGGATCCCAAGCCTGCGCTATCAAAGACCAGCTGGGTGGGCAGGTCGGCGAAGTTTGTGACCTTCTCCTCGACGAAGGTGACCCGCGATTCAAGATGCGTGCGCAACTCTTGCATCATCACGGCGGTGTCGATGAAAATGCCGTCGTCGTAAACCACCATGTCTCGCGTGGTGCCGTTACCGAAGTCGACGACCACGTCTTTGGCAGGTTCCATGACCGCACCCACGTAGGCCTCGAGGCCCGATTCTTCGCGCGTTTCAAAGTACGACGGCACAATCTTGGCGCCCGCCGCGAAGTCGGGCTGTTCGCCCTTGGCCACGGCCGCATAGAACCGATAGGCATCGACACCTATCTGGTCGATGATGGCTTGAATCTCGGGCGCGTTATCCATTGAGACGGGCGCCAGCAGACCACCAGCATTGTGCGAGGTGAGCTTCTCAAATCGCTCGGCTTTCACGGTCACGTTGCTGTACCCGCGCTGCACGAGCTCGTAAGCCGTAAACAGCCCGATCACTCCAGCACCCACGACTGTGACGGGCTCACCCTTGCTCACGATCTTGCCCTGCTCGGTGTCTTCCACCAGGTCGACAACATACTTGGCAGTTCCCGGTGCGAGCGTCCAGCCGCTGCCGCCGTGACCGTAGTTGTGGGCAATGATCTGCGAACCCACCGTTTCGACGCTCATGTTGGGAGCACCGCGACGCATGGGGCGGTAGCACAGCACCTCTTTGCCGAGGTATGCCGTGTCGAGGCGAGGTGGCGTGATCTTGCGAACCGCGCGGGCCGCCGAAGTGGAAAGAATTTGGGTGCCCACGGGAGCGCAGGCGGCCAATACGAGTGCGCCCGCTGCGGCGACACCCCCGGCAATCAGCGTGCGTCGAGTGAGCGGACCGGACTGCTTGCTGTTGGTTGACTCGTGCGCGTTGTTTGCGTCATTCGTTGGCGGATTCTTGGCCACGGCGTCCCCTTAAGTCAGTTCCAAACGCTGGCAACACTATCACTGCGACTGCGGATACAGTTGAACCAGCCCTGCGACTCTGTTGCCGATCAACATGGTCGCGTGCGACCTGCCGGCATCATCTAGAATCGATGTGCATCGGGGATGTAGCTCAATGGTAGAGCCTCAGTCTTCCAAACTGATTACGCGGGTTCGATTCCCGTCATCCCCTCCAACGCAGAACGGGCCTCCTTGTGAGGTCCGTTCTGCATTGTTGAGATGTGCGAATCG
>CAIOGW010000019.1 GCA_903857985.1 uncultured Microbacteriaceae bacterium
CCAAGCGGTGGCATCGTGTCATGGGCCGTCTCGGCTTCTGGGCTCAGGTGTTTTTCCTCATCGCCTACATCGGCGTGCTCTCCACCGCCATGTTCTATTTCCAGTTCGCCCAGGGCGAGATGCCGTGCCCACTGTGCATCCTGCAACGCATGGGCATGATGCTCTCGTCGTTCGGCGCGCTTTTTATTGTGAGCCACTCGCTCAAGAAGACACTGACCCCGTCGGGTTTCATGACGGGCCTCGGCTTGGCAATCCTGGGCGCCATGCTCGGCGCCGCAATGTCGATACGGCAGATCCTGTTGCACATCCTGCCGGGAGATCCCGGCTACGGAACCGCGATTTTTGGCTTGCACCTCTACACGTGGGCGCTCATCAGCTTCGTCGTGGTAATGGCCTTCGCGGGGGTGCTGCTGACTTTCGGAACGGAGTTTCTGCCCATCGCACCGGTGAGCCGCTGGGCTCGGGGTATCGTCTGGTTCGTGATTGTGGCGTTCGTGGCCACCATCGCTATCAATCTGGTCGTGGTCTTCTTCGAAGAAGGGTTCAACTGGGTCTTGCCCGACAACCCCACGAGCTACGAGCTCATTGGGTTGACGCCGACACCCCCACCGGCGCCGACTCCGTAACGGTCCCGGTCGCTTGGCGGCGTTGAATTTGGGCGCACACCAGCACCACGGCCGACAGGTAGAGCGCCTGTTCGAAGGACACGAGGCGTTCCCACAGACCAATGTTTGTTGACTCGGGATTAGCCCAAATCACGAGGAACGTGATGGCAAACGTAGCCTGAACCAGCGATGCGACGAGGATCGCCCAGGGACGGAGAATCCACGGCGCATCCTTGCGAAACCGCATGGCAAAAAGTTGCCAACTTGCCGAAGCCGCAAAGAACGCAATCGCGAAGATGCGATGGGTGTCGGAAACCCCGTTGAGCGGCGTGGGAAAAATGGTCAGTCCGAAACTGCAGAGAGCGGCGATGAGCAGAACGATGCGACCCGGGAGGGCGAGGGTGCGTGCGAAAACAGCCGCGATGAGCGTGAGTGTTGACCCGAGAATGAAGAACGCGGTCATGAGCCACCGCACCGGAGACTCGGGCGCGGCGAGATCGCTGATGGTGAGCGTTAGGGGGTCGTATCCCGGCCACAGTGCCCCGGCGATAGCCCATCCAGCAACATTTTGAATCGGGCCAATGATGGCGGCCACTACCACAATGGGAGCGATTGTTTTCAGCGGTGCCATGGTGCTGACCTTAGCGGAACGCTGCGCCGGAATCAGCCCCTTGGGGAACGTTGCTACCGGAACAGTTCGGCATAACGATATTCGACGCCGAGTAAAGCACTGAGGACTGGATCTCAGGCGCGCCATCCCCGTGATTTTCGGCGGATAGAATTGAGGCGCGCATTCGCGCGGGCCTCTAGCTCAGTTGGTAGAGCAACGGACTTTTAATCCGTGGGTCGACGGTTCGATCCCGACGGGGCCTACATATGAAAATGGCTCCCTTTTTGGGGGGCCATTTTCATATTGGCCCCGCGGATCGACCGACTGGGCCCCCGGTGACGCGCGCCGTGGGGATGCGCAGCATTCCGTGCGTGGCACTAGGGGCGTCGATCCCGACGGGGCAAACAAAGATCTGGTCCGGGAATCCCCTCGACAAACTCTACGGTCCGGAGTGGTAAGTATTCTTGCGTTATGGGGAAATGGGTGCCAGGGGTTACTGACCTAGCGACTGTGCGCCCGGATTTGGCAGCCGAGTGGCATCCAGCTAAGAACGGCGACCTGTCTCCAGGGGATGTTGTTGCAGGGACCGCCAGGAAAGTTTGGTGGCTTTGTAGCCAAGGCCATGATTGGCAAGCGAGTTGTGACAGCCGGCGCCGGGTCGGGAGTGGCTGTCCCTATTGCGCTGGCAAGGCGGTCTGGCCGGGCTTCAACGATTTGGCCACCCTTCGCCCTGAATGGGCGGCCCAATGGCATCCCGTTAGGAACGGGATTTTGACCCCAACACAAGTAACCAGCAAATCCCACAAGCGCGTGTGGTGGCTTTGTGAACTCGGCCACGAGTGGCCGAGTTCACCACACGGCAGGCGTGGCTGCCCAACCTGTTCGAACCAAAAAGTTCTCATCGGATTCAACGATTTGGTCACGACAGACCCTGACATCGCAGCTGAATGGCATCCCACCAAAAACGGAACGCACTCACCTCATGGATTCACTCGGGGGGCAAAGCGAAGAGTTTGGTGGCTTTGCCCCGAGGGACATAGCTCATTTATGGCCATCAACTCCCGCACTTCTCGGGATGGAAAATGTGCTGTATGCGCTGGGCAACAAATTGACATCGGCTTCAACGACTTGGCCACGACTTTCCCTGATTTGGTGACTCAATGGCATGACTCCAAGAACGGGGACTTGACGCCTCAGGCGGTCACGACGTCTTCACACAAACGAGTGTGGTGGGTATGTTCGCTCGGCCATGAGTGGCGCACCGCGGTGTCTAAACGGACGTTTGGGCAAGACTGTCCGTATTGTGCTGGCAAAGCGGTCTGGCCGGGCTTCAATGATTTGTCCACAGTGAACCCTGACCTTGCAATTCAATGGCATCCCACCAAAAACTTGTCATTGAAATCAACCCAAGTTACTGGGGTTTCAAACAAGCGCGTGTGGTGGCTTTGTGATTTGGGCCACGAGTGGCAAACAACAATCGCGCATAGAGCAGTTGGAAAGGGATGTCCGCGATGCTCAAAAACTGGCTACGACCCGACATCTCCCGGATACCTTTATCTTCTTCGAAAAGAACACTTGGACCTTCAACAATTCGGGATAACCAACAAACCCGATGACAGACTTGGAAGACATCAGAGAAAAGGCTGGGAGCTTTTAGACGTCATGGGTCCAGCGCACGGAGTTTGGATTCGCGAAACAGAAACCGCCCTTGGCCACTTCTTCAAGGAAAAGGGTCTCTTGTTGCCCCGCGACTACCCAGACAAATTCGACGGCTACTCAGAGTCGTGGCGCTCCGAGGAGCTCAGTTTCTCGACGTGTGCGGAGATGCTCGAAGCACTCAGAGACTGGGAAATTAATGACGGTCCCGCTCAACTCCGCACTTACAAATCCGACTAAGGCCGCCGGGGCCTACCGCAACGAGAGAGCCCCCGACCTTCTTCAGGTCGAGGGCACTCGTGGTTTTTCGTCGCCCGGGCTACTCCACAATGAGGGTGAAGACATCGCGAAAAATCAGATTGTCAGCGTCGACGAGTTCCCACGTCATTGTTCCTCGGGCGCCAAAGTATTTGCCCGTTCCACCAACCACAACATAGGTGTGGCCTGGGCCAACTACGGGTACTTTGCC
>CAIOGW010000020.1 GCA_903857985.1 uncultured Microbacteriaceae bacterium
CGCGTGCGCGACCTCACGCCCTACCTCGGTCAAGAGGGTGAGGCCAAGATTCTCGAACTCGACAAGAACCGCAACAATGTGGTTCTGTCGCGCCGGGCACTGCTCGAGCAGACTCAGTCTGAGAGCCGCAGCTCGTTCCTGACGAACCTTCAGAAGGGCCAGATCCGCAAGGGTGTTGTCTCGTCAATCGTGAACTTCGGAGCTTTTGTGGACCTCGGCGGTGTAGATGGTCTCGTGCACGTCTCCGAGCTCAGCTGGAAGCACATTGAGCCCGCCAGCGAAGTTGTTGAGGTCGGTCAGGAAGTTACCGTCGAGATTCTTGAAGTAGACATGGATCGTGAGCGCGTTTCGCTCTCGCTCAAGTCGACACAGGAAGATCCGTGGCAGGTGTTCGCTCGCACGCACGCGATTGGGCAGGTTGCCCCCGGAAAGGTCACGAAGCTCGTTCCGTTTGGCGCTTTTGTTCGCGTTGCGGACGGCATCGAGGGACTCGTCCACATCTCCGAGCTTTCGGGCAAGCACATCGAACTCGCTGAGCAGGTTGTCTCGGTGGGTGACGATGTCTTTGTTAAGGTCATCGACATCGTTCTCGAACGCCGACGCATCTCGCTCAGCCTGTAGCAGGCCCACGAGGGAGTCGACTCCGAAGGAACCGAATTCGACCCTGCTCTCTACGGCATGCTCACCGAGTACGACGAGAAGGGCAACTACAAGTACCCGGATGGATTCGACCCCGAGACCAACGAGTGGCGCGACGGTTTTGAGACCCAGCGTGAGAAGTGGGAGTTGGACTACTCGGCCGCCCAGGCTCGTTGGGAACTTCACAAGACTCAGGTCAAGGCCATGGCCGAAGCTGAGGCCAAGGTTGTGGAGTCCACGGGTTCCGCTGATACGTCGAGTTCATACTCGAGCGAAGACGAGTCCGCGGGCACTCTCGCAGATGACGAGTCTCTCGCCGCGCTCCGCGACAAGCTGGCCGACAGCTAACCAAGCAATCTCGTGAATGAGGGGCGTCCGTGTGGCGCTCCTCATTTCTTTTTCCTCACACCGCAGGCGCTCTAGGCTGGAGTCATGTTGGTGGCACTCACGGGCGGGATCGCTGCGGGCAAGTCGACCGTTTCGCGGATGCTGGCTGAGTGTGGTGCGACAATCGTCGACGCTGACGTACTTTCACGAGAGGCTGTGGCTGCCGGTTCTTCAGGCTTAGCGGCGGTGACCCGCGCGTTCGGGTCGCAGGTGCTCACCGAGTCGGGAACCCTTGATCGTGCCGCGCTCGGCAACATCGTTTTTAATGATGAAGATGCTCGCCGGCGCCTCGAAGCCATTGTTCATCCCGAGGTTGCGAGATTGTCTGCCGAGGCGTTCGCGGCTGCGGAAAGGGAGAAGCCCGGGGGAGTAGTCATCTACGACGTTCCCCTGCTGGCTGAATCCGGGAGGAAGGACGAATTTGATGCGGTGATTGTTGTCGAGGCACCCGATGACGTGCGGAGGCAACGACTCATCGACGAGCGCGGTATGACTGAGCAGGAGGCACAGTCGCGGCTGGCCACTCAGGCAACGAACGCTGAGCGGCGTGCTCTCGCCGACTACGTCATTTCCTCTGAATTTAGCCTCGAAGAAACTCGCAGAGAAGCCGAGATCGTTTACGCGCAGCTCGTGCGTTCATCCCGCCCCGACGGTTAATCGCCGTGAGGCAGCGTCCGTAGACTGTGAACTATGCAGGCTACGCGCGCCAACAATCCGTTCAAGGTTGTCAGCGATTATGTGCCCAGTGGCGACCAGCCAACAGCCATCGCTGACCTTGCTTCTCGCCTGCGTGCCGGTGAGACCGATGTCGTCCTGCTGGGAGCAACGGGCACGGGAAAATCGGCGACGACAGCATGGCTTGTTGAAGAGTTGCAGCGCCCCACATTGATTCTCGCCCACAACAAAACACTGGCAGCGCAACTCGCCAGCGAATTCCGTGAACTGATGCCCAACAACGCCGTTGAGTACTTCGTGTCGTACTACGACTACTACCAACCCGAGGCCTATGTTCCGCAGACGGACACGTTCATTGAAAAGGACTCGAGCATCAACGCGGAAGTTGAGCGGCTTCGTCACTCGACCACGACGTCACTGTTGAGTCGTCGTGATGTCGTTGTCGTGAGTACGGTCTCGTGTATCTACGGACTGGGCGCGCCGGAGGAGTACCTCAACGCAATGCTGCCTCTCGAGGTCGGGCAACGAATTAGCCGCGACACGATTGCACGGTCATTCGTGAACATGCAGTACGCCCGCAACGACATTGACTTTTCGCGGGGGAACTTTCGCGTGCGTGGCGACACCATCGAGATCATCCCGGTGTACGAGGAATATGCCATTCGCATTGAACTTTTTGGCGACGAAATCGAGGCTCTCTACACTCTTCATCCCCTAACGGCCGAAATCAAGGAGCGTCACCAGTCGATTGTCGTCTTCCCGGCTACGCAGTACGTGGCTAGCCCTGACACAATCAAGCGAGCCATCGACACCATCACTGTCGAACTCGACCAACGTCTGGCTGAATTTGAGCGTGAGGGCAAATTGCTCGAGGCTCAACGTCTGCGAATGCGCACAACCTTTGACATTGAGATGATGCAGCAAATTGGCTTCTGTTCGGGAATCGAGAATTACTCGCGCCACATCGAAGCACGGAGTCCGGGACAACCACCCACGTGCCTACTCGACTACTTTCCCGACGACTTTCTTTGCGTGATTGATGAGTCTCATGTCACTGTTCCGCAACTTGGTGGAATGTCCGAGGGAGATGCGTCCCGCAAGCGCACTCTCGTTGAACACGGTTTTCGCCTGCCCAGCGCCCTCGACAACCGCCCGCTTCGTTTTGACGAGTTCTCAGAACGCACAGGCCAGACCGTTTATCTCTCTGCTACACCGGGAAAATACGAGATGGGGATAGCTGACGGCATCGTTGAACAGATCATTCGCCCCACAGGCCTCGTCGACCCGCAAGTCATTGTGAAACCATCTAAGGGCCAGATTGATGACCTGCTCGAAGAAATTCGCGTGCGAGCAGCCCGCGATGAGCGTGTGTTGGTCACCACACTCACGAAAAAAATGGCCGAAGAACTGACGGCCTTTTTGGAAGAGGCTGGTGTGCGTGTGCGCTACCTCCACTCCGATGTGGATACCCTGCGGCGCGTCGAACTCCTGACCGAACTGCGACAAGGCGTCTATGACGTGCTCGTCGGCATTAACCTCTTGCGTGAGGGGCTCGATCTGCCTGAGGTATCGCTCGTCAGTATCCTCGATGCCGATAAGGAAGGCTTCCTGCGCTCGGCGACCTCACTGATTCAGACCATAGGCCGGGCGGCGCGAAACATCTCTGGCGAGGTTCACATGTATGCCGACAACATGACGCGATCAATGGCAGCGGCGATTGATGAGACGAACCGACGGCGCGAGCGCCAGGTGGCCTACAACCTTGAGCACGGCATCGATCCTCAACCCCTCAAAAAGAAGATCGCCGACATCACGGTGATGCTCGCCCGCGAGGAAGCCGACACTGCCGAACTCATGAGCGACCTCGAGCGACGACGCAAAAAGACAGGGTCACGTTCGGGCGACCGGGGGGGACTCCCACGAATTGCGGGGGAGGGCGTTGACGCCCTCGAACAGTTGGTCTCAGAACTCAATGAGCAAATGTTGTCGGCTGCCGCGGAACTCAAATTCGAATTGGCCGCCCGCTTGCGAGACGAACTCTCCGAGGTGAAGCGAGACCTCAGGGCCATTCGTACGGCCGGTCAC
>CAIOGW010000021.1 GCA_903857985.1 uncultured Microbacteriaceae bacterium
CGCCGAACCGTGATGAGCCACTCGATGAAATAGGTGGTGTCATCCAAGCGACGCAGGTGGTAATCGTGAGAGGGACCAGCCTGCTGGTTGACCGGATTGGCCCTCGGAATCGTCACGTCAATCTCCCAGGGATCAGGGCCTGGTTGGAACGCGTCGTCGACTTTGTCTCGGCCGAATTCCATGATTGGTGACGTCAGCGCCCAATTGCTGACGACAAACTGCATGAAATCTCCATAGTTGTTGGTGAACCTAATCTCGACATTGGCGTCACTGGGATTTGTGAGTACATCCTGCTTGAAAGAGTTGTAGCCGTTGGTGCACCAAGTTGCCCCTGGCTCGAGCGGGCCCGTGGGATCCGGGTGAGATTCTCCCGTGCGGATCATCTCAAACTCACCAACGGACACAATCGTTTTGTCGGTGTCATTGAGCACGCACAGGCGGCTCGCACGGTACGCACTCGCCTCTCTGGAGGTCCCCTCCGTTGAGCCACTCGAGGAACCACCGGGAGCACAAGCTGCTAGTGAGGTTGCGGCAAAGATCGCGATAGATCCCCACGCGATTGCTCGATAAACCGTTCTGATTTTCATGGGTGTTTTCCGTTCGTATGTGGTTATCAACTAAGACCGAACCGTGACGAGCCACTCTTTGAAGTTAGGCGTGTCATCCAAGCGACGCAGGTGGTAATCGTGTGCGGGGCCCGTCTTCGAATAGATGCTGTCCGGTTCGGGAATCGTGGTGTCTATCTCCCAAGCGTCTGAGTCTCTCCCCGGAAAGAATAGCCAGTCCCAGGTCTGCTGGCCGAACTGAATGAAAGGATACCCATTGCCGGGGTTACTCACGGCAAACCTCGTGAAGTCACCGCCAGACTCGGCAAACCTTATTTCGACGCTGGCGTCCATGGTCTCGCCGAAACTGTCAGTGAAAGCGTTGTAGCCGTTCGTGCACCAGGTAGCTCCTGGTTCTAGGGGGGCCGTGGCATCTGGGTGCGTCTCGCCTGTGCGGGTCATCTCGAACTCACCCACCGAAAGAATTGTTTTGTCGGTGCCGTTGAGCACGCACAGGTGGCTGGCACGATAGGCGCCGGCTTCACGGCCTATGATTTCTTTGGACGGAGTGGCCGAGGGCACACCGGAAGCGCAAGCGGCCAGCGTCGTCACCACGAAAATGGCGATCGCACCGGCGGCGGCGACTTTACGTGCAGAAGCAAAAGTCATGAGCATTTCCCATCAATGTGTTCGGCCGTTAGAAACGAACGATGACAATCTACTCCCCTAACCTGAAAATGCTTATTTCTATTAGGGGCTCGTCGCGGCAAAGGTTAGTTCGTGACGCGGAGCGTGAATGTGTCGACCACGCGTCCATCCACGGCCACGAATTCGGCGAGCAGGCCGTCCGGCCGAGACGTCAGAAAGAGCGCGCCGAACTGTTCATCGAAGCAGGTGACCGACCCGCTCACCCGGTCGCCACAGGCGTAGAGCGTCTTTCCGCCCGCGCCATTAACCACGTAGGTCACTCCCCCGAGTTCGATGCGCTCGTAGACGTGATCGTGTCCCGAAAGCACCAGATCTACGCCCATGCTCGCGAAGTCCCACTGGTAGTCCGGCGTGGAGCCATGACGGTCCCCCGACGAAAACGGCGGATGGTGCACCACCACGATTTTGTAAGTGGCCGCCGATGCCGCAACAACCTTGCGCAGCCATGCCTCTTGGTTGTGGTTGGCATCCAGCGACGCCAACCCCTGTTCGCTGTCAAGAATGAAGAATTCAGTGCCTCCCACGATTACCGTGTACTCGCGCTGGCCAGTGAGGTAGCTAAAGTACTCGTCGAAGGCGACGATGCCTTCGTCGTAATCGTGATTACCCGTGGCCGGGTAGAAGGTTTCGGCGCCCACGAAGGAGCCGTAGTAGTCGC
>CAIOGW010000022.1 GCA_903857985.1 uncultured Microbacteriaceae bacterium
CCCGCTTGGCGCAGAGCGCCGGTGCGACCGAGGCCGCCCAGAAACTTCAGCCTGAACTTATGCGCCTGATGGCTTCGAACGACGCCAAGAGAGGGTTCGCCGCTTTTTTGTCTCGGACTCAGGCGACTTTCGAGGGCGATTAGGCTTCAGCGTTTTCTGCAGGGTCACGGTTCCCAAGCTGCGATTGAACTTGAAACCCACACCCCCCATGCGACCCACCTCAACAAATCCTGCGCGCTCGTGGAGCGCCAGGCTTGCTTCGGCTCCGGAGTCGGAGATCACGGCAATGATCGTTTTTAGTCCAGCCTCTTCACTCGCCGAAATGAGCGAGTCAAGCAGAGCGGCACCCAACCCTTTTCCGGTGGACGCCGGACGCAGGTAGATGGCGTTCTCCACCGTAAATCGATATCCCGAGCGCGGGCGCCACGGCTGAACAAGCGCGTATCCCAAAACCTGTTCGCTCGGAGACACGGCGACCAGCATCGGATGTCCCAGCTTCCGGAGGAAGGCGAACTTGGTCTTCCATGCCCGGATGGTCATCGGCTTTTCGTCAAACGTCACCACACTGTTTGTCACGTAGTGGTTATAAATCTCGCGAATATCCGGAATGTCCTCGGGCCCCGCACGCCGAATCTCAAAGGCAAAGCCAGGCTCTGGCTGCGTCGGTGGGAGGGGTTGACGGGGAAGTCGTCGACGCGGTTGATACTCCGACTCAAGCACGCGTATACGCTAGTCGAGAGAAGGCGGTTAGGCGAGTCCCCCCGAGATTGAGAGCTCCCGTGAGTCAGAAAGTTACCGTCATAGGTACGGGCTACGTCGGCCTCGTCACCGGAGCCTGCCTGGCCGACCTGGAGCACCACGTTGTGTGTCTGGATGTGGACGCGTCTCGCGTGGCGCGACTCCAGGCCGGTGAGATTCCGATTTACGAACCCGGACTCGACGAGATTGTGATTCGCGCCATTGCCGCCGGTCGTCTCGAGTTCACCACGGACGTCGCTGCAGCCACCGAACACGGTGACTATCAAATGATTGCTGTGGGCACGCCACAGTCGGAAGACGGCTCGGCCAACGTTTCTTACGTTTACACGGCTGCTCGAAACATTGGCGCGCACGTGACGCGACCCGTCGTCGTGATTGACAAGAGCACCGTGCCGGTGGGTACCGGCGACCAAGTGCGCGAACTGATCGTCACTGAGCTCGAGCGCCGCGGAGTCAACGTCGCGGTATCGGTGGTCTCCAATCCCGAGTTCCTCAAAGAGGGTGCGGCCATTGACGACCTAATGCATCCCGACCGCATTGTTGTTGGTGTGAGCGACGAAGCGAGTGCGGAAAAGATGGCCGTCCTTTACGCACGTCTGTTGGACACGCCTGAACGCATGCTGGTTACCGATGTGCGCAGTGCCGAACTCACAAAGTACGCCGCCAACGCTATGTTGGCCACCCGGATCAGCTTCATGAACGAGCTCGCGCGTCTCGCCGAGCTGATCGGTGCCAACATCGACGACGTCAAGGTGGGCATGGGAAGTGACGCCCGCATTGGGCCCAAGTTCCTTAACGCCGGTGTGGGATACGGTGGCTCGTGTTTCCCCAAAGACGTTCAGGCTCTGATCCACACCGCTCAAGCGAACGGCCTGAAAGGCCTGCGCATTCTGGAAGCCGTCGAAAAGGTCAACACCAGTCAGAAGACCTATCTGTTGGACAAACTCGAGCGTGAGTTTCCCGACGTCTCAGCCTTGACGGTGGCCGTCTGGGGCCTCGCTTTCAAGCCACACACGGATGACGTTCGCGACGCCACGAGTGTCACCCTGGTGTCTCGTCTCGTCAATCAGGCCGCTCGAATTCAGGCCTTCGACCCGGTGGCCATCGAGGCGTTTCAAAATCAGACTCACCTGCCCTCGGTGATCTACGCAGAGAATGCCGAGGCGGCCTTAGAGGGAGCAGACGTGCTGCTCATTCTTACCGAGTGGCCGGAGTTCGCCTCGGTTGACACCAGCATCTTCGCCAAGAAGCTGTCGAAGAAGACAATCTTCGACGGTCGCAACATCTTCACCTTGGCCGACATGGCGACAGCGGGCGTCACCTACCACTCGATTGGGCGGCCCACCGTTGGCTAAGCGCACTCTTGTGACAAGTGTTGTTACCGGCTGACTGAGTCGCCACCAGTTTCGGGCCCGGCCGGAAGCAACCAGTCGACGGGCGCTCGGCCGATCTGGGTAAGCGCTGCGTTCGCCCAGCTGAAGGGCCGAGAACCAAAGAACCCGCGATAGGCGGCAAGGGGGCTCGGGTGCACCGATCGCAGCACGGGTGCATCCCCCAGCTCGGGCGCCAGCGTTGCCGCCGAATTGCCCCAGAGGAGGGCAACGAAGCCCGGGGAGGCGCGCACGAGTTCGCGCACAACAGCTAGCGTGACTTCTTCCCAGCCGCGGCCACGGTGCGACCCGGGCTCACCGGGCTCCACCGTCAGCACGCGATTGAGGAGCAGAACTCCCTGGCTCGTCCACGGGGTGAGGTCACCAGTGTCCGGCCGAGTCACCGCCGTGTCATCGACCAGTTCCGTGAAAATGTTGCGCAGGCTGGCCGGCACGGGCGACACGTCGGGTGCCACTGCGAAGGCCAACCCGACGGCGTGCCCGAGCGTGGGATAAGGGTCTTGGCCCACAATGAGCACGCGAACATCGGCCAGTGGCATCGAGAGCGCCCGCAGTACCAGGTTCGCCGCGGGCAGGAAATCCCGTCCCACTGATTTTTCGGCATTCAGAAAGGCCACGACCGAGGCGAGCCACTCCCCCTGGCTCGACAGGCAGGCGTGCCACGACTCATGGACCGGTTCGAGCAGGTCGTTACTCGAGAGGATGGCGTGAATCCTGAGAGCGCTTGTGGGCCGTCTGCACCCTGTCGTTGAGGTAAGAGATGACTGTTGCCGTTGTCGCGCCCACAATCACCATGCCACCCAACATCAGCATCACAGCAAAAATCCGGCCCGGCACGGTGACCGGCACCATGTCGCCATAACCCACGGTCGAAATGGTCTCCATGGCCCACCACAAGGCGTCACCGTAGTTGGTGATGGTTGCGTTGGGCGCGTGTCGCTCCGCGGAGAACACTGCGAGCGAAATGACAAAGATGAACATGACCACGGCAAACACCGCATAGGCAATTATCCGTGCGCGAAGGGATGATCCCGTGCGTCCGCGGAACCACGGGAGACGCGCGAGATAGACCAAAAGCAAGAACGGCCTCATGAAGGGAATCACCATGGACGACATGTCTAGGATGTTGTGTCGCACAAACGTGCGCTTATTCGCCGCTAATCCGAGTCGAACAAAATAGTCGATGATGAATACCATCCAGATGGCCGCGAGTGCATAAGCCAACACCACGGTAAAAATGTTTGAGAAACTCAGGTCATCGAGAATCAACACCGAATAGGCAAGCATGAAGACAAACGAGAGCAAGATCATGGGAAGAGTTGTCCAACGCTCGTAGGCAATCTCCCGTGGGCTGCGCGCATCGGTCACGCGCTCGCCCTCGGCGTTTAACACCGTCTTGTCTTTCGTCGTTGATGTCACGACATCAGGCTACCGAAAGCACTGTTACGGCGTGTGACTCGCCACATTGAGGTGTCTGGCTACGTTCCGTAGGTTTCATCTAAGACTCACCAACAATCAAGGAGACCTCAGAATGAGCACGAACCCCGCCGACTGGAAGTTTGAGACCAAGCAGGTCCACTCCGGTGCAACCCCCGACCCCGTTACCAACGCACGCGCGGTGCCGATCTACCAGACCACGTCCTACGTGTTCAACAGCACCGAGCACGCCAAGAACCTCTTTGCGTTGGCCGAGTTCGGCAACATCTACACGCGCATTATGAACCCCACACAGGAAGTCGTGGAGCAGCGCGTGGCGGCCCTCGAGGGCGGAACCGCAGCACTCATGGTTGCGTCGGGCCAGGCAGCCGAGACCTTTGCCGTGCTTAACATTGCGGGCTCCGGTGACCACATCGTGTCGTCGAGCTCCATCTACGGCGGTACCTACAACCTCTTCAAGTACACGCTGGCCAAGCTCGGCATTGAGGTCACGTTCGTCGAAAACCAGGACGACAAGGATGAGTGGGCGCGCGCCGTTCGCCCCAACACCAAGCTGTTCTTTGCCGAGACCATCGGTAACCCCCGCGTCAACGTTCTTGACATCAAGCTCGTCGCAGATGTGGCTCACAAGAACGGCCTGCCGCTCATCGTGGACAACACCATCGCCACCCCGTACCTGATTCGCCCCTTCGAGCACGGCGCCGACATCGTGATCCACTCGGCCACCAAGTTCCTCGGCGGCCACGGCACGGTTATCGGTGGCATCATCGTCGACGGCGGTAAGTTCGAATGGTCGAAGAACGTTGAGAAGTTCCCCGGCCTCACCGAGCCCGACCCCTCGTACCACGGCGCCAGCTACACGGGCGTTCTGGGCGACCCCATCGCCTACATCATCAAGGCCCGGGTGCAGTTGCTGCGCGACCTCGGTGCGTCGATTGCTCCGGCCAGTGCCTGGCAGATCATTCAGGGCATTGAAACGCTCAGCATCCGCATTGAGCGTCACGTGGAAAACGCCGCGAAGGTCGCCGGGTGGCTTGAGAAGCACAAAGAGGTCGTGTCGGTCAACTACGCGAGTCTCAAGTCGAGCCCCTGGCACGCGGCCGCTAAGAAGTACGCGCCCAAGGGTGTCGGTGCCATCGTGTCGTTCGAAATCAAGGGCGGCGTCGAGGCCGGCAAGGTTTTCGTTGAGAGCCTCTCGCTGTTCAGCCACCTCGCCAACATCGGTGACGTGCGCTCGCTCGTGATTCACCCCGCATCGACCACGCACTCGCAGCTGACTCCTGAGCAGCAGCTCACCTCGGGCGTCACGCCCGGACTGGTGCGCCTCTCGGTGGGTATCGAGAACGTCGACGACCTGATCGCCGACCTCGAGACGGCTCTCGCAGCCGCGAGCAAAGTAGCCAAGTAAGTCCTTCCCTGAAACTGCCTGCTTGCGACGTGGTCGTGGGCAGGCAGTTTCCGTTCTGGCAAGATTGAGGCAATGGACTCGCAAAGCAACGGTGACGCGCTCCCCTCGAGCTTCGTCACCGACGAACAGATTCGCTCGGTTGCCGGCAAACCGCCCGCCACCGGTGCGTGGCGCGAGGGCGATGCGCCCGGCGACCGGCTTTTTGCGAACCTCGGCGCGTTTGCTTTCGAATCAGGGCAGTCACTGCCGCACATTCGTGTTGCCTACGAAACCTGGGGCACGCTCAACGAGGCGCACGACAACGCGGTACTCGTTCTGCACGCCCTCACGGGCGATAGCCATGTCGTAGGTGAAGCCACGCGCGGTCACAAAACCAGTGGCTGGTGGGAAGATGTCATCGGCCCGGGCAAAGCCATCGACACCGATCGTTGGTTTGTCGTGGCGCCAAACGTGCTCGGCGGATGTCAGGGCACCACGGGCCCAGCGTCACTTGCTCCCGATGGCTCCGAGTGGGCCTCGCGCTTTCCGTTCACCACGATTCGCGACCAGGTCAATGTGCAGGTGCTCCTCACCGACTTTCTCGGCATCGACGCCTGGGCGGCCGTCATCGGCGGATCCATGGGCGCCATGCACGCGCTCGAGTGGGGCATCATGTTTCCGAAGCGCGCCCGTCGGCTCGGCATTCTCGCCGCGCCGGCAGCCACCAGTGCCGATGAAATCGCCCTCAACACCGTACAGATCGAGGCCATCCAGCTCGACCCGCTGTGGCGCGGGGGCGAGTACTACGAGGCCGTTGATGGTGACGGACCCCACGGCGGCTTAGCCCTGGCTCGCCGCATCAGTTTTCAAAACTTTCGCACCCCGGCCGAGCTCAACGAGCGGTTCGACCGCGAAGCCCAGAGTGAGATCAGCCCGCTCGGCCAGGGTGGGCGGTTTGCCGTGGCCAGCTACCTCGACTTCCACGGCAACAAGTTTGCGCGCCGGTTTGACGCCAACAGCTACCTCGTTCTCGTCGAGGCCATGAACTCGCACGACGTTGGTCGAGGACGCGGCGACATTGACGACGTGCTGGCGTCAATCACCGTGCCCACGCTGGTTCTCGGCATTGTGCGCGATCGCTTCTTCCCTTTTCTCGGTCAGCAGCGCATCGCGCGGGTGGTTCCGGGCAACATCGATGGCGACGTTCCCTACGCGCTTGACTCCGAGTTTGGCCACGATGCGTTTCTCATCGAGTCCGACGAAGTCGGTGCGCAATTACTTCGACTGCTGAATACTGACGCCTAGCTCCTGCGAGCAGATACACGGCCATCACGAGCACCACGACCTCAAGCGCGTTGCGCACCGTCATCACCACAACCATGACCGGGTTCGCCACCAGAATCAGGTCGTAGTAGAACGGATAGAAGACCTGTGTCAGTAAGGCCATCATCAGCGACACGATAGCCACGGGGGCAAACCGGGCGCGATCCACGATGAGTCCGAGCACCACGGGCGCGATGATCCAGGTCATGTACTGGGGCGAGCCCACCTTGTTGAACACGATGAGGCACATGACCAGCGCGAGGGACAGTGGCGCCAGTAACCGAACGCCCGAGGTGCCGCGACGCAATCGAATCCACCCCAGCGCCAATACGGTCAGCACCGCAACGGCCAGCGCAATGTTACTGAGGTCCCCGGCGAGTTCGACGCCCTCTCCGGTCACTTGGAAGGTCAGCAGGTCTTGCGCGTAGTAAATGCCGTAGCCCGGCGCCTGCACCACGCTGAGCCAGATGAAGGGCGTGGCCACGGGTGACTCAATTTGGATGCCGCGACTCGTCTGCTGCGTCAGGAACGACGTGAGCTGTGCACCTCCGCCACACAGTACGGCCACGGCCACAATGGCCGCTGAGGAAACTGCGGCAACGATAACGATGGTCCAGCGCCGGCGCATCACGGCAACGGCTGCCAGGAGCAGCGCTGCCGGCCACACCTTGATCCATGTGGCCAGGGTGAGCACCACGGCAGCGAGCCGCGGGCGCGTGAGGAGGAACATCAGACCCAGCACGGCGAGCGGCGCCGCCACCGAATCCAAACGACCCAGAGTGATGGGCCCAAGACACACAATGAACGCGATCCACCACCAGGCCGCCCACACGCGCCTCGCCGGCCGTCGCCAGCCACCGATGAGATAAAAGAATGCCAACGCGTCGAGCAGCGAGACCATGACCAGCCAGTTCTGCGGATACGTGGCCATGCCCGGCAGTGACGCGAGCAACAGCGGGGCGAGCGCGACGACGGGATATACCCACGGTGTCGTAATTCCGGGGATTTCTTGGCCTGCGAGTACCTGAGACACCCACAAAAAGTAAACGCCCGTGACGTCTCCCAGCGGCTGGTTGGCAGCGTCGAAGTTGAGCCACGACGTCCACACGTGGGCTGCGGCAAAAGCGAGCCAGAGGGTTACTGGATGGGCGAACCAGCGACGGCGAGCGCCGTCAGTTCGTTGGGAAGTCGCCACGGTTCTCAAGAGTATCGGCGAAGTCGCGGATCAACACTGCTCGCCCATCCTCGCCATAGGTCACACGATAGTTTGTTTCTATGACCCAACCAGCCCTGTTTGAACCGCTCACCGTTCGTGGCACTACCTTCCGCAACCGCGTTTGGGTGCCGGCCATGTGCCAGTACACCGTGACCGAGCGTGACGGCGTGCCCACCGACTGGCATCTGGTTCACCTCGGTGGCTTCGCGCGCGGTGGCGCAGGGCTCGTCATGTCTGAGGCCACGGCCGTCGTTCCCGAGGGTCGCATCTCGCCCCACGACACCGGCATCTGGAACGACGTGCAGCGCGATGCGTGGAAGCGGATCACCTCGTTCATCCGCGGCCAGGGCGCCGTGCCGGGAATCCAGCTCGCACACGCCGGGCGCAAGGCATCGATCTACCCCGACTGGGGAGATCCCATGTCGGGCAAGGGAACCGCACCGGTGAGTGCGGGTGGCTGGCCCACGGTGGCGCCCAGTGCTATCCCCTTCGAGGGCTACGCCGACACCGCTGAGATGACGATCGAACAGATTGATGCGTTGGTGACATCGTGGGCCGAGGCGGCATCGCGTGCCGTGGCCGCGGGCTTTGAGGTGCTCGAGATTCACGCCGCCCACGGCTACCTGCTGCACGAGTTTCTCTCGCCCAAGAGCAACGCCCGCACCGATGAGTACGGTGGAGCCCTCGAGAACCGCGCCCGCATTGTGGTGCGCATCGTCGAGGCAATCCGCTCCGCCGTTGGCGAAGAGCCGCTGATTTTCGTTCGCTTCTCTGCCACCGACTGGGTTTCCGACGGGTTCAACGAAGAAGAGTGCTCTCTCGTCGCCGACTGGTGCCAGCGTGCCGGTGCCGATGTCTTTGACATATCGAGCGGCGGCAACGTGGTCGGTGTGACGATTCCCCTCTCGCCGGGTTACCAGGTTCCGCTCGCCGAGTTCGTGCGCTCGCACGGTCACGTGTTGGCCTCGGCGGTCGGACTGATCACGACCCCCGAGCAGGCGAACGCCATCGTGGCCGAGGGCAAGGCCGATGCCGTCATGGTGGGCCGGGAACACCTCCGCGATCCCCACTTCGCCCTGCACGCGGCAGCGGCGCTCGGCGCCGAGATCGACTACTGGCCAAGCCAGTATCTTCGCGCACGTCCCAAGCCGAAGGCCTAGCCGGATTCTGAGTTCGCGTCCGAAACGACAGCCAGGTTAGCGTCGGGTGGCGTCGTCCACTTGGCCAATCAGCTCTTCCAGGATGTCCTCGAGAAAAACCATGCCGGTGGTGCGGCCACGACTATCAACAACGCGGGCCAAGTGCACACCCGAGCGCTGCAGCTGCGCCAAGGCGTCTTCGAGATCCAGCGTTGTCGTCACCGTCTCGAGGCGCCGGAAGCGCTTCGCCTGAAGTTTTCCGCTCTCGGTGCCCTCGCCGTCACCGTCGTCGGTGAGCACGTCCTTGAGGTGCACGTAGCCAACGGGTTCGCCCGTGACGTCAACAATCGGGTAACGCGAGAATCCGTGCGTGGTCACCGCCTTCTCTAGGTCGGCCACCGTCGCCGTTTCGGGCAGGGTCACCACCTCGGTCAGCGGCACGGCGATGTCACGAGCTTTTTTCTCGGTGAACTCAACGACCGCGCTCACCGCACCCGAAGAGTCGTCAAGCGTGCCCTCGCGCGTCGAGTGGCTCACAATGCTCGCCACCTGGTCGAGGGTGAAGGTGCTCATGGCTTCGTCGCGCGGAGTCACCCGACACAAGCGCAGGATGCCGTTGGCCGTGGCATTGAGCGCGATGATCACCGGGCGCACCACTGAGGCCACAGCCACCAGGGGCGGGGCAAGCAGCAGAACGGCGCGTTCAGGCATCGCAAACGACGCATTCTTAGGCACCATTTCGCCAAAGACAACGTGCAGGAACGTCACGACGATGAGAGCAACGACAAATCCGAGTGTGGAGATCACACTCTCAGACCATCCGGTAGCGACCAACCAGTCGGCAATCAGGTACTTGATGCTCGGCTCCGCCACATTCAAAATGAGCAGGGAGCACACAGTAATGCCCAGTTGGGCCGTGGCCAGCATGAGCGAGACGTGTTCGATGGCCCACAGCGCGGTGCGTGCACCGGGCTTGCCGGCGGCGGCCATGGGCTCAATCTGCGATCGCTTTGCCGAGATCACGGCGAACTCGGCAGCCACAAAGAACGCATTTATCACGAGCAACAGGGCGAGCCACGCAAATCCCACCCAATTCACGAGGCATCACCACCCTCGGGCGCTGCGTCCGGTGTAAAGCGCAAACGGTCGATGCGCCGGCCGTCCATGCGCACCACACGAAGAATTCCGCCCGAGCAGGCCACCTCATCGTTGATCTTCGGGAGTTCTCCGAGTTCGCTCATCACAAATCCGGCAACGGTCTCATAGTCGGGGTTTTCGGGAACAGTAATGCCCGTGCGTTCCATGAGTTCGTCGGGACGCAGGTTGGCCGGAAACGTCGTGGTCTCGCCAGAGCGCACCACGCCGGCCGCCGTGCGGTCGTGTTCGTCGGCAACCTCGCCAATCAACTCTTCCACCACATCTTCGAGCGTGGTGATTCCAGCGGTACCACCGTATTCGTCAATCACGACAGCCATCTGGTACCCCTTGACGCGCAACTCGGCCAGGAGGTTGTCGAGCGTCATGGTTTCGGGAACGCGCAGTGCCTCCGTCATGATGGCGGAGACGGGAACCTCCGCGCGACGCTCGCGAGGAACCGACATCGCGTATTTGACGTGCACAACGCCCAGCAGATCGTCAAGATCGTCGCCCACCACGGGGAACCTCGAGAAACCTGTCCGCCGGGCAGATTCAAGAACGGCGAGAACCGGATCGTCAGCAGCTACGTCAACAACGCGGGGACGCGGGGTCATCACGTCTGCTGCCGTGCGCTCGCTAAACCGCAGCGTTTTACTCAACAGGGTGGCCGTATCTTTTTCGAGGAATCCCTCCCTCGCAGAGTGAAGAACCAGTGCCGAAAGCTCTTCGGGCGTTCGCGCCGACGACAGTTCTTCGACTGGCGTCACTCCAAAAAGTTTCAGGATACCGTTGGCCGTGTTGTTGAGTCCCACCACCGCGGGCCGAAAGATAAAAGTGAAACCCGCTTGCACCGGCACCACGACTTTGGCCGTTTGAAGGGGCACGGCGAGCGCAAAGTTCTTGGGTACCAGCTCTCCGATCAACATCGAGAGCAGGGTGGCAACAAGTATCGCCAGGATGAGCGCCACCCACCGGGAGACTCCGGCATCCCAGCCCCACCCGTCGAACAGCACTGACAGGAGCGCGGAAACGGCAGGTTCCATGGCAAAACCGGTGAGCAGAGTGGTCAGCGTGATTCCCAACTGCGCACTCGAGAGATGGGTCGACGTGCGGCTCAGGGCGCGAGAGATGCCTGCCAGCCCGCGCTCACCACGGTCAATCCGCGCGTTGATGTCGGCCCGATCGAGGTTAACGAGAGCGAACTCTGCCGCCACAAAGAACCCGGTACCCACGATGAGCACCATTCCCACCGCAAACATGAACCACTCAAAAAGCACCGGTCAGAGCACCTCTCCCGCGCGTGCGCACCATCGGAAAGGAGTTACCAGAAGGGGGGTCGTCCATCGCCTTCACTATATATGCCCTCACCTGAACGTCAACCGGGTCTGACGCATTCGCATTAGTCTTGTCATGGGTTCGAACGCTGGGATTACTCCCGCACGCGAGACCTGTCGCCGCAGGCGACGTGATTCACTTCTTATCCACTTAGCGCATCGAGAGTGAGCGACAGAGAGTCGTGTCCAACCAACAGGGCGAAGGAGCCGACGAGTTCGGCGCAAATGAGTGGCTCGTCGAAGAGCTTTACGAGAAATACGTTGTCGACAAGAATTCCGTCGACGAAACGTGGTGGCCCACGCTCGAGAGGTATGGCGCCGCACAGGGACTGCAGACTCCTGCAGTCGTTGTCTCAGCCACACCGGCGGTAGCACCTTCAACGGCTCCCGGCGAAGCTCTGGCAGTCGCTGAGCCCATCGCGGAATCTCTGCCCATCACGGGATCACAGCCCGTCACCGCCGCTCAGCCCGTGGCGCGCACCACATCGCTCCCCGGTAGCGCTCCGATTCCGGCAGACGCCCGCGTGCTCGAGGGTGTGGGTGTGGCCGAGCCCGCCGAAGAGGATGTCTACACAACCCTCAAGGGCATGTCCAAGACCTTGGCCGCCAACATGGACGTATCGCTCACGGTGCCTACCGCCACGAGTGTGCGTGCCATTCCGGCAAAGCTTCTCATCGACAACCGCATCGTTCTCAACAATCACCTCTCGCGCCGTCGCGGTGGCAAGGTCTCGTTCACCCACATCTTGGGTTACGCGTTGGTTCGCGCGCTTAAAGATTTCCCCACCCAAAACGTTTTCTACGACGAGATTGACGGCAAGCCCACCATGGTGGCCCCCGCGCACGTGACGCTCGGTTTGGCTATCGACATTCCCAAACCCGACGGCACTCGTGCGCTGATGGTGCCGGGTATCAAGCGCGCCGACACCATGGCCTTTGACGAGTTTCTGCAGGCCTACGAAGACCTCGTGGGTCGCGCTCGCGCCAACAAGCTCACGGCCGAAGACTTCCAGGGCATCACGGTCTCCCTCACCAACCCGGGCGGCATCGGTACCAACCACTCGGTGCCGCGTCTCATGAAGGGGCAGGGTTGCATCATCGGCGCCGGCGCCCTCGATTACCCGGCCGAGTTTCAGGGGTCGAGCGAGAAGACGCTCGTCGACATGGGCGTGGGCAAAATCATCACGCTCACGAGCACCTACGACCACCGCGTCATTCAGGGTGCTGGATCGGGCGAGTTCCTGAAGATCGTGCACGAGCTGCTTATCGGTCAGCGGAATTTTTACGAGGATATTTTCGCCGCCCTGCGCATCCCCTACAAGCCGATCCAGTGGAATGCCGACATCAGCATTGATGCCGCCGCGAACATCGACAAGGCCGCTCGCGTTCAGGAGCTCATCAACGCATACCGTGTGCGCGGTCATCTCATGGCCGACATCGACCCGCTTGAATACGTGCAGCGCTCACACCCCGACCTCGAAATCGAATCGCACGGCCTCACCCTCTGGGACCTCGACCGCGACTTCATCACCGGGGGCATCGGTGGCTCGCGC
>CAIOGW010000023.1 GCA_903857985.1 uncultured Microbacteriaceae bacterium
CGTTTGCGGCCTTCGGCTGGTCGATCTACGCACTCTTCTTTGGCAGTGCGGGCATGATCGGCATGCAACACTCCCTCACATTCTTCTCCTGGACGCAATACCCACCCGATTCCATCTATCTCGAGACGGCGGCCGGCGTGACGATGTTCGTCCTCGTGGGGCGGGTCATTGAGGATCGCACCAAGCGTCGCGCTAGTGCCGCACTTCGTGCGCTGGGCGACATGTTGGTCACCGAGGTCGATGTGGTGCGCCGAGACAAGGTCGTCACAATTCCCATCGACGAACTGAAGGTCGGAGATGTGTTTGTCACGCGACCGGGTGAACGGATTGCGACCGACGGAGTTGTCGTGGATGGCCGCGCCAGCGTCGACGAAAGCGCCATGACGGGCGAGAGCATGCCCACCGCGCGTGGACTGGGCGACACGGTCACTGGAACCACGATTCCCCTCGACGGAGTGCTCCGGGTTCGTGCCACGGCCGTCGGTGCGGATTCACGCATCGCCCAGCTGGCTCAGATGGTCGAAGATGCCCAGCTCAAGAAGATCGCCATACAGCGCCTCGCCGACAAAATCTCGTCGATTTTTGTTCCGGTTGTGCTCGGTATCGCCGTCGTCACTCTGATCGCCTGGGTGTTGCTGGGAGGGTCTCCCGCTTCGGCCGTCACCGCAGCTGTTGCCGTCTTGGTGATCGCGTGCCCGTGTGCCTTAGGGCTGGCCACCCCGATGGCCCTCATGGTGGGTACGGGCCGCGCCGCTCAGCTGGGGATCGTTGTTTCTGGGCCCGAAGTGATTGAACAGTCGTCGCGCATCGACGCCGTTGTGATTGACAAGACGGGAACGCTGACCACGGGTGTCATGACGGTCACAGAGCGAGTGGGCGAGGCGTCGGTCCTCTCGATGGCAGCAGCCGTAGAGGCCGGCTCGGAACACCCGCTGGCCAAAGCTCTCATTCGCGCCGCCGTTGAATCGGAAAGCTCGGCACGGTCGTCGTCGAACTTTTCCTCGGTGCCCGGCAAGGGAGTGAGTGCTGACGTCAAGGGAGAGCGCGTCTGGGTGGGCACCCGGGAGTGGATGCAAGAGGGCAAACTGGCCGCGACAACCGATCTCATCGGGCATGCGGATCGCTTGAACGACGCGGGCGCCACCGTGGTTTGTGTGGGTTGGGCGGGAATCGTCCGTGGACTTTTGGCCGTTACCGACGACATCAAACCCGACAGCGCCGAGAGCGTGCAGCGTCTGAAGAACATGGGCATGCGCGTCATCCTTCTTACCGGCGACCACGCCGGAGCCGCCTGGGCTGTTGCCAACGCTGTGGGGATCAACGAGGTCGAGGCGTCTGCCTCACCAGAAGGCAAGTACGCGTTCATCGTCGCACTGCAGGCCGAGGGCCATACGGTGGCCATGGTGGGTGACGGCGTCAACGATGCGGCCGCGCTGGCTGCCTCCGACATGGGCATCGCCATGGGCACGGGAACCGACCTTGCCCGGGCTGCCAGTGACATTACGCTCCTACGCCCAACGGGCCCGGCAGTTGCCGATGCCCTTGAACTTTCCCGACGCACTCTTGGCACTATTCGCGGAAATCTGATCTGGGCATTCGTCTACAACGGCGCGGCCATTCCTTTGGCAGCAGCGGGACTTCTCAACCCCATGCTGGCCGGCGCCGCCATGGCGTTCTCAAGCATTTTTGTGGTTCTCAATTCTCTGAGACTAAATGCGTTCGGACGAATGCGCACGCGGGGCAGAAAAACCGACTCCCCGAAAACGGAATCACAGAAAAATCATGACTCCGAGAATGGCGCGTCCGACGACTCGACGTTCATTGTGCTCGCGGCGTCGGCGTAGGCTAAGTCGATGGCCACTCCTGACAAGCGCTACCCCGACGAGGTGATGCGTCCGGGCATACTGCCGGGAATTTTAGGCTCCGTGGCGATTCTGCTCGGCCTGTGGTTGGTAGGTACGGAATGGGAATTCGCCGTTCGGCTCGCGGCGTCGATATTGGCGGCGATTTTGGTCGTGTTCTGCCTTCAGGCTCGCCACAGAAAGTTCATCGCGAACATTGTTTTGCTGGCGGCCATTGTGGTGATCTGGAATCCCGTGATCGACCTGATCACCCCGTTTAAAGCCTTGGGTCAGGGGTGGCTGTTCATCGAGCTACTGGCCGCCGCCATCATGCTGTGGTCGGGTTTTTCCGTCAAGGTAGCTACACGCAAATAACCCCTGGCGACGGCGCAGCCTCAAACGAGGTAGTATTTCTCACGTAGCATCACCGATTTACCCAGTGGCCCGCTCTATTCAGGAGCGTTGCGCCAGGGAGCAGGTGTGGCTCACCCATCACCACCACGTGTCGCACGGGGACAAGCTCCCGTTGCGGCCACATCACAGGAGACGCATTGTCACGCAACGGCTCACGCCGCACTGCCCTCGATAACTCGGGACTCATTCCCATTCTCGCTCGCAAGGTTCGCGAGGTCGAGACCAAGGCCGTCACCGGAAACAAAGTAGGCCCCACGAACCGCACGAAGTTTCAGGTGATTGCCTTTCTGGTGCGCGAAGAGCGCGCTCGCGTCAAGGGTGACGCAACGCTCTCCGATCAGCAACGCAGTGAACAGCTCAAGCGTCTCGACGGGGTGGCAACGATTTTGGCCAAGACAGCGGCCCGCGACACCTCACTTATTGCGCTTCTTGAGGTAGACCACGCGGCGAGTCCTGTCGCGCAGAAAATGCGCCGCGACTGGCTGCTGGAATCGGGCGCCGACGTCGATCCCGAAGACCTCATCATCACTACTGAGACGGTGAGGGCAGTTGAGGTACTCTCGCCCGCACTCGCCGAGAAGCAGGTTTTGCCGACGTCCGTTAAGGCCAAGCTGCGCGCGACACCATTTATTCAGCCCGTGCTCGACACGGTTGCCGCGCCCGCTCCGGTCGTGCGTCTGTCCAATTGGGAACTCCTTTCGCCGCTCTTCAAAGCCTTCGAACAGGGTGCCGGCGGCGGTTCGGCGTGCATGGATCTGCCCGCACTGCCCAGGTTCGACCGGCTCAGCCCCCAGGGGCAAGAACTGATGCCGCACCAGATTGCGTTCATCGAGTCGGTGCGCACCGGTCACCGCACCTTCCTTCTTGCCGACGAACCCGGACTGGGAAAAACGGCACAGAGCCTCATCGCCGCCTCGGTTGCGGGAGCTTTCCCACTGCTGGCAGTGGTGCCCAATGTGGTCAAAATGAACTGGGCGCGCGAGGTTGAGCGCTGGATTCCCGGTCGCCGCGCCACCGTCATTCACGGTGACGGTCAAGACGTCGATGCGTTCGCCGACGTCATCATCGTGAACTATGAGGTTCTCGACCGCCACCTCAACTGGATCGCTGAGATGGGCTTCAAGGGCATGGTGGTCGACGAGGCCCACTTCATAAAGAACCTGACCTCGCAGCGTTCCAAGCACGTGCTCGCTCTCGCCGAACGCATTTGTCAGCGCACCCCCGGCGGCAACCCTCTGCGCATCGCACTGACGGGAACGCCCCTGATCAACGACATCGACGACTTCCGCGCCATCTGGCGCTTCTTGGGATGGCTCGAGGGCGATGTTCCCGCCCCCGCGCTGATGGCCAAGCTCGAGGCAACGGGGCTGACCCCGGCCGACAAGGACTTCTACGCCGAAGCGCGCGCTGCGGTGGTGTCGATGGGCATCGTGCGACGTCGCAAGATTGACGTGGCCAAAGATCTTCCTGCCAAGCGCGTCGTTGACCTGCCCGTGGAGCTCGACGACGAGTATGGAGCCGGTATTCGCGAGGCAGAGGCCGAGCTGGGTCGCCGCTTGGCCGATCGCTATCGTCGCATGGTGTCGTCGGGCAACGCCACCGGCTCCACCCACGAACTGATGCGCCTGGTGGCGCAGCAGGAACTCGACGAGTCGAAGAACGCCAAAACGGGCGAGAACGTGTTCACCATGGTGCGCAAGATCGGTCAGGCCAAGGCGGGCCTCGCTGCTGACTACGCCGCTCAGCTCGCCCGCTCGGTGGGCAAGGTGGTCTTCTTTGCCAAGCACATCGACGTCATGGATCAGGCTGAACGCGCCTTCAGCGCTGCGGGTCTCAAGCACGTGTCCATTCGCGGCGACCAGACCACACCCGCGCGCCAGGTGGCCATCGATGCGTTCAACGAGGATGAGTCTGTTGCCGTGGCCGTGTGTTCGCTCACTGCCGCTGGCGTGGGCCTCAACCTTCAGGCGTCGTCAAACGTTGTTCTGGCCGAACTATCGTGGACGTCCGCCGAGCAGACGCAGGCCATCGACCGCGTTCACCGCATTGGTCAGGAGGTGCCCGTTACGGCGTGGCGCATCATTGCCGCACAGACCATCGACGCAAAGATTGCCGAGTTGATCGACAGCAAGCAGGGGCTCGCTGCTCGGGCTCTGGAGGGTGTCGAGTTTGACGCCGGCTCGCAGGATTCGGTGGCGCTCGATGCACTGATTGACATCTTGGGGCGGGCTCTGAGCCAACACGAGCGCACCGTCGAACTGTCCGGCGAGCTTGCCGACGAGGTGGCCTAGCCCCAGAATGCGGTGAGTTCGCTCACTGAGTCTTCCGGGTTGTCTTGGTGTGACGAGTGTCCCGAGCGGGGAATGACGGCGTAGGCGGCTCCCAGTCGTTCAGCGTCTGCGCGTTGCTGTTCTTGCGGCCAGGCATCGTCGGCGTCGCCGTGAGCCACGAGGGCTCGGATGTCGGTGTCGCGAAGCTCGTCGACGCGGTCAACCTGCGTGACGAGGAGCTCCATGGCAACGTCAAGTTGGGCCGGATTTGTGGCCATGCCCCGGTCAAAGTAGAACTGCTCGATTTTGTTGAGCTCACCGCGCAGATCTGCATCGGGGTCGAGTCCGCCGGCGAGACGTTCGTGCACCCACAGTGCGCGAGGTCCGTGCTCGCGCAAGCCCGCCAGCCCTTCCGCCATCCCCTTGTCTGGCCCCATGTTCTGTTGCCCCGAATTCCAGAGGGTCAGACTTGCCCAGCGCGCCGGTGCTTGGATAACGGCTTCGGCTGCTACCAGGCCGCCAAAACTATGGCCGAGCAGGTGTGCGGGCTCGTGCCAGGCGAGCGCGTCGAGGGTGGCCACGAGATCTTGGCCCAAAATCTGAAGAGTGTAGCCGGCGGTCGTGTCGGGGCCGTTCGAGTGCGGTTGTCCGCGCTGAGACATGGCGACAACGCGGTAGCCGGTATCGGCGAGCTGCTGCATGATGCAGAAGAACGTGGACCGTGATGACGTGAAGCCGGGAACGAGGAGAACGTTCGCGCGGTGCGCCACAGTCGGCTCGATTGATGCAATGCCGAGGCGCCAGCCGTTGACGTCGAGAGTGCCAAGTTGTGCGGCTTCGGGCAGCATCTCGTCGAGGGTAATTCCCTGTTGCTCGCGTTGGGATGCAGAGAGGGTGTTCGTGTCGGCCATGTCCCCAGCCTAGAAGTTAGCTCGGGGGATGAAAACACAAATCTCTTGAGGGTCTGACGGCACGCGATTGCCTCTGGTCTCACCTTCAAGGTGAGGTTGATGCGAATCTCAAAACAGATCAGGTTCCCGGCGATTCGGGCGCAGGACTCTCGGCAGATTCTCAGTATTCTGGCGAAACCTCATTCCCCCCAACAAAGGAGTTGCTCAGTAGCTACTGCTACGAAGACAACCTCGAAGAAAAAGGACGCGTCGGTCAACGGCTTCGACCGATTCTTCGAAATTACCAAGCGCGGTTCAACATGGCTTACCGAGGTTCGCGGCGGTGTCGTGATCTTTATGACGATGGTCTACATCGTCATCCTGAACCCGATCATCATGGCCTTTACTCCCGACGCCGCGGGTAACTTCATTGGGGGAGCGGAACCTCAGCCCCTTGCAGTCGCTTCGGCGACTGCCTTGGCGGCAGGAATCATGTCGCTGCTCTTTGGCCTCATTGCACGCCTCCCCTTTGCCATTGCCGCCGGTCTGGGCATCAACAACTTCCTTGCCGTCACCGTGGTGGGGCAAATTTCGTGGCCAGAGGCCATGGGCCTCGTCATCATCGACGGTGTGATCATCGTGCTCTTGGCGGTAACGGGATTGCGCACCATGATCTTCAACGCGGTACCGGCAGCTCTCAAGACTGCCATCACTGTGGGAATCGGTCTCTTCATTACCTTCATCGGCTTGGTCGACGGAGGACTCGTGCGCCGCACGACAGACGCGGCCAACACTCCGGTGCCCGTGAACTGGGGCGTGGGTAGCGAGCACCTGCTGTCGATCCCCACACTGTGTTTCATCATCGGCATAATTCTCATCGCCGTATTGATGGCGCTCCGTGTTCGCGCTGCAATCCTCATCGGACTCGTGGTCACCACAATCATCGCCATCATCTTCGAATCAACGATGAAGATTGGCACCAAGTTCGTGGCCGGCGAGTTCACGACGCCCTTTGGCTGGGACACGGTGGCCCCCGCGGTGCCGACATCAGTCTTCGCCGTCCCTGACTTCAGCATCATCGGTCAGGTCGATTTGCTGGGAGCCTTCGGGCGCATTGGTGCGCTTGCCGCGATCATGCTGGTCTTCACGCTGGTCTTCTCCAACTTCTTCGACGCCATGGGCACCATGACGGGTCTGTCGAAGCAGGCTGGTCTGGCCGACAAAAAGGGTCAGTTCCCGCGCTTGCGCGCCGCGCTGATTGTTGAGGGTGCGGGCGCCGTTGCTGGTGGTTTCACCTCGACGTCGTCCAACACGGTCTACATCGAGAGCGCCTCGGGTATCGCTGGCGGGGCCAAGACGGGTCTGGCCTCGGCTGTCACCGGTGTGCTGTTCCTCATCGCCATGTTCTTCACGCCGTTGACGTCGATTGTGCCCATCGAGGTGGGCGCTTCGGCGCTCGTCATCGTGGGTGGACTCATGATGGCTCAGGTTGTCGACATCGATTGGAAGGACTGGACAATCGCCTTCCCGGCATTCTTGGCCATTGTGATCATGCCGTTCACCTACTCCATTGCCAACGGCATTGGGGCAGGCTTCATCGCTTGGGTCATCTTGCGCACGTTTGCCGGCAAGGCGAAGGAAATCCACTGGTTGCTCTGGGTGGTGGCAGCGGGCTTCCTGCTCTACTTCATCCTTCCCTACATCCAGCAGGCCATCTCTGGATAGCTAACTCCAGCAAACAACAGCGGCGGGTCCCCTTGGGGCCCGCCGCTGTTGTGTTTCAGAGGGTCACTTTAGAGCGGCGTCACATACGCGGCCGAGATGCCGCCGTCAACGAGGAACGTGGAGCCGGTGATGAACGACGCGTCGTCGCTGGCGAGAAAAGCCACGGCTGCCGCCAGTTCTTCGGCCCGCGCAAACCGACCCACGGGAATGTGCACGAGTCGTCGCTGGGCACGTTCCTGGTCCTTGGCAAACAGCTCCTGCAACAGGGGAGTGTTGACCGGTCCGGGGCACAGAGCGTTGACGCGGATGCCCTGGCGGGCAAACTGCACACCAAGCTCGCGGCTCATGGCCAGTACGCCACCCTTGGAGGCGGTGTACGAAATTTGCGATGTCGCCGATCCGAGCACGGCCACAAACGAGGCCGTGTTGATGATTGATCCGCTGCCCTGCTTGGTCATGTGGCGCAGGGCGGCACGCGAGCACAGGTAGACCGATTTCAGGTTGACGTCTTGCACCTTCTGCCACGCGGGCAACTCGGTGGTCTCAATTGAGTCGTCGTCGGGCGGCGAGATACCGGCGTTATTGAACGCGATGTCGACCGAACCGTATGTCTTGGCCGTCAGGTCGAACAGGTTATCAACCTCGGCCTCGTCGGTCACGTTCACCTTGATGAAGAGACCCTCCACCTCGGCGGCGGCCTTCTGGCCGGCCACTTCGTCCATGTCGCCAATCACGACGGTGGCACCTTCGGCCCGCAGGCGCTGTGCCGTGGCGAAGCCAATGCCCGAGGCGCCGCCGGTAATCACGGCGACTTTGCCCGCAAGGCGCTGGGTGAGGTCGATTTTTGCAATGGCCATGATCTAGTCCTGTTCTGTCGTGGGGATAAAGACGTTCTTGGTTTCGGTAAAGGCAAGGTGGGCATCCGGCCCGAGTTCGCGCCCCAGACCCGACTGCTTGAATCCGCCGAACGGAGTGTTGTAGCGAACGGAAGAGTGCGAGTTGACGCTGAGGTTGCCCGACTCCACGCCTCGGGCCACGCGAATAGCACGCGCCACATCGCGGGTCCAAATTGAGCCGGAGAGGCCAAACTCGGTGGCGTTAGCCAGCGAGACGGCATCCGCCTCATCCTCGAAGGGGACCACGGCAACGACGGGCCCAAAGATTTCCTCGGTCATGCACCGGTCGGTGCGCGACTCGGGAGTCACCACGGTGGGAGCAAACCAGAAGCCGGGTCCTTCGGGAGCAGTGCCGCGGAAGGCGACGGGGGTGTCGGCGTCCACGTATGCCGAGACCGCATCGTGGTGCGCGCGCGAAACCAGCGGTCCCATGTCGGTGGTGCTCTGAGTGGGGTCGCCGACGTTCAGAGAGGTCACGGCCGTCTCGAAGTGCTGCATGAACTCGTCGAACACCGAGCGCTGCACCAGAATGCGGCTGCGGGCGCAGCAGTCTTGCCCGGAGTTGTCAAAGACCGACGAGGGAGCAGTGGTGGCGGCCTTGGCCACATCGGCATCGGCAAAGACGATGTTGGCGCTCTTGCCACCGAGCTCCAGGGTGACGCGCTTCACCTGATCGGCACAGCCGGCCATAATCTGCTTGCCCACTTCTGTCGAGCCGGTGAAGACGACCTTTCGCACCGTGGGGTTGGTCACGAAGCGGTTGCCCACCACGGATCCCTTGCCCGTGAGCACCTGGAACAAACCTTCGGGCAATCCGGCCTCGAGCCCGAGCTCGGCCAGGCGGAGGCTGGTCAGCGGAGTCCACTCGGCCGGCTTGAGAACCACGGCGTTTCCGGCAGCTAGGGCCGGCGCAAAGCCCCACGACGCGATTGTCATGGGAAAGTTCCAGGGGGTGATGACGCCAACAACGCCCAGGGGTTCCTGAAAGGTCACGTCGAGTCCGCCGGCAACCGGAATCTGCTTGCCAAACAAGCGCTCGGGCGTGGCGGCGTAGTACTCGAGCACGTTGCGCACGTGCTCGGCCTCCCAGCGCGCGTTGCCGATGGGGTGGCCGGAGTTGCGCACCTCAAGCTCAGCGAGGTGCTCACGGTCGCCGTCAACCGCGTCGGCGAATCGGCGCAGCAGCATGGCGCGATCGGCCGGGTTGAGGCCGGCCCACGCGACCTGAGCACCACGCGCCTTCTCGACCGCTGCGTCGACAGCTTCCACGTCGAGTGCCTCAATTGTCTCCATGGCCTCTTCGGTGGCGGGGTTGATCAGCGTGTAGCTCACGAGCGGCTCCTGTAGGTGTGGGCGGCTTCGACGAGCGCGTCGAAGAGTCGTGGGTCGGCGTTGGACGTTTCTTCGGGGTGCCACTGCACCGCAATGCCAAAGTCGACCGTGGTCAGTTCAATACCTTCAATAACTCCGTCGGCGGTTCGCGCCGACACGATGACGTCGCGACCCACATCCTTGATGGCCTGGTGGTGGTACATCTGTGCGCCCTGCACCGTGTCACCCACAATGCGGGCCAGGTGCGTTCCGCCCTCAACGACGACATCCATGGTCGTAAACGTTCCGCCACCTTTTTGATAGTGATCGTGGCCGATCACCTCGGGCAAGTGCTGGATGAGATTGCCTCCCTGGTGCACGTTGAGCATCTGCGCGCCACGGCAGATGCCGAGGAACGGCAGGTTTGCGGAGATGGCGGCTGCGAACAGGTGGTCTTCGAGCTGGTCTCGATCCCGTCGGGGCTCATCCGTCGTCTCGTGCGCGGGCTCTCCGTATCGGGCCGGGTCAACATCTTTGCCGCCGGGAATAAGCAGGCCATCGAGGCGCGACACGATGTCACGGGCTGAGTCTGGGTCGGATGGTTGCGGCGGCAACAGAACCACAACGCCACCGGCACGCGTGACCGCGTTCAGATACACCTCGGGGAGAAACGACGCACGAACGTCCCACACGCCGCACTGGGACTGCTCCAGATAGGTGGTGAGTCCGATAACGGGCCTAGAGTCGCTCGAAGCCACGAACTCGCTCCCAGTCGGTTACGGCCGCGTCGTAGGCGGCAATCTCAATGCGGGCATTATTTGAGTAGTGCTCAACCACCTCGGCACCAAACGCGTCGCGCGCAATTGTTGACGACGAAAAGAGGGCGGCCGCATCGCGCAGGTTCGTGGGCACGCGTACCTTCTCGGCCGTGTACGCGTTGCCCTCGGTGATCTCTTCGAGTTCGAGCTTGTTGTCAATGCCGTGCAGTCCGGCCGCAATCATGGCGGCAACCGCCAGGTACTGGTTGACATCGCCACCGGGAACGCGGTTCTCCACGCGCAGTGCGTGACCGTGGCCCACCACGCGAAGCGCACAGGTGCGATTGTCGATGCCCCACGCGATCGCCGTTGGGGCAAAGCTGCCGTCTACGTAGCGCTTGTATGAGTTCACATTGGGGGCAAAGAACAGGCTCAGCTCCTTCATGGCCGCAATCTGCCCGGCAAGGAAGTGGCGGAACATGGCACTCATGCCGTGCTCGGCATCCTTGTCGGCAAAGACGGGCTCGCCGGCCTCGGAGCGCAGGCTCAAGTGAATGTGGCAGCTGTTGCCCTCGCGCTCGTTGAACTTGGCCATAAACGTCAGGCTCTTGTCGTGACGCTCGGCAATGATCTTGGAGCCGCTCTTGTAAATCGAGTGGTTGTCGCACGTGGTCACCGCCGTGTCGTAGCGGAAAGCGATTTCCTGCTGACCCAGGTTGCACTCGCCCTTCACACCCTCGCAGTACATGCCCGCGCCGTCCATGGCATTGCGAATCTCCCGCAGCATGGGCTCAAGTCGGGTGGAGGCCAGCAGGTCGTAATCGACGTTGTAGTCGGTCGACGGCGTGAGGCCGCGGTAGCCGCGGTTCCACGCGTCGCGGAAGGTGTTGTCGAACACGATGAACTCGAGCTCGGTGCCTACGAACGGCACCAGGCCGCGCTCGGCGAGGCGGGCCACCTGTGCCTGCAGAATCTGTCGTGGCGACGCCACAACGGGTGTGCCGTCGAGCCAGTTCAGGTCGGCGGTGACAAGCGCGCTGCCCGGCAGCCACGGAGCGAGGCGCAGCGTTGCCATGTCAGGCGTCATCACCATGTCGCCGTAGCCGCGATCCCAGCTCGACATGGCGTAACCGTCGACCGTGTTCATTTCTACGTCAACGGCGAGCAGATAGTTGCAACACTCGGAGCCGTGAGCGGCCACATCCTCGAGGAAGAGGCGTGCGGCGACGCGCTTGCCCACGAGGCGACCCTGCATGTCGGTGAAGGCCACCACAACGGTGTCAATTTCGCCTGCGGCGACATGTGACGTGAGCTCATCGAGCGTGAGGTATCCAGTATTGCGCGTCATCTAAAGTCTCTCCGTTGAGGTGTCGGACTTTCGTCCTTTAGAGCATAGGCGTGAGGCTCGCCAACACAGAAAAGAGTTTTTGCACGGGAGAGTTCGACAACACAGATTTTTCAAATTAGGGGGTTCACAATCTGTGAATTCCCCCTATAGTTGCGCCAAGACAGTTTGCGTGAGACCCCCAAACACCGACGTTTGAGTGGTAGCGCGGGCGCAAGACATGACGATCGAGGAGATTGACGGATCATGGCTAAAGACACTTTGAAAGTTAGTGGGGTCAAGTACACCACAGCCGAAAAGGGATATTTCGAAAAGCGCGGACTCAAGCGTTCGGCAGGTGTGTGGGCTCTCTGGGGTCTGGCCATCGCCGCGGTGATTTCGGGCGACTTCTCCGGCTGGAACTTCGGCATTGACTTCGCCGGCTTCGGTGGCATGACCATCGCGTTCGCGCTCGTTGTCATCATGTACTACGCGCTCATCTACAGCATCGGTGAAATGGCGGCTGCCATGCCGCATACTGGTGGCGCCTACTCGTTTGCTCGAGCGGCCATGGGCCCCTGGGGTGGATTCGTTACCGGTGTAGCAGAAACAATTGAGTACA
>CAIOGW010000024.1 GCA_903857985.1 uncultured Microbacteriaceae bacterium
ATAGAAACGTTGGGCTTACGGTAGGTGTCGATACCCGCGGCAAAGTCGTCGTACGACTTCCACTCGTCACCGGCGGCGTCAGCCATGGTTACTCTCCTTCGAGTACGCGGGTTAGTTCGTCAATCTTCTCGGCAGCATCAATGAACTGAGAAGCTTCGTCACTAGTCAAGGGAATGTCGATGACTTTTTCTAGTCCCTGAGCGCCCAGCACCACCGGTGCCGACGAACTGATGCCGGTCACACCGTACTCATCCTCGAGGATGATGGACGCCGGAAACGGGGTGGCCGTCGGCCGTGCGATGGCGTCCACCATGAGGGCACCGCCGATACCCGAACTCCACGTTGACGTGCGACCCGAGTCGAGGGCAACGTGACGTACGTACCAGTTTTGCGCGTAATCGAGGGCCTGATCGCGCTGTTCGGTAGTTAGTTCGACGGGCTTACCGTCAAGCGTGACGGTTGAGAAGACCTGCACTGCTCCGGGGCCATGCTCGCCAACCACCCAGCACGACACACGTTGCGGGGCAACCCCGAGAGCCTGAGCGATGCCGGTGCGAAAACGCTGCGTGTCGTTGAGGGTGTAGCCCAACAGGCGTTCCCGCGCCCAACCCGTTCGCCGGGCCACCCACGTGAGCAGGGGATCGACCGGGTTGGTCATCAAGATAAACACTCCAGAAAACCTCCCGGCAACAAGCTGGTCGACAATCTCGCCCACGATGCGTGCATTGTCCTGCAGATACACATCGCGTGAGGTGTTGAGTGTCAACGGAACAGCCGCACTCAGCACCACGATGTCGGCGTCCATGGCATCGGCCATCACACCACCCGCCACCGAACGAGCACCGCCCAGCGAGAGCGCATCCTGCAGATCCATAACGTGGCTGACAATCATGTTCTCGCGATTGTCGATCACCACGATCTCGTAAGGATGGTCCGTGCGCAGGAGGCTAAATGCCACGGAGGAGCCGATTCCCCCGGCCCCTCCGATGACAGCTACCTTCACGGTTTTTAGGCTCCCGCGATGATGAATTCGGCGGCTTTTTCGCCAATGAGCATCGTGGGGGCGTTGGTGTTACCGGTCGACACAGACGGCATAACCGAGGCGTCGGCAACGCGAATGCCCTCGAGTCCGATGACCTTCAGCGTTGTCGGGCTAACCACAGCCATGGCGTCGGTGCCCATTTTGGCCGAGCCCACCTGGTGGTGATAGGTAATCGCGTTGTTGCGCGCGTACTCAGCCAGATCAGCATCGCTCTGCACGTGAGCTCCGGGGTAAACCTCTTCGGCACCCCACTCATCGGCGAGCGCGGCCTGCTGACCCACCTCGCGAACCTGCTTGAGGGAGGCGACGAGAGCCGCAACATCGTCGTCGTGCTCGAGGATGTTGGGGTCTTGCAGGGTCGGATCGTGCGGATTTTTGCCTGAAAGCTTGAACGTTCCACGGCTCTTCGGCGTCACCATTCCGGCCATGAGGCTGAATCCAGTTGCTGGAGCATCGGGCATGGTGTCGGCGTTCACCATGGGAACGCTAAAGACAAGTGGCTGAGTATCCGGCTTTTCGAGGCCCGGCTTGCTGTGCCAGAACCAGTGCACCTGAGTGATGGGGGTACCGTGAGCGGGCGCGCCCACATCCTTCTTCGTGGTCTTGTAGATCACCGGCACAATCAGGTGGTCGTGCAGGTTGGCACCGACACCGGGGATGTCGGCAACAACATCGATGCCAAGCGCCTCGAGATCTTTTTTCGGGCCAATTCCCGAGAGCAGCAGCACGCGTGGCGTGTCGGTGGCACCGCCACAGAGAACTACTTCGCCACCGCGCAGTTCGTGCGTTGCGCCATCCTTCTCGAACTCCACGCCAACAACGCGGGTTCCCTCAAAAAGCAGTCGGTGCACCCAGGCACCAGTAGTGATGGTGAGGTTGGGGTTGTCCTTCACGGGGTAGAGGTACGCACGGTAGGTGCTCAAGCGCTTACCATCGCGGAAGTTCAACTGTTCCTGGCCGATGCCCTCCTGAGAGGCCCCGTTGTAGTTCTTGTTCAGCGGGATGCCGGCCTGCTGAGCGGCCTCAATAACAGACGTCTGAACGGGGTGCTTGGGGTATTCCAGCGTGATATCGATCATGCCGCCGGTGCCGTGCTCGCTATCTGGCTCGCCCTTCCAGGCTTCAATCTTTTCCTTATAGACCTTCTCAACGGACTTCCAGCCCCAACCGGTGCAGCCCGCTTTTTCCCAGGAATCGTAGTCGGCCGGGTTGCCGCGAACGAAGATGGTGGCGTTGAGCGAGTGTGACCCGCCGAGCACCTTGCCGCGGGGCCAGTGGAGCTTGCGTCCGTTGGCGTGTTTCTGCGGCGTGGTGAAGTACCCCCAGTCTTCGGGGCCCATCCACAGTTCGCCCAAGCGGGCCATGTCGTGAATAGCGGGGTTGTCGTCGGGAGTTCCCGCCTCGAGAAGGTGAACCGTCTTGCCGGCATCAAGCAGGCGACGAGCGATGATGGATCCGGCGGTTCCTCCGCCGACCACGATGACGTCGGGTTGTGCACTCATGTGTGTAGTCCTCTCCATTGAGCTACGGGATGAGCGCCGGAAGGCGCAACATGACCCTGCCTGACTATTCTGCCGGGTGTGGGCTCTCGAGGAAACGTCCGAGGGCACTCTGCCCCGTTTCATTCACGCAGGGTCAACCCGCTTTCATTTGCGTGCAAGGAGCGCCGACAAGATTTTTTCTTGCGCTTGCGCCGTAATCGTATATGATTTCAGATACGTTGATTCATAAGGGAGCGATGTCCATGACGGTCACACCACTCGATGCCGGTTTTGAGCCGAGCAAGATTATTGCCCTGCACCTCAACTACCCCTCGCGCATTGCGCAGCGTGGTCGCACGCCCGCATTTCCCTCGTTCTTTCTGAAGCCGCTCACGTCGCTGGCCACCTCGGGCTCGAACGTGGAGCGTCCCGCCGGCTGCGAGCTGCTGGCATTCGAAGGTGAAATTGCCCTCATCATCGGAACGCGCGCTCGTCGCGTCTCGCCCGAAGAAGGCTGGGCCGCCGTCGCCTCCATTACCGCTGCCAACGACTTTGGCGTCTATGACCTGCGCTACGTGGACAAGGGATCGAACCTGCGCTCCAAGGGCGGCGACGGTTTCACTCCAATCGGCCCCAACGTCATTGACGCTCGTGCCGTGGACCAACACAAGATTCGCATCCGCACCTGGGTCAACGGCAAGCTGGCACAGGACGACACCACCGAAGCGCTCACGTTTAGCTTCGGCACCATCGTGGCCGATGTCTCGCAACTCATCACCCTCGAGCCCGGCGACGTCATTCTTACGGGAACGCCCGCTGGTTCGTCCGTCGTTGTGCCCGGCGACACGCTCGAAGTTGAGGTGGATGCGCCCACGGCAAAGGGCAAGCCAACGACAGGCCGCCTCGTCTCCACCATCACTCAGGGAACGCACGAGCTGCCCGCGTTTAGCGCGGGACCCAAGGTTGACGACCTGCAGCGCGAGGAAGCATGGGGATCGCGCGAGGCAGCCGGAATGCCCGCGAGTATCCTCACGCCCGAGCTCAAGAAGAAGATCAACTCCGTGTCGACGGCCACACTGTCGTCGGTGCTTCGCAAAAAAGGCTTCAACAACGTGAGCATCGACGGGCTGCAGTCGACCCGCCCCGGAAAGCGCATGCTCGGCCTGGCCCGCACCCTGCGCTACATCGCCAATCGCGAGGACCTGTTTGAAAAGTTTGGTGGCGGCTTCAATGCACAAAAGCGCGCCATTGAGTCAGTCGGCCCCGACGAGGTTCTTGTCATGGAGGCACGGGGCGAAAAGGGCACCGGCACCGTTGGCGATATTTTGGCCATCCGCGCGCAGCTGCGCGGGTGCGCGGGAATTGTGACCGACGGTGGCGTGCGCGATGTCGCGGCAGTGAGCGCGCTCGATATGCCAACGTACTTTGCGAATCCCCACCCCGCCGTTCTCGGTCGCCGTCACGTGCCGTGGGACACCGACATCACCATCACCTGTGGTGGGTGCGCGGTGCAGCCCGGCGATGTGATTGTGGGCGATGCCGACGGCGTCCTCGTGATTCCGCCGCACCTCATCGATGACGTGGTGGATGCCGCCATCGTGCAGGAGGCTGAGGAAGAGTTCATTCTGGCCATGGTGAAGAAGGGCGAGAAGGTCGACACCCTGTACCCCATGAACGCCGAGTGGAAGAAGCGCTTTGAGACGTGGCGGAAGGGCAAGAAGTGAGCACCATCGCCCTGAGCAAGAGCGAGCGCGCCTACGCCGCCATCAAGCAGTCGATTACCGAGGGCATCTATAGTCCCGGTTACCGACTGGTGCTGGGGCAGATTGCCAAGGAACTCGATGTCAGCGTGGTGCCCGTTCGGGAGGCCATTCGCCGGCTTGAGGCCGAGGGGCTCGTGACGTTCACCACAAACGTCGGCGCCCAGGTTGTTGCCGTTGACGCTCGTGAGTACCAGTACACAATGGAGACGCTCAGCCTCGTTGAGGGCATGGCCACCGCCATGGCTGCGCCGCACGTTTCGGCCGAAGACCTCGCATTGGCCCGCAATATCAACGACGAGATGCGCGAGTGTCTGAACAACTTTGACCCGAGCAGGTTCACCGAACTCAACCACGAGTTTCACGCCGTGTTCTTTGAACACTGCTCAAACCTGCACATCCTCGATCTGGTGCACCGCGGCTGGAACAGACTCGCCACCATTCGCGAATCGTCGTTTGGCTACATTCCCGGGCGCGCCCAAGAGTCGGTGGAGGAACACGACAACCTCGTCAATCTGATTGCCTCTGGCGCAGATGCCCTCACCATCGAGATGGCAGCCCGGCAGCACCGACTTGCCACACTCAACGCCTATCTCGACAGCAAGAACACGTCCTCATCCACGCGCTCATCATAAAAATTCCCCGTCTCATCCCAGACCCTACGAAAGGCACACCATGAAGTTCCGCAGTGACCCCCGTCAGATCAAGGGCAGCCTGGCTCCCCTCATGACGCCCTTTACCGCCGACGGCGCTGTAGACCACGACTCGCTGGCCAACATGGTCAACTGGCAGTTGGCCAACGGCACCAACGGCATCTCGCTCGGCGGCTCGACCGGTGAGCCCAGCTCGCAGTCGATTGCCGAGCGCATCGCCGCCATGAAGACCGTGAACGATGCCATTGGTGA
>CAIOGW010000025.1 GCA_903857985.1 uncultured Microbacteriaceae bacterium
ACGGGATCATCATCGAGAAAAAGCGTGTAGATCTCGGCGAGACCAGCGGGCGCTGTCAGCAACGCGGTGACGACATGATTCGCTTCGCCGACGGAAGTTCTCGTTCCACCGGAAAGAACGCTTTTGACGTCGCTCATTCGACTCCCTCATTCACCCCATCACGGCTGGTGATATGGACCCCATCAGCACAGCAGTCGTGTCTGAAAAACTCGTGAGACTTCTGGTTCATATACCCAGTCTCTGCATCCCCCGTGGGCGCCCGTGTTAGACTTTTTTCAGTTTTTGAGATTGGGTTTACGCGCCGAATAACATTCGGCGCGTCTCACGTAAAAGGGGCACCCTCATGGGTCGTGGCCGGCAAAAAGCGAAGCACACCAAGGTGGCACGCGAGCTGAAGTATTTCAGCCCTGACACCAACCTGTCTGCGCTCGAAGAAGAGCTTGTCAAAACGCAAGACGCCAAGCTTGAAGAGAACCTCGCTAAGTGGGCCGACGTCGCAAGCGACGAGTCCGACAGCAATGCCGAGAAGGCCTAGCCCGCTGGCTCAGCGTTTTTTAGGGCTCTCCGGGGTCGACGGTTTTCTTGCGGAAGTCTTTTTTGCCTGAGCTTTAGCTCGAGCCTTTGCCTGAGCGCTGGCCACAGCGGTACGCGACCTCACGGTCGTTGCCGTCATCTTGGCCGCGGCGACTGTTTTCGAACCGGCCTTCTTGGCCGCAGCGGCCGTTTTCGAACCGGCCTTCTTGGCGACGGCAGAGACCTTGCTCGCCACCTTCTTGATTGCGGGGGACGCCTTTACGGCCACGCGGGCGGCGGCCTTCTTACTGGCGGTCGTTACCCGGCTCTCGTTGGCCGCACGGCGAGCCAAAACAGCCGAGGTTTCTGCGGCCGTATAGGCCTCGCGGGCCATCCAATAAACACCCAGACCGCTGACAATCGTGAACAGCAAGATGCCCACCCAACCGGTGAGGATAAAGGGCAGCAGCGTACCGATGAACGACGTCTTTCCCTCAGCCAGCAGGATACCGGTGAGCAAAGAGCCCACCCCCAGTGTCGTTGAGATACTCATGATCACGATCCAGCGCCAGGTGTCTCGCCCACGCGAGCGCAGGAGAAGCCACTGAGCAATGGGAACAATCAATATGACCACGAGGATGGCCACGATGATGCCAACCAAGACAGCCGGGTTTGACCAGTCCGGTTCTCCAAAAGATCCGGGTAAAAGTGCCGCAACCCAAGCTACTCCCATGGCTAACGTGGTCACGATAATCCAGCGCCACGCGGGCACGCGCAGTGGCCCCCGGCGGAGGGCAACGACTTCGCCAATGCCGAGCACGAGGCCTTGGAAGAGCCCCGTCGCGACGAGCCCCATGAACTGGCGTAATCCGTCCCAGCCCTCGGTCACGGCAAAAGCCATGACGACCGCGGGTGGAATGAACCCCGCGGAAGCGGCCACTACAACGAGTGACAGCCACCACCAGAGAGACCGCAGCGGTGTGCGACGAGCCAGTTTTTTTGCGGCCGAAGCAGCGGTCCGGGTGCGCCGAGAGAAGAGCTTCTTGCGAAGCGCGGAGAGCTTCTCTTTATTCACCGTATGTCCCCACCAGTCGCACGGCACCCCCGTCGACACCTTTTGCGCCTTGTTCAAACCCGGCGAAATCGCGCGGGGTCAGTGACACCATACCGGCGACCCATGCGGGAATGCCCTGAGCAGCCAGAGCGGAGATCACTGCGGACGCGGCGTCGGCCCGAACGACACCGAACATTCCGATGCCGAGGTTCCAGGTGGCTTCGGTGGATTCGAGGGTGTCGCCCGCCATGTCGGACAAAACGCGGAACACGGCCGGAGGGTTCCACGTGGAACGGTCCACCTCAACCCACGATCCGTGCGGCAGAACGCGGGCAAGGTTTGCGGCAATGCCGCCACCCGTTACGTGACTGAGCGCGTGCACCGTGGGGCCCACCTCGGCATCGGCCAGAAGGCTGACGAGTGGGCTCGTGTAGAGTCGCGTGGGTTCGAGCAAAACCTCGCCCACCACGCCGCCGAGGTCGGCAGAAGAATCTGTCAGGGTAATTTTCTTGTTAGCCAGTATGTGGCGCACGAGCGAATAGCCGTTGGAGTGAAGTCCGCTCGAGGCCATGGCAATAACCACGTCGCCACTGATCACACGGTCGGCCCCCAGCAGGTTGTCGGCCTCCACCGCGCCCACGGCGGCTCCGGCAACGTCGTAGTCGTCAGGGCCGAGGAGGCCGGGATGCTCGGCGGTTTCGCCGCCCACGAGGGCCGTTCCCGTCTCGGCACACGCGCGCGCGATGCCGGCCACGATGCTCGCAATGCGCTCGGGCACCACCTTGCCGCACGCGATGTAGTCGGTCATAAAGAGGGGGCGCGCACCGCACACCACGATGTCGTCGACCACCATGCCCACGAGGTCTTGGCCGATGGTGTCGTGCTTGTCGAGAGCCTGTGCGATGGCCACCTTTGTGCCCACGCCATCTGTGCTGGTGGCCAGCAGGGGGCGATCAAAACTCTTCAGAAACGAGACATCAAACAATCCGGCGAACCCGCCCACGCCGCCGAGCACCTCGGGCGAGTGCGTGGCCTTGATCGAGGCCTTCATGAGTTCGACGGCGAGGTCGCCCGCAGCCGTATCGACTCCGGCCTGTGCGTACGAGTTTGTGCCCATTGTCGCCCCAGTCTATCGGCGCGGGGTGTGGCAGACTGAAGGTGACTCTCGTCCCTTTCGTCGGCTTGGAGATGCCCCGTCCCATGTGTGGAATCGTTGGAATCGTCTCAACCGAACCAGTGAACCAACAGGTTTATGACGCCCTTCTCTTGCTGCAGCACCGAGGTCAAGACTCCACAGGTATCGCCACGTCAGACGGCAGTCACCTCCACCAGTTCAAGACCAAGGGCCAGGTGCGCGAGGCGTTCCGCACGCGCGACATGCGCGCCCTGCCCGGAACCCTCGGCCTCGGACACGTGCGTTACGCGACGGCCGGGGCTGCCAAGCACGAAGAAGAGGCGCAGCCGTTCTATGTGAACGCGCCCTACGGAATCGTTCTCGTGCACAACGGCAACCTCACCAACACGCGTGAGCTCACGAGCGATCTGTTCCGCGTTGACCGCCGGCACGTCAACACGTCGAGCGACACCGAGCTTCTGCTCAATGTGCTTGCCACCGAACTGCAGGGGCAGATTTCTGGTACCGACCTCGACCCCGATCAGGTCTTTGGCGCCGTGGCTAACCTGCACCATCGCGTCCAGGGTTCCTATGCGGCAATCGCCGTGATTGCCGGGCACGGACTGCTGGCATTCCGGGATCCATTCGGCATCCGTCCGCTTATTTTGGGCAAGCGCCTCACCGATGCGGGCAAGGAAGAGTGGATTGTCGCCAGCGAATCGCTCGTGCTCGAGAGCGCGGGTTACGACGTGGTGCGCGACGTTGCTCCCGGCGAGGCCGTGTTTATCACAGTTGACGGCGCGATGTTCTCACGACAGTGTGCCGAGAACCCGCGGCTCGTACCCTGCTCGTTTGAGTATGTGTACCTCGCCCGCCCCGACTCCATCATGAACGGCATCTCTGTCTATGAGGCCCGTCTTCGGCTAGGCGACAGACTGGCCAACACCCTCGCCGAGTACGCACCCACGGGCAACATCGATGTGGTTATGCCCATCCCCGATTCATCACGGCCGGCCGCCATGCAGGTCGCCCGCAAGCTCGGCATCGAGTACCGTGAGGGCTTTTACAAGAACCGCTACGTGGGCCGCACGTTCATCATGCCGGGGCAGGCGCAGCGCAAGCGTTCGGTGCGACAAAAGCTCAACGCGATGTCGTCGGAGTTCGCCGGCAAGAACGTGCTGATTGTTGACGACTCGATTGTTCGCGGCACCACCTCGCGTGAAATTGTCGAGATGGCCCGAGCAGCTGGCGCCAACGAAGTCACCTTCACCTCGGCCGCACCACCCGTGCGCTTTCCTCACGTCTACGGCATTAACATGCCCTCGCCCCACGAGCTCGTGGCACACGGCCGCAAGATTCCGGAGATCGCCGCAGAGCTGGGTGCCGACCACCTCATCTATCAAGAGGTCGACGACATGCGCGACGCCATCATCGAGGGCTCCAGCGTCACCGAGCTCGAGATGTGCTGCTTCACCGGCGACTACGTGACCGGCGGCATCGACGCCGACTACCTCGCCTGGGTTGCGGCCAACCAGCTCAGCTAGCTTCTCGCGCTGATTCGCGAGGGATAACGCGACCGGTTAGAGGCGCCCGGCGCTCAGAGCATCGAGCACTTCGGCGGCACGCACGCGCACCTCGGAGAGGTCTGAGAGACGATTGAGGCCGGCGAGCTGCTGACCCATTCGATGATTCTTGGCGAAGGTCTCGCGGTGACGATCGAGAAAGTCCCAGTAGAGGGTGGTGAAGGGGCACGCGTCGTCGCCGACACGCTTCTTTGGGTCAAATCGGCAGCCGCCGCAGAACTCTGTCATGCGATTGAGGTAGGCGCCCCCGGCGGCGTAGGGCTTGGTCATGAGGCGGCCCGAATCGGCGTGCGTGGCCATGCCGATGACGTTGGGCACCATGACCCAATCGCTCGCGTCGACAAACTGCTCGCGCATCCAATCAAGGAATTTTTGCGGGTTGACTCCCGTGACGAGCGCCAGGTTACTGAGCACCATCAGACGCGGAATGTGGTGTACCCAGGCACGTTTCTCGATGTCCGCCACAACGGAACTCACGCAGTTCATCTGGGTCGCCGTGGAGTCGGTGAACGCGGGCAGAAGCTCGCGGTCGGCCTGTAGCCCGTTGAGGTTGCGGTAGTCCTCCCCCAAAAACCAGTACATGCCGTTGATGTACTCGCGCCATCCGATGACCTGCCGCACAAACGCTTCGACAGATTGAAGGGGGGCTCGCCCGTCGCGGTAAGCCTCGAGGACGGCCGCCACAACTTCTTGGGCATGCAGGAGTCCGACGTTGAGGTACGGGCTCAGCAGGGAATGATGCAGCGCCCACTCGTCTTTCGGCACCGCGTCTTCGTAGGGGCCGAATCCGGCGAGGTGGTGGTCAACAAACCACGCGAGTTGTTTCAGCGCCCCCTCACGCGTCGTTGCCCACGTCGTCGAGGCCGTGTGGTTGAGCTGCTTCTCTACCTCGCGATCGATGTCATCGCGGTCATGTTCGAGGTGGCCGGGCCACGTGTAATTCTTAGGCGGGGCCAGCCGATTGTCGGCGTCGAAGTTCCAGCGGCCGCCCTCTGGTGCACCGTCGGTCACGAGAATGCCGAGGCGCACACGCTGGGCACGATAGAAGTTCTCCATCACATAGGACTTCTGCTTGCCGGCCCACAGGGCAAAATCTGCGCGTGACGTGAGGAAGAAATCGTTCTCCAGGAATTCCACCCCGAACTCGGCCAACTGCTGGGCTTGCCGAAACGATGACGGCTCGGCACACACGATGGGCAGGTCGCCAAACTCCTGGCGAATCACGGTGAGGCCATCAAGGGTTGTGGGTGCCCGAACAAACCTGACCGTGAACCCGTCGGCCTCGGCGAGCGCGGCAAAGTGTCGGGCTGCCGAAACCATGAAGAAGAGGCGTTCGGCATTCCACGGGCGCCCCGTGAGCATGCGCTCGCTCTCCACCATGACGACAAGATCGGTTTTGTTATTGGCGTCCCTAAGTGGTCCATGGTCAAGACTCAGATGATCAAACGGCACAAAGATCACGCGCTCAAACATCAGCCCCGACACTTCTGCGAGCAGTACTTCACGGAATCCCAGTCGCGCGCCCACTTTTTTCGCCATTCAAACGGCAAACCGCAGCGCTCACACACCCGCGGAGCGAAACCGTTCTTAGTCTGAGCGACGCGTGGCATGAACCAACGTTATTACCTTCACGTGGGCGGATTCGTCTTCAGGTGAATCTGTCGAGCAAGAGTACGCACCTACGCCTCGGGGTTACCGACCGTTTCGCGTGTGGCCTGGGTCGTGATGGTGCGCTTGCCGACCGTGCGGTCAAGGATGATTGCCACAACCAAGCCGAGCGCCCCACCAAGCGAGAGCGAAATGAGGAGCATGAAGCCGAAGACCTGAAGCACGGTGTACTGCGCATCGATAGGGAATACGACCGTGAGCACCAGGGCGGCAATGACGCCCACGATAAGACCGAGGATGAAGAAGCGCAGATAGCGCGGAGATCGGCGCACGGTGACCGTCTCGCTCGTAACCGAATTCTTGGGGGCTGCCATGTCTACCATTCTTGCAGGGGCACGAGCGTGCCGAGATCGGCGCGGTTTCCGGAGGCGTGTACGCGGGCTCCCTCACGAGCATCAGTCCACGAGAGTTCGCCGGTAGCGAGGGCCACCCACGTGGCGGCATCCATCTCGACCACGTTTGCCGGAGTACCCCGCGTGTGGCGCGGACCCTCGACGCACTGCACGGCGCCGAAGGGTGGAACGCGCACCTCGACGGTGTGGCCGGGATGCGCGTCGGCAAGGATCTGGAGCAAGTAACGCACGGCCGTCGCTAGTTGGGGTCTCGATACGCCGAGGTCGTCTGTTACTCGACCGGCGGACACATCTTCGCGCACGGCGGCAACGGCCGCACGGCCGTCTTCTTCTCGGATGCGCTGGGGAGCCATGGCTCCAGTCTGCCGGAGTGCGCCGAGATCCTTGGTTTCGATTCGTCGCTGCGCGACTACTCAACCAGCGGGGCCGGGCGCGGGGCCCCGTTCGAGCACGCTCTAGGCTTAAGGCGTGAAGATTCTCGTGGTGGGCTCGGGTGCGCGCGAGCACGCCATCATCCTGTCGCTGCTCAGCGAGACCGAAGACCACGACATCACCTGCACTCCCGGCAACGCCGGCATCGCCCACGACGTGCCCTGCGTGATGGCCGATGCCAACGACCCCGAGGCCGTGGCCGCCATGGCGAGCCAGCTCGAGGTTGACCTTGTGGTGATTGGCCCCGAAGCGCCGCTGGTGGCCGGTGTCGCCGATGCTGTGCGTGACGCGGGCATTGCCGTGTTCGGGCCGGATCAGGCTGCCGCTGCGCTGGAGGGATCGAAGTCTTTTGCCAAGCGCATCATGGATGCCGCCGGAGTTCCCACCGGCCGCGCTCATCGCGCCAGCACGCTGCTCGAGGCCGAGACAATCCTCGACGACTTTGGTGCCCCGTACGTGGTCAAAGCCGACGGCCTGGCGGCCGGCAAGGGCGTGATCGTTACGAGCGACCGCGACGCGGCGTTGGCGCACACCATGCACTGGCTCGCCGAGGGTGAGGTTCTGATCGAAGAGTTTCTCGACGGCGAGGAGGTGTCGCTGTTCGTCTTTGCCGACGGCCACGACGTGCTGCCCCTCACCCCGGCGCAGGACTTCAAGCGCCTCCTCGATGACGACGAAGGTCCCAACACCGGCGGAATGGGCGCCTACTCGCCACTCCCGTGGCTGGCCACGCAGTTTGGCAGCATCGATGCCTTCACGCGCGAGTGCGTGGAGACCGTGGCGCTGCCTGTGGTGCGCCAGCTCGAGAGCGAAGGCTCCCCGTTCGTTGGGCTTCTTTATTGCGGGCTCATCGTGACGAGCGCGGGCATCCGCGTGATCGAGTTCAACGCGCGCTTTGGCGACCCCGAGACGCAGGTTGTGCTGCCCCGAATGGTGACGCCACTCAGCAGAATGCTCTATGCGACTGCTGTGGGCGACCTCGCGAGTCAGCCCGCCATCGAATTCTCCGACGATGCGGTGATTACGGTCGTACTGGCCAGCGAGAACTACCCGGATATTCCCCTGACCGGTCGTGAGATCAGCGGGCTCGGCGATGCCTCCTCGGTTCCCGGTGTACACATCACCCACGCGGCCACTGCGCACGACGGCGAGCGCCTCGTGGCCTCAGGTGGTCGGGTGCTCAGCGTGGTTGCCCGCGGCGATTCTTTTGCCGAGGCGCGCACGCGAGCATATGACGCCATGGGGCGGATTGAGCTGCTGGGTGGCCAGTATCGGCGCGACATTGCGGCCAAGGTGGTGGGCTAGTGGTTTCGACAGGCTCAACCAGCGACAGCACAGGCTCAACCAGCGACAGCGCAGGCTCAGCGGCCAATCTACCTGGGTGGTCGCACGCCTACTCTGGCAAGGTGCGCGATCTCTATGTGCCTGCCGGCCAGGACCTCGACACTGCTCCACGCATCCTCGTGGTTGCCAGCGACCGGGTGAGCGCATTCGACCATGTTCTTGAGCCGGGCATCCCCGGTAAGGGCGCGCTGCTCACTCGTCTCAGCACCTGGTGGTTTAGCAAACTCGGTGTCAGTAATCACCTGCGCGAGCCCGATTCGAGCACGCCGGAAATTCCCGCGAGTGTTGCGACATCATCGATGCTGGTAGCCAACCTCGATATGTTTCCCGTCGAGGCCGTGGTGCGGGGTTACCTCACGGGAAGCGGTTGGTTGGAGTACGAGGCAACCCACAGCGTCTGCGGAATAGTGCTGCCGGCCGGCCTCAACGACGGCGACAAACTGCCCGAACCCATTTACACGCCAGCGTGGAAGGCTCCCGTCGGTGAGCACGACGAGAACATTTCGTTCGAGCGAACAGTCGAACTCGTTGGCGCCGACGACGCTGCCGCCATCCGCGACCTGTCGCTGAAAGTTTTTGCTGCGGCGAGCGCCATCGCGGCCAAGCACGACGTCATTCTGGCGGACACAAAGTTTGAGTTTGGGCGCGACCGTGAGACGGGCCAGATCTGCCTCGCAGACGAGGTGCTCACGAGCGACTCGTCACGCTATTGGGATGGGCGCGACTACGCCGCGGGCAATAGGGGCCTGAGTTTTGACAAGCAGATTGTGCGCGACTGGTTGAGCGCCAACTGGGACAAGCACGGCGCCCCTCCCGCGCTCCCGGCCGAAATCATTGCCCAAACCGTCGCCCGCTACGAATCCCTCATCGAACGTCTCGTCGAGTAGCCGGCGCGAGGCACCGAGCCTCAGCGTCCACGCCCGGTCACACCCGCGTAACCCCCTGGTCTGTGGATGGCCCGCCTCGCCTAAATAACATACTTCGGCCTGTTAGAGGTTTTCCCCCTAGAGTGAGCACGTTGACGCGAGGAATGGGAGAAGCTATGCCGAAGATCGAGATTGTTGATAACACCCTCAAGGTTGAGCTCACGGGTGCCGAGAAATTCGCGGCGTTCTCGGGAAACCTCTCTTTTCCGATGAGTCACGTGAAGAGCGTCGCGGTCGATGAGGCGGCGGTGGATCACCTCGGGCTCCGAGCGCCTGGCGTGCATCTCCCCGGAGTCTTTGCCGCTGGCACTTACTATCACGACGGAGATCGCCAGTTTGTTTACTGGCACGAGGGTGACATCGCCGTGGTCATTAACCTCAGCGACGAGAAATACGACCGGCTCATCGTGGGCGTCTCTGGCACTCGCGCCGACGCCGACGCGCTCGTGGCCCGGATTTCGCCGAGCTAGGTAACCGCCAAGGTTTCGATACGCGCCTTCGGCGCTACTCAACCAGCGGGAGCGCGCCTGCGGCGCTACTCAACCAGCGGGGCGCTTGGCGACCGATAGAATTGGTGCATCCCACCCCTCGAGACAGTCGGAGCCACAATGCCCACCATCGTCGTCGAGGTCATGCCCAAAGCCGAACTTCTTGACCCTGCGGGCAAGGCAGTTGCCGGTGCGTTGGCACGACTCGGACACACCGAATTCGCGAACGTGCGCATTGGAAAGCGGTTCGAGCTCACCGTTGAGGGGCCGATAACCGAGGCCACCCTCGCCGCGGCACGCACCATCGCCGAAGAGATGCTGTCCAACCAGGTCATCGAAGACGTCATCAGCGTGCACGAAGCACCAGCATCCGGGGCCAGCGCGTAATGCGCGTCGGCGTCATCACCTTTCCGGGTTCTCTCGACGACCGCGATGCCCAGCGTGCTATCCGCTTAGCCGGGGCCGAGCCGGTTGCCCTCTGGCACGGCGAACACGACCTCAAGAAGGTTGATGCCATCGTGCTTCCCGGCGGGTTTAGCTACGGCGACTACCTGCGCTGCGGTGCCATCGCCAGCCACTCGCCCATCATGGCCGAGGTGGTCGATGCGGCCAACAAGGGAATGCCCGTGCTCGGCATCTGCAACGGATTCCAGATGCTCGTTGAGGCGCACCTCCTGCCCGGCGGCCTGATCCGCAATGACCACGGGCGCTTCGTGCGCCGCGACCAGATGATTCGGGTCGAGAACAATCGCACCGATTGGACCAACAAGTTCGACGAGAGCGAAGAGATTGTGATTCCGCTCAAGAACGGTGAGGGTGGCTACATCGCCGATAAGGCCACGCTCGATCGCCTCGAGGGCGACGGGCTCGTGACTTTTCGCTACCTCGGCGTGAACCCAAACGGATCGCTCAACGACATCGCGGGAATCAGTAACGAACGCGGCAATGTGGTGGGGCTCATGCCACACCCGGAGCACGCGGTGGAGAGAGGGTTCGGGCCCAACACCGCCGACGCCATGCGCTCGGGCATCGACGGCCTGCGCATCTTCACGAGCATGATTGCGAAGGTACTCGCGTGAGCGCGCCCGTAACGACGGCATCACCCCGCCGGTTCACGCCCAAGCGCCTTTACCTGATCCTCGCCATCGCGGAGGCCTGCACCTGGACGCTCCTGATCGCAGGCTTGATTCTGCGAGCGACGTCGGGTATCGATGCCACGTTGTTCACCGTGGTTGGCGGTCTGCACGGCTTCGTGTTCCTGTCCTATGGGGCCACCGCGATTCTGGTTGCCATCAACCAGCGCTGGCATCCACTCGTGGCGCTTCTCGCCGTGGCCACGGCCATCGTGCCCTACGCCACCATCCCCTTCGACGTGGTTCAGTCGCGCCGGGGAGCGCTTAACGGTGACTGGCGGTTGACGGAATCCGACGACCCTCGCGACAAGAACTGGTTCGACCGCACCGTGCGCTGGTTCCTTAACCGTCCCGGACTTCTCGTGCTGGTCGTCGTTGTCGCCATTGTTCTCGTTTTCAGTATTTTGCTGCTTGTCGGCCCTCCCGGAGGTCGCTAACCATGAGCCGACACGTTGCCGACACCGTGGCCAACGCCGCCGCGACCCCGGAGAAGGAACAACCGTTCGCCGCACTCGGACTCAAGCCCGACGAGTACGCCAGGATTCGCGAGATTCTGGGTCGTCGCCCCACCTCCGGCGAGCTGGCCATGTACTCGGTGATGTGGAGCGAGCACTGCTCGTACAAGTCGTCCAAGATATACCTGCGGCAGTTTGGCCAAAAGGTCACCGACAAAATGCGAGAGCGTCTCATGGTGGGCATGGGCGAGAACGCCGGCGTGGTGGATATCGGTGAGGGCTGGGCCGTCACCTTCAAGGTGGAGAGCCACAACCACCCCAGCTACATCGAACCGTTTCAGGGCGCGGCCACCGGTGTGGGCGGAATTGTTCGCGACATCATCTCGATGGGTGCGCGTCCCGTTGCCGTGATGGATCAGTTGCGCTTTGGTGCGATTGACCACCCCGACACAGCCCGCGTGGTGCACGGCGTGGTGGGCGGTATCAGCTTCTACGGCAACTGCCTCGGTCTGCCCAACATTGGCGGCGAGACAGTCTTCGACGCGGTGTACCAGGGCAACCCGCTGGTGAACGCGCTGGCCGTGGGTGTTCTTCGGCACGAAGACTTACACCTTGCTAACGCCTCCGGCGTGGGCAACAAGGTGGTACTTTTCGGCGCACGCACGGGCGGCGATGGAATTGGAGGCGCATCGATACTGGCGTCCGACTCGTTCGACTCCACCGGGCCCACCAAGCGGCCCGCCGTTCAGGTGGGCGACCCGTTTGCCGAGAAAGTGCTCATCGAGTGCTGCCTCGAGTTGTACGCCGGCGGACTCGTGGAGGGCATTCAAGACCTCGGCGCTGCGGGCATCTCGTGTGCAACGAGTGAGCTGGCCAGCAACGGCGATGGCGGCATGTTCGTGGAGCTAGACAACGTGCTGCTGCGCGATCCCACGCTCACCGCAGAAGAGATCCTCATGTCGGAAAGCCAAGAGCGCATGATGGCAGTGGTCAAGCCCGAGAAGCTAGAAGCTTTTCTGGCCGTGGTGGCCAAGTGGGACGTGGAGACGAGCGTGCTGGGCGAGGTGACCGACACCGGGCGACTGATCATTCACCACGGTGGCGAAGAGATTGTGAACGTTGACCCTCGCACAGTGGCCATCGACGGGCCGGTGTACGAGCGGCCGGTTGCCTATCCCGCCTGGATTGATGCCCTGCAGGCCAACTCGGCGAGCGCGCTTCCCCGCGCCACCGAGGGCGACGAACTTCGCGAGCAGTTTCTCGCGCTCGTGGCCAGCCCCAACCTGGCCGACACGTCGTACATCACCGATCAGTACGACTACTACGTCGGGGGCAACACGGCCCTGGCTTTCCCCGACGATGCGGGCATGATCCGCGTCGACGAAGAATCCGGCCTTGGGTTTGCGATCGCCACCGACGCTAACGGCCGCTACTGCCAGCTCGACCCCTACGAGGGTGCGCGCCTGGCACTCGCGGAGGCCTTCCGCAACGTGTCGATGACGGGTGCCGTGCCAGCCGCCGTCACCGACTGTCTCAACTTTGGCAGCCCCGAGAATCCCGAGGTGATGTGGCAGTTCATGCGGTCCGTTGAGGGCTTGGGCGACGCGTGCATGGAGCTGGAGATTCCCGTCACGGGCGGCAACGTTTCGTTCTACAACCAGACCGGCGACCAGCCCATTCACCCCACTCCGGTGGTGGGCGTGCTCGGCATCATCGACGACGTGGAGCGTCGAGTGCCCAGCGCCTGGCAAGACGAGGGCAACAACATCTACCTGCTGGGTGTCACGCGCACCGAACTCGATGGATCCGCCTGGGCCGGGACGATTCATGGGCACCTCGGTGGCCGACCTCCGCAGTTATCTCTCAATGACGAGAAAGCGCTTGCCCATCTCGTGCAGGGCGCCGCACTCGAGGGGCTGCTAATGAGCGCCCATGACCTCTCTGAGGGCGGCCTGGCGCAGGCGCTGGCCGAGAGCGTGGCGCGCTTCGGAATCGGCGCCCGCGTGTGGCTCAACGACATCATTGAGCGCGACGGCATGGACCTCACCTCGGCGCTGTTCTCGGAGTCGACCGCCCGCGCCATCGTCACGGTGCCGCGCGAAGACGACGTCAAATTCGTGGGCCTGTGCGAAGCACGTGGCTATCCCGTTCTCCGCATTGGTGTCACCGACGGTCGTGACTACGAGGCCACACTGCACGTGCAGGACGTCTTCACCGTGCCGGTGGCCGAGATCCGCGAACGCAGCAATGCCACCCTCCCGCACTACTTCGCGTAATTTACAGTCGTTCGGCAAGTGCGAGAAGAAGAGGGCTAGTCGCGGCCCGAAGCCAGTCGCTCATGGTGATGAATAACTTCGTCAACCACAAAGTTGAACCACTTCTCAGCAAAGGCAGGATCGAGGTCAGCCTGTTCGGCCAGGGCTCGGAGACGCGCCACCTGTCGCTTTTCGCGGTCGGGGTCTGATGCTGGCATGTCATTTTCAGCCTTCAGAACGCCCACAGCCTGGGTGAACTTGAACCGCTCCGCCAGTAGGTGAATCAATGCGGCATCGATATTGTCAATGCTCTGTCGCAGGGAAGCCAAGCGAGCTAGCGCCTCGTCACCGAGGCCATCGTGCGCATCAGCAGCCATGTAACGACTTTAGCGCAGGCCCACACGGCGAAAGAGGAGTGATTTTCTCTGCTCTTCCGTTGCGCACCCTCGGGTGGATGCTGACGCCGTCGGACTAGTCGTCATCACTAACGTTGCCGCGTCCGTTGTCGCCGCGTCCGCCATCACCGCGTCCGCCATCGCCACGTCCGCCATCACCACGTCCGCCATCACCACGTCCGCCATCGCCACGTCCGCCATCGCCACGTCCGCCATCACCGCGTCCGCCGTCGCCGCGTCCGCCATTACCGCCGCCGGATCCCGCGTCATCTGACGACTCGGGGTCATCAGGATCCACAGAATCGACCGAGTCTTCGGTGTTTTCCACAGGGGCCCCCGTGCGTGCCGGCACGTTTCCGATACCCCCGTCAGGTGTGCCGGGCTCGCCCTCAGTTCCGTCATCGCCCACAGTGCCGTCGTCTTCGACGACTTCTTCCGAGAGGGGTGATTGGCTCCATGCATCTGACTCCTGGTCGCGGTGGTCCTCGAAGACGTCAGCGAGGCCCGAAAGCATGGCCGGATTCTCGAGGAGGCTCGCTACCTGCGCGCTGATGGCCGGATCAATCACGCCGGCCTCAATAGCGTCGGCGAGCTGCCCCACCAACTCCTGCGAGAGGTCGGCGGAAAGCTCGTCGAGGCCAAGGTTTTGCAGTGTCGCGCCAACGAGGGCTTGCGCAATGGCATCGTTCGTGGCCCCACTGGCCGGATTGGCCACAAAGGCCACGGGAACACTCAAGCCCAGTCCGAGTCCGATGACGATCAAGATTTTGCGGATCATTTGCTTGCCACCGCCACGTCCGTCTCGGCACGCTGGCGCCAGAGATTGAGGGTATTGGCCAGAATTGCGTCTCTAGCGGCGTTCACCTCGGCTGAGGAAACAATGCTCTTTTCGACGGCAGCTTGTATGTCTCCGGACGACAGGATGACAGCGGCAAGAAGGACACCTTCGGCAGATACATTGTCGGGCAACTCATCGGTAAGGATGTTGCCTGATTCAACGCCAGTGGGCAACGAGCACGCAGCGAGTGTTCCGAGTGCAATGGCACCCGCGGCAAAGGCCACGAGAGCTCCGGTCACTATCTTGCGCATCCCTCCAGCGTAAGGGAATGGCGCGTTGGCGGTCTGTTTGCGATGTCAAAGGTTTGACCAAGGATTTCGGCTCGCGCACCGGTGTGGCGCGCCGTGAGGTCGACCTAGACCAGATCGTGACGCACCACAATGGCATCGCGGGCCGGACCGACGCCAATGGCCGAGAAGCGGGCGCCGCTCATCTTTTCGAGCGCAAGAACGTACTTCTGTGCGTTGGCTGGCAGATCGTCGAACGTGCGCACGCCCGTGATGTCTTCGGTCCAGCCAGAGAAGTTTTCGTAAATGGGTGTGGCGTGGTGAAAATCGCTCTGGTTCACCGGAACCTCGTCGACGCGCGTGCCGTCGACGTCGTAGGCCACACAGACAGGAATCTCGTCGAGGCCCGTAAGCACATCCAGTTTGGTCAGCACAAAATCGGTCACGCCATTGATGCGCGTGGTGTAGCGCGCGATGGGAGCGTCGTACCAGCCACAGCGGCGTGGCCGACCGGTGGTGGTGCCAAACTCAAAACCTTTGGAACGAAGGTATTCGCCCGAGTCATCGAAGAGCTCCGTGGGGAATGGCCCCGAGCCGACGCGCGTCGTGTACGCCTTGACCACGGCAATCACACGGTCGACGCGGGTAGGGCCGATTCCCGAACCCGTGAGGGCACCTCCGCTAGTGGCGTTGGAGGACGTGACAAAGGGATACGTGCCGTGATCTACGTCGAGCATGGTGGCCTGGCCACCCTCAAAGAGCACCGTCTTATTTGCGTCGAGCGCGCTGTTGAGCTCGAGCGACGTGTCACACACCATGGGGCGCAGACGATCGGCATATGACATGAGTTCGGTTATCACCTCGTCGGCTGTGATGGCGCGGCGGTTGTAGATCTTGACGAGCAAGTGATTCTTAATCTCGAGGGCGCTCTCCACCTTCTGGCGCAGAATTCCCTCATCAAAGATGTCTTGCACGCGGATGCCCACGCGGTTGATCTTGTCGGCGTAGGTAGGGCCGATTCCCCGGCCGGTGGTGCCAATCTGACGCTTGCCCAAGAATCGCTCGGTCACTTTGTCGAGTGTGCGGTGGTAGCTGGTGATGATGTGGGCGTTGGCGCTCACGCGAAGGCGTGAGACGTCGATGCCGCGCGACGATAGCGCCGAAAGCTCGCCAAAAAGCACCTCGAGATCAATCACTACGCCATTGGAAATCACGGGTGTCACACCGGGCGTGAGGATTCCCGATGGCAGCAGGTGGAGCGCGTACTTCTCGTTTCCTACCACCACCGTGTGGCCGGCGTTATTGCCGCCGTTGAACTTGACGACGTAGTCGATGCGACTGGCCAGGAGATCGGTGGCCTTGCCCTTACCCTCGTCGCCCCACTGGGCGCCCACGAGAACGATTGCTGGCATGACGATTCCCCTCGTCGATGTTTCGGCGAAGCGCAAGACGCAACCTGCCAGTAGTTGATTCTATCGTTTTGCGTGCTGTAATACCCACGAGTGCATGGTGACGGCGGCCGCCGCCGACGCGTTGATGGATCGCGTGGATCCGAACTGTGTGATCTCGATGACGTTGGTCGCGAGGGTGACGGCCTCGGGGGACAAACCGGGGCCCTCCTGGCCAAAGAGCATCAGACATTTCTCGGGCCATACGAACGTTTCGATGGGAACGCATCCGGGAACGTTATCGATGGCGAGCACGGGCACAGCGTTCTCAGCGGCCCACACACCGAGGTCTGCCACGGTTTCGTGATGCATCACGTGCTGGTAGCGGTCGGTGACCATGGCGCCACGTTTGTTCCATCGCTTCCGGCCCACGATGTGAACGGCGGCCGCCCCGAACGCATTCGCACTGCGAACGATGGAGCCGATGTTCATGTCGTGCTGCCAGTTCTCAATCGCCACGTGAAACCCGTGACGACGAGCATCGAGGTCGGCCACAATTGCGTCCATGCGCCAATAGCGATAGCGGTCAATCACGTTACGGGTATCGCCTTCGCGCAGCAGCTCGGGGTCGAACTGTTCCCCGGTGGGCAACGCGCCCGCCCACGGACCAACGCCGGACGTGCTCAGTTCGTGCGTTGGCGCAGGAATGTGTTCAGGGGTATCCACGTTTGAAATCTAGACCGGATCGGAGATTAGTTCGCAATTACCTGAATCGTAATCTCGTTTATTGCAAATTTTGTGTGTAATCACTGCCTGACTAAGTATTGGAAGACATCAATAGGTGTGCGCGATGATATGAACATGTCAGAAAACTCCGTATCACAAGAAGACTTTGTTGAAATTCTCGGCGGGCTGCGCCAGTTCATTCGAGAAAAGGTCATGCCTCTCGAGCGCGAAATCGCTGAGGGCGACGCCATTCCTGAGTCCCTGCGCTCTCAGGCCAAAGACCTCGGGCTCTTTGGTTATGCCATAGGCCAAGAGTGGGGCGGCATTGGGCTCGACCCCGTTCAAGAGGCGGAGCTGGCAATCGAGTTGGGCTACACCAGTCTCGCTTTTCGTTCAATGTTTGGAACCAACAACGGAATTGCGGGACAAGTCATCTCCGGCTTTGGCACAGATAGCCAAAAGGAGACCTGGCTTGAAGGCATCGCCAGCGGTGACATTGTGGCATCGTTCGCTCTCACTGAAACCGGCGCCGGTTCGAATCCCTCAAGCATGCGCACCAAGGCCGTCACAACGAAGAGCGGCTGGAGCATTTCTGGTGAGAAGCGTTACATCACCAATGCCCCGAGTGCTGATGTCTTCATCACTTTCGCCAAAGTGACGGACGACGCGGGAAAGAGCGCTGTTGAAGTGTTTATCGTTCCCAGCAATTCCCCCGGCGTGACCGTCGGCCCGCACGACAAAAAGATGGGCCAGGCCGGGGCCTGGACTGCTGACGTGCACTTCGATGAGGTTGCGGTGACAGAGGATGCGCTCGTCGGCGGCAAGAGCGGTGTTGGTTACAGAGCCGCAATGACATCGCTGGCGAAGGGGCGGATCACTATCGCTGCTCTTGCCGTTGGCCAAGCACAAAGAGCTCTCGACGAGTCTCTCTCTTACGCGGCGATTGCCAAGCAGGGCGACGACATCATCGGAAACTTCCAACTTGTTCAAGCAATGTTGGCAGATCAGCAGGTGGGAGTCTCGTCCGGGCGAAGCCTCGTGCTCGATGCGGCACGCAACTACGCCAGCGGCGCCGACACGCGCATTGGCCCGTCAGTGGCAAAGCTCTACTGCACCGAAATGGTGGGGCGGGTTGCCGACCTCGCCGTTCAAATCCACGGAGGGGCGGGTTACATTCGCGACTACTTCGTCGAGCAGATTTACCGCGACGTTCGCCTGCTTAGACTCTACGAAGGAACAAGTGAAATCCAGCGCCTCATTATTGGGTCTAACCTCGTCAAGCAAGAGCTAGCGTCGAACTAGTAAAGAGGGTCCTCCGTGAAAATTGTTGTACTCGTAAAGGAAGTCCCCGACACCTGGGGGGAGCGCCTTCTCGACCTTGAGACCGGTCTCGCCGATCGGGTGTCGAGTGAGCGCGTGATTGATGAAATCGTTGAACGCGGTCTGGAGTTCGCCATTTCCTTCGCTGAACAGAATGACGGAACCGAGGTCATTGCTCTTTCTATGGCGTCTGAGGAGGCCACGGGCACGCTCAGGAAGGCTCTCGCGATGGGGGCCGACCGTGGGGTCCTCATCGTTGACGAAGCGCTTCACGGGGCCGACATCACACTCACGGCTCAAGTCCTCGCCGCGGCTCTTGAACACATCGGTTTTGACCTGATCGTGTCTGGCGACCAGTCCACCGACGGTGCCGGCGGAGTTGTTCCTTCCGCTGTTGCCGAACTTCTTGACATTCCGCAACTACCCCGGTTGGCGACTGTCGATCTGAACGAAAAGGAGGTGACGGGCGCGCACGTAACAGACCGAATTACTCTGAGCCTTTCCGCGCCACTTCCCGCGATGATGTCTGTATCCGAGCGGTTTGCCGAACCTCGCTTTCCCAACTTCAAGGGCATCATGGCAGCCAAAAAGAAGCCGTTTGAGGTCCTCGGAATTGCCGAACTCGGGAAAGACATCAGCGTCCTTGATCGACCTCGATCGATCATGACGGAGATTGCAGGAAAACCTCCTCGTGAGTCGGGCGTGAAGGTTATTGCCGACGAGAACTCTGGGCGCGATCTCGCCGAGTTCCTCAAAAAGAATCAGCTGATTTAGGGCGGAAAGCATGACCAACAACATCCTCGTTCTCCTCGACGTCTCTGCCGACGGTAGTCTCGCCCCCAGTTCGCACGAACTGCTCGGAGCGGCCGAGTCCCTCGGAACGCCGGTAGCACTCCTGGTTGGTTACTCCGAGCACCGAAATGCTCTGGCTCAAGCCGCAGCTGATGCCGGTGCCACAAAGGTCCTCTTGGCCGATGGTGACGACGGGGCTTACGTTGTTCCCGTGGTCGATGCCCTCGCGGCCGCTTTCGAACTCACCAAGCCGGATGCCGTTCTTGCTGCTCACTCAGATCTCAGCAAGGAAGCGGTCGCTCGACTTGCCGTTCGCGTGGGATGTGCAGTCAACGTTGACGCCGTAAACGTGACGAGGGACTCCGAAGGCGTTGTTGCTCACCATTCCGCTTACGGAGGCGCATACACGGTGGCCTCGTCTGCCACCTTTGGCGCTCCGGTTATCACTGTTCGTCAAGGATCAATCGAGGCTCGTGCAGGCAAGCAGCCTCTGGCATCCGAGGCGCTCACCGTTGCGTCGAGCAATCGAAAATCTGCCACGATATCCAGCGTCACTATTGCGGACGCTCCGACGACCTCCCGGCCTGAACTTCGGGGGGCGAAGAAAGTCGTATCGGGTGGTCGCGGCTTAGGGTCGGCGGAAAAATTCGAACTTGTCGAGGAGTTGGCCGACGCCCTGGGTGCTGCTGTGGGTGCCTCTCGTGCCGCGGTTGACGCAGGTTTTGTGCCACAAAGCTTCCAAGTTGGACAAACCGGCGTGCAAGTTTCGCCCAACCTGTACATCGCACTGGGTATCTCTGGTGCGATCCAACACAAGGCCGGAATGCAAACGTCTCAGACCATCATCGCCATCAACAAGGATGAAACCGCCCCCATATTTGAGATTGCCGACTATGGCATCGTCGGCGACGTCTTTATTGTTGTTCCGCAGCTCATTGCCGCGCTGAAGAGGTAGGCCAAAAAGTCTCATGTCCGTCAATGCGCTCAGGCGCGGCCTGCCGCGTGTCTCTGGAGGCTCACCATGGCCAGACGGGCTTCCCGTAACGTCGAGCAAGAAAATCGACCAGCCCGCCGGCAACGTAGACCCCCTGCTGCGCGCCACCAGCAATGTTTCCCCGGGCCCCGTGCAACCCACTCAGGACGAAAAAACGGCGGCTAGCGCCCCTGTGGGTGAGGCACTTCTCGAGGGGTTTCGTCGCGGGCTCCCTCGGGTTGCCGGTGGAGAATCGTGGCCTAACCAGTCAGTTTCGTCGGGTGTACTTTCCGCCGCTCCTCATTCCCGTCACGAAGAGGAAACGTCCAGCGTCGTTCCAGAACTCCCGGCACAGGTCGATGCAGCGGCCGGGCCGGCATCATCGTCACCGGCGAGTGATTCCGGCCCTATTCAGGGTCGTATTTCTCTCAAGGAACGATTAGTCCTCTTGCCAATGACGAGCAAGATACTCCTCAGCTCGGCCGCGTTTGTGGTGCTTGCGGGAGTGATTATCCTGCTGGCCCGCATTTTCGTTCAGATACCGGCCATCGAATCGTTCATCACAGAGTTCCCGGGGACAACGTCGTTACCTGCTACCGCCCCGATCGGCCTACCCGCGTGGATTGGTTGGCAGCACTTCTTCAACGTCTTCCTCATGGTGCTGATTATCCGCTCCGGTATCACGATTCGTAGGGAAAAACGTCCGGGGGCCTATTGGGCTCCGCGGCGAAACCCGGCTGCCAAGGTCAGCCTCACCGTTTGGTGGCATCAGTCGGTAGACACCCTGTGGCTGATCAACGGTCTCGCCTTCGTGGTGCTTCTCTTTGTTACTGGCCAGTGGATGAGGATTGTGCCCACGAGTTGGGAGGTTATCCCGAACGCCATTTCTGCTGGCATACAGTACGCAACACTCGACTGGCCTACCGAAAACGGCTGGGTCAACTACAACAGCCTTCAAGTTCTCGCCTATTTCACAATAGTTTTTGTCGCCTCGCCGTTGGCTGCAATCACCGGCTATCGCATGTCTGGCATGTGGCCTGAGCGGGCAAAGCGGCTCTCCGCGTTATTCCGGATGGAATGGGCCCGTGCCATCCACTTTCCGGTGATGATTTTCTTCTGTGGATTCATTGTCATTCACGTGTTCTTGGTTATGACCACCGGCGCCCTGAAAAACCTCAACCACATGTACGCTGCCCGCGACGTGGTGGACTGGGTCGGGTTCTGGGTTTTCGCCGGCTCTCTAGCCATCATTGGTCTCGCGTGGTTTGCCGTTCGGCCGCTCGTGCTCGCGCCAATTGCCAGACTGTTTGGTTCGGTCACCAGCCGATAGGCTCAACCCACCATGTCACAAGCAATCGTCGTCGATCAGCCCGGAGACTCGTCGGTTCTCAACTACCGCGAGGTGGCCGACCCCGTTGCGGGGCCCGGTGAGGTGTTGATTCGCACCACGGCCATCGGCATCAACTTCATCGACATTTATCATCGCGAGGGCAAGTACCCGGTGGAGTATCCGTTCACCCCGGGCAAGGAGGCCGTGGGCATCATCGTGGCGCTCGGTGAGGGCGTCACCGGCCTGGCTGTGGGCGACCGCATTGCCACCACGGAAGCAGCGCGGGCCTACGCCGAGCTGGTCGTGGTGCCCGCTGAGGGCGCGTTGCCCGTGCCCGCCGGTCTCTCCGACGAGGTGGCTGTGGCCCTTCCCCTTCAGGGAATGACGGCGCACTATCTCGTGAACTCGAGTTTCCCGCTCGAAGCAGGGCAGACCTGCATCGTGCACGCCGCCGCCGGTGGCGTGGGGCTACTGCTCACGCAGATGGCCAAAGCCAAAGGAGCGCGCGTGATTGCGACCGTCTCGTCTCCCGAGAAGGAGGTGCTGGCTCGCGAGGCCGGTGCCGATGTGGTGCTGGGATACGACGACTTTGCGGCCAAAGCCCGGGAGTTGACCAACGGCGAGGGCGTGCACGTGGTTTACGACGGCGTGGGCAAGACCACATTTGATCAGTCACTGGCCGCGCTCCGGATTCGAGGCGTGTTGGTGTCGTTCGGCTCGGCGTCCGGGGCCGCAGCGCCATTGGACATGTCACGCTTGGCCCAGGGCGGTTCGCTCACAGTGACACGGCCCACACTGTGGAGCTTTCTCCAGACACCCGAGGAGCGCGCCTGGCGTTGGGGTGAGGTCAGCTCGGCAGCCGTGAGCGGTCAGCTCGATGTGCGCGTGGGTGCCATTTTCCCCCTGAGCGATACTGCTGCCGCCCACGATGCCCTCACGGGTCGTCACACCACCGGCAAGGTCGTGCTGATTCCCTAGCTCCCTGCCGCAACTGGCGGCATCACGCGTCGGCTAGGCGAGTCCCAGGTCGGAGAGGCCAATCGCCGAAAGGTAGGGATATCCCGCAGACTCGATGCGTTCTTTGGCGCCGGTGTCGCGATCAACGACCACGGCGACCGCCGCCACGGTGGCCCCCGCACGCTCGAGTGCCTCAATCGCGGCAAGCGGGGATCCGCCCGTTGTCGAGGTGTCTTCCAAAACAATCACGCGCTTGCCGGCCAGTTCAGGACCCTCGACCTGTCTGCCGCGGCCGTGGTCTTTGGCCTGTTTGCGCACCACGAAGGCGTCGTAGGCGACACCGCGCGCCACCCCCTGATGCATGACCGCAGCAGCAATCGGGTCAGCGCCCATGGTGAGGCCACCCACCGCGGCGATGTCGGGAATGTCCGCAATCAGGTCGAGCATCACCTGACCAATGAGCGGTGCCACCACGTGGTCAAGACTCACGCGGCGAAGATCGACGTAGTACGTTGCTTTCTGTCCGCTGGTAAGCGTGAAGTCACCGTGAAAAACGGCGTCGCGCGTGATGTGTTCGATGAGTTCACTGCGTGCGTCAGACATGAGCCCAGACTACCCGCGCTACCCGCACACGGGCAGTAGCGTTGAGGCATGCGCATCGCCACCTGGAACGTGAACTCGATTCGCGCCCGCGTGGATCGCGTTGTCGATTACCTGGTGCGAGAGAACGTCGACGTGCTGTGCATGCAGGAGACCAAGTGCCGTGAGCACCAGTTTCCGCTCGAAGCGTTCGAGGCGGCCGGCTACGAGGTCGCTCTGCACGGACTCAACCAGTGGAACGGGGTGGCCATCGCCTCCCGGCTGCCCATCGAAGACGTGACCATCGGGTTCGATGCGATGCCCGGATTTGGCCCCCTCGACGACGCGGGTATCCCTCCGCTCGAAGCGCGCGCTCTGGGCGCCACCGTTGAGGGTCTGCGCCTGTGGAGCCTCTACGTACCCAACGGCCGCGAGCTCGACAACGCTCACTACCCCTACAAACTCGAATGGTTGGGCGGGCTAGCGCGCGACATGAGTGCGTGGATGGCTGCAAACCCAGATGAACCGATTGCCCTGTTGGGCGACTGGAACGTGGCGCCGTTTGACACCGACGTGTGGGACGTCGACCAGTTTGTGGGCTCCACGCACGTTTCACAGCCCGAGCGTGACGCGTTCTTTGCTTTCGAGAAGGCAGGATTCGCCGACGTTGTTCGCGAGCGCGTTCCCGAGGGCTACACGTATTGGGACTACAAGCAACTGCGCTTTCCTCGTAACGAGGGCATGCGCATCGACTTTATTCTCGCGAACGCGCCCTTTGCCGAACTCGTGAGTTCAGCGCACATCGCGCGAGACGAGCGCAAGGGCGACGGACCGAGTGATCACGTACCGGTTGTGGTGGATCTGGACTATGGTGACACTGACGATGACCGTCCGATGATTTTCTAGGAGAAGCCATGACCAGCCCCGCGTCCACACCAGAGAACACCCCCGCGGCAACGACCACGGCCACAGCAACGTCGTCTGTGATAAAGCGCAGGGGAGCTTCCCGTAGCCTCGACATCACGCTGACCATCGTGTTCTTAGTTCTCAATGCCCTCATGGTGGCGGCGCTCTTTGTGCCCGCACTGTTCTTGGCCATGGCGTCAGCCGGTTGCATGGGCTCGTGCAACTTAGACGTCGTTCAGGCCGGGTTCAATATCGCTCTCTTTGGGCCGAGCGTGGCATTCATCGTGAACCTCGTGCTGAGCATCGTCTTCCTCGTGAAAAAGCGCACGACATGGCTGCTCAGCTTGCTGGTGGGCGTGGGTGGATTTCTGGTCTTCCTGCTCGGTGTTGCCCTGGTCTTTCTGCCCGCCAGCTAGAGCGCACGCTCGAGCGCTGCCTTTTCGACCAAACGCGGTTTAGCGGCCGCGGAAGTTGTCCATCGACGAGTACACGTGAAAGACCTTGTCGGCAATCACGTCGAACGCGCGTTGCGGCAGCACGCCCTTCAAGAACTTCGACAGGTGCACGGTCCAGGGCAGCATCAGCATGGGTTTGCCTTGGCGCATGGCACGCCACACGCGAGACACCACGTATTCCGGAGTCATCAGTGGCGTCATGAGCGGCCCGCGAGCGCCGTCAAACATGCCCGTCGAAATGTAGGTGGGCGCCACCGTCGTCACTTTCACGTTGCCGTAGCCCTCGCGCGTGAGCTCCAGCCGAACCGAGTCGCCCCAGCCGATCAGTGCCCACTTGCTGGCAGCGTAAACACTCATCTTGGGGTTGGAGATGAGTCCGGCGGCCGACGCAATATTCACAATTCGGCACTCGCGACCCGACGCCAGCATTCCGGGCAAAAATTCGTGCGTGGTCACCATGGGCGCCACGGTGTTGACCATCATGATGGCCTCGGTGTGGTCTGCGTTGTCGTGCTCCCAGAACACACCACCGCGAACGATGCCAGCATTGTTGATGAGCACGTCCACGCCACCGTGTGTGGCGATGACGGACGCGGCAGCCTTCTCAATGGCCTCGCGCTTCGAGAGGTTAACGACCATGCCGTCGACGATGACTCCGGCCGGTGCGCTGGCCGTGATCTCACGCGCCGTTTGCTCGAGGGCCTTCTTGTTCACGTCCCAGAGCACCACAACGGCTGCGCCTTCGGCCGCCGCCCGCTCGGCATAAAGCCGGCCCATACCCATGGCGGCGCCGGTAATGACGAATCGGCTACCGGCGACCTCACAGGCCATAAGAAGTGATTACTTCTCGCACTGGCAGCGGTCTGCCTCGGCGACACCCTCGAGTGCTACTTCGATGTGTTCGCCACAGCCGTCCCAAGTGGGCTTGCCGCAGTTTTCACACTCAATGCGCTTGCACATGTTGTGTTCCTTTCGTGGGGTTAGGGGAAGGCGAGCACTCGTTGTGTTCGCTCGCGAGATTCGGTACCGGCGAGCCAAGTTAGGCATCCACCGTCAAGGTTATGGGCATTCTTGCCGTTTTGGCGCAGGAGTTGAGTGGCGATGTGTCCGCGTTGGCCAACGCGACAGTGCACGATTACCTCGCCGTCGGGAACTTCGTCTAACCGCGAGCGAAGATCATCAACGGGGATGTGCAGCGAACCGGGAATAGCGCGTACATCGTTCTCGGGATCAGTGCGTACATCGAGCACGGTAGCGCCGGCGGCCACGCGAGCTTCGAGTTCGTGCCACTGCACACTCGGCGTGCGCTGGTGCCAAATGTTGTTGGCAACGTAACCGAGCTGGTTGACGGCGTCCTTGGCAGATCCAAACTGAGGCGCGTAAGCGAGTTCCAGATTCATCAGGTCGTCGACGGTGAGGCCGGCATAAATGGCGGTGGCCAACACATCGATGCGCTTGTCGGCACCGTCGGTGCCCGTGGCCTGACCGCCCAGGATCTTTCCCGTCTCGGGATCGAAAATGACCTTGAGGGCCAGCGTTGCCGAGCCCGGGTAGTAACCGGCATGAGAACCCGGGTGCGCGTGCGCCACACGGTAGTCGAGGCCGGCAAGTCGAGCACCTTTTTGGGAAAGCCCCGTGATGGCCGCCACCATTCCGAAGGCACCGATGATACCTGTGCCCTGGCTGTCGCGCTCGGGGCTCTCCACCCCGGCGATCACGTCGGCCACGGCGCGGCCGTGCCTATTGGCGAGGTTGGCCAGCCAGATCATCTGATCAGCGCCCGTGAGCGCACTGTGCTTCTGTGCCGCGTCGCCCACGGCAAAAATGTGGGGGTCGCTCGTGCGGTGGTTCTCGTCGACCCAGATTCCGCCGGCCGTGCCCATGCGCAGACCGGACTGTGCGACAAACTCGGCATCCGCCGTGACCCCGATGGCCGAGATCACGAGATCGGCGCTCAAGAGCTGACCATTGTCGAGCACGACTTCGAATTCCGTGATCTCAACTGCCGTGCGACCGAGTGCGAGCGTGATGCCGTTGCTCTCGAGTGTGGCCTGCAGCGGTTCAATCATCTCGGGGTCGAACTGGGGAAGAATTGTCGACGCCTGCTGGACGAGCGTGACCTGCATACCCCGGTGTCGAAGGTTTTCGGCCACCTCGACACCAATAAACCCTCCCCCGAGAATCACGGCGGTGCCGGCCTCGGTGCCGGCGTCAGTAGCATCGACGGCATCCTTGATGCGCACGGCGTCGGGAACATCGCGCAGCGACAGGGCGCGTTCGTTGCCGGGAATAGCGAGCTGTCGAGGGCTTGCTCCGGGCGAGAGAATAAGTGAGTCGTAGGAATCGGTGAATTCCTGGCCCGTGAGCATGTTCGTTCCCGTCACGGTCTGTGTTGCCGGGTCAATGGCCACAATGCGCGAATTGACGCGAACATCCAGCCGGAACCGGCGCCATAGCGAATCCGGGGTTTGCAGCAGCAGGCTCTCTTCCGCGCCAATCACATCGCCGATGAAGTAGGGCAGTCCGCAGTTGGCAAAAGACACGTGCGGGCCCTGCTCATACACCGTGATCTCGGCGTGCTCGTCGAGTCGACGCAAGCGCGTGGCTGCCGACATCCCTCCGGCAACTCCGCCGATAATGATCGTTTTCACGAGAAGCTCCTGCCCTCTTTTGTTGCTCAAACCGAAACGAAGACCAACTAGGCCATCGACATGAAGGCCTTCTCGAGCGCGACCCGATTGACGTCACCTTCGGGGCCCGTGCCACAGTGGCTCATGCCGGTTGCGATGATGCTGAACCCTGCGCGATCAAGTGCGGTGCTGGCAGCGGCGAGCTGCGTGAGGATTTCGGTGCAATCTCGGCCCTCGTCGATCATGCGCACGAGGCCACCAATCTGTCCCTGCACGCGCACCAAACGGTTGCGAGCATTTTTGAGTTCGTCTGCGGGGAGTTTCATGATTCACCTTTCATGGGTATAGAGTTACTATACCCTAGGGGGTATCGAAAGGAAAATTGAAATGAAGCGCATCATTACCGCAATTGCTATCGTGGCAACCCTTGGCGCGGGCGGACTTGCCCTCAGTGCCTGCTCATCGACTGGAGAGAATGCACCCATGGCCGCCGTTGACTTCACCGCCGACACCATCGTGATCGACGTCCGCACACCCGAAGAGTTCGACACCGGCCACCTTGCCGGAGCACTCAATATCAATTGGCAGGGCGCCGAGTTCATGCAGGCCGTTGACGTGCTCGACAAGTCCGCGAACTACGTGATCTACTGTCGTTCAGGAAATCGCGCCGGGCAGGCCATCGACATGATGAAGAGCATGGGATTCACCAATGTAACGAATCTCGGAAGCGTTGACGAGGCCGCAAAGGCAACCGGCATCGCCGTCGTCACCGATTAGTGGTTTCCTCCAGCGATTGAGGGATTAGTCGTTTAACAGCTCTGCCGTCAGCGCATCGTCCGCCCCCGGATCGAGTCGAGGGGCAGGCCCCGTTGACGTAACCGTGAGGCCGTCATCGGCAAGGTCGACCGTCACGAGGTCGCCGTCGCGCACCGTGCCGGCGAGCAGCGCTGTGGCCAACTTGTCATCAATCTCGTGCTGCATGAGGCGACGCAAGGGCCTAGCGCCATAAATGGGGTCGTAGCCGCGTTCCGCCAGCCACGTGCGGGCTGCGGGCGTCACCGCCAGCTCGAGGCGACGATCGGAGAGCCGTACCTGCAGGCGGTCGATGTACAGTTCCACGATTGACCCGAGGTCAGCCTGGCTGAGCGACTGAAACACCACGATGTCGTCGAGACGATTGACGAACTCCGGTTTGAAGGCTTGGCGCACCAGGTTTTGCACGGCCTGCTCCTTGTCGGCATCCGACAGTTCCGGGTCCACCAAGTACTGACTTCCCAGGTTTGACGTGAGAATCATGATCACGTTGCGGAAATCGACCGTACGGCCTTGGCCGTCGGTGAGTCGACCGTCGTCGAGCACCTGAAGCAGGAGGTCGAAAACTTCGGGATGAGCCTTCTCCACTTCGTCAAACAACACAACGGAGTAGGGGCGGCGGCGAACGGCCTCGGTGAGCTGACCGCCCTGCTCGTAGCCCACGTATCCGGGAGGGGCGCCCACAAGACGCGAGACGGCAAACTTTTCGCCGTACTCGCTCATGTCGATGCGAATCATGGCCTTTTCGTCGTCGAACAATACCTCGGCGAGCGCCTTGGCCAACTCGGTCTTGCCCACGCCCGTGGGGCCGAGAAACAAAAAAGATCCGGTGGGGCGATCGGGATCGCTGATGCCCGCGCGCGAACGACGCACCGACTCAGCGACGGCGCGCACGGCCTTCTTCTGGCCAATGAGACGCCTGCCGATCTCGGCTTCAAGGTTGAGGAGCTTCTCAGTCTGGCCCTGCGTGAGTCGGTCAACCGGAATGCCCGTCCAGGCAGCAATCACTGCCGCAATTTCGTCGGCTGTGACCTGGTCGCGCACCATCATGGGCGTGTCCGACTCGGCCTTTTCGGCCGCAGCGACCTCGCTCTCAAGTTGCGGAATCTCGCCGTAGAGCAGGCGTGACGCCGCCTCGAGGTTGCCCTCGCGCTGCGCTCGGTCGGCCTGAATGCGCGCCGCATCGAGTCGGCCCTTGAGGTCACCCACACGGTTGAGCGCGGCCCGCTCGGCCTGCCAGCGGTCATCGAGCTCGGCAAGTTTGATTTCACGCTCGGCGAGGTCTTCGCGCAGTTTAGCCAGTCGCTGCTTGGAGGCGTCGTCTTTCTCCTTCTTGAGGGCGAGCTCCTCAAGCTTGAGGCGATCAACGCCACGACGCAGCTCGTCGATCTCAACGGGCGCCGAGTCGATCTCCATGCGCAGGCGGCTCGCAGCCTCATCGATGAGGTCGATGGCCTTGTCGGGCAGCTGTCGAGACGTGATGTACCGATTGCTCAGGGCGGCCGCGGCCACGAGAGCGTTGTCGGCGATGGCCACCTTGTGGTGGGCCTCGTAGCGCTCCTTGAGCCCGCGCAGAATGGCGATGGTGTCTTCAACCGTTGGCTCACCCACGAACACCTGCTGAAAGCGGCGCTCCAACGCGCCGTCCTTCTCGATGAACTGCCGATACTCGTCGAGCGTGGTGGCGCCAATGAGGCGCAGTTCGCCGCGCGCGAGCATGGGCTTGAGCATGTTGGCAGCCGCTACCGATCCTTCACCGCCGCCGGCACCCATGAGGGTGTGCAGTTCGTCGATGAACGTGATGATCTGTCCGTCGGACGCATCAATCTCGGCAAGGACGGCCTTGAGCCGTTCCTCAAACTCGCCGCGGAACTTTGCTCCGGCAATGAGCGCGCCGATGTCGAGGGCAACGAGCTGCTTGCCCTTCAGGCTCTCGGCCACGTCGCCGGCCACGATGCGCTGGGCGAGGCCCTCAACCACAGCGGTCTTGCCCACGCCCGGTTCGCCAATCAGCACCGGGTTGTTCTTGGTGCGGCGCGTGAGAACCTGGCTGACGCGTCGGATCTCGGCGTCACGTCCTATGACGGGGTCGAGCTTGCCGTTTTTCGCACGCTCGGTGAGATTGATGCCGAACTGCTCGAGAGCGCTCTTTGCCTCTTCTTGTGGGGCTTGCGGGGTCATTGTTGTTCTCCCGATTCGATGCGGCGGAGCGGATTCCAGCGAACCACCTCGGTGGCACGGCGAACCCGCTGGCCGTTGCGCAACGTTTGCACTTCGCCCGCGGATCCGGCGGCAAAGACCCGTCGACCGGGTTGAGCGAGTAGCGAATCGGCGAGGGCTGTCTCAAGCTTGCGCACCCGCTCCCGCAGGGTGACCACGTCGTTTTCAAGTTCGAGGACGCGCTTGATTCCCTCAAGGCTCACACCCTCCGCACCGAGTCGGGCGACCTCGCGCAGTTGCACCACGTCTCGCATGGAGTAACGGCGCGACTGGCCCGCCGTGCGCTTGGGTTGCACGAGCCCCAGGCGGTCATACTGACGCAGTGTTTGGGGGTGCATGGCGGCAAGTTCGGCCGCCATCGAAATGGTAAAAATCGGCTGGTCTTCGTCCACGTCGGCCCCCTATCGCCGTCCGCGCTGAAGTATCTCGGCCCGGGGGTTGTCTTTCGGCGCCTTGGCCGCAAACTCTTCGAGAGCCTTCGTTGCCTCAGCATCGAGGTGTGTGGGTACGGCCACCATGACCTCGGCAAGCAGATCACCGTGACCCTTGGCGGTCTTTACCCCGCGCCCCTTGACGCGGAGGATTCGGCCGCTCGGGGTTCCCGGAGCCACCTTGAGCTTGACCGTTTCGCCCTCGACCGTGGGTACCTCGATGGTGGCACCCAACACTGCCTCGGTGAACGTCACGGGCACAACGAGGCGAACGTTGAGTCCGTCGCGCTCGAATACGGGATGCTTGCTCACGGTGACGGTGAGCACGACGTCTCCAGGCTCTCCACCGTCTGGGCTGGCGTGACCCTTGGCACGAATGCGAACCTTTTGCCCGTCGGCCACGCCCGCAGGAATCTTGACCTTGACGCTGTTGCCCGAGGGCAGTTGCAGGGTCATGGTGTCGCCGTGCAGGGCCTCAAAGAAGTCCACCACCACGGTCGAAACGATGTCTTGTCCTTTACTCGGACCACCCCAGCCGCGGAATCCGCCGGAGGATCGGCCAAAGCTGCCGTTGCCGAACATGCCGCCGAGAATGTCTTCGAATCCTGCGCCCTGCGGGAATCCGCCGCCGCCACCGCCACCGTAAGGACTGCCGCGGAACGCATCGTCGAAGCCGCGCCCCTGACCTCCTGCGGTAAAACGCGCGCCCGACCCCATAGCTCGAATCTGGTCGTACTCGGCGCGCTGCGCGGGGTCCGACAGAACCGAGTGAGCCTCGGTGATTCCTTTGAACGTGGCCTCGGCCTTGGCGTCACCCGGGTTGCTGTCGGGGTGGTGCTTGCGCGCGAGCTTGCGATAGACCTTTTTCAGTTCTTCTGGCGAGACGTCCTTCGAGACGCCGAGAACCTTGTAGAAATCTTTGTCGAGCCAATCTTGACTAGCCATCAGCGCCTCCTTTCGTTGTGTGAAGTTGAGTCTCGTTGATTGAGCTTGTATTTCGTTGATTGAGCTTGTATTTCGTTGATTGAGCCTGTCGAAATCACGGGTCTCGATACGGGCTACGCCCTACTCGACCAGCGGCTATTCGGGGGTTGCCACAATAACTTTGGCGGGTCGAACCTGGGTCGAACCTAAACGGTATCCCGGCTCAACAACTTCGAGAACCGTGGGTGCTGTGACATCAGCGGTTGGCTGCTGCAACAGCGCCTCGTGCTGATTGGGGTCGAACGCGTCGCCCACGGCACCGTAGGTGACCAGGCCGAGGCGTTCGGTGACGGCGCGCAGCTTGGTGGCAATCAGCGTGATGGGGGCGCCATCAACCAGGTCGCCGTGCTTGTCGGCGCGCTCGATGTCGTCGAGTACGGGGAGCAGTGAGCGAACCACGTCGCCCACGACGCGCTCGCGCTCGATGTCGCGATTCGCTTCGGTGCGCTTGCGGTAGTTGGCGTACTCGGCGGTGACGCGCTGCAGATCTGCGAGTCGCTCGGCGGCAAGCTCGTCGGCCGCCTTGTCGAGAAACTCAACGTCCACATCGGTGAGCGAGGTTTCCACGTCGGCGTCTTCGTAGCCGCCCTCGGGGAGCTCGGAGGAGCCTTCCGGCTCCTCCAGAACATCCTCGATGCCGAGACCTTCTGCTTCCGTGGGCTCCTCGCCCGCAGGATCCTTGGCCACGATTACTTGTCGGCCTTCTCGTTCGACTCGTCCTTATCAGCAACGTCGTCTTCGACCACTTCAGCATCAACCACGTCTTCGTCAGACGGTGCGTCGGCCGAGTCTTGAGTTTCAGCCTGTGCGGATGCGTAGATGGCTTCGCCCAACTTGCCCTGGCTCTCGGCGAGCTTCTCGACCGCTGTCTTTACCGCGCCGTCGTCGTCACCGGCGAGCGCAGCCTTGACGGCATCGACATCGGCCTGGACCGTTGTCTTAACCTCGTCCGCGAGCTTCTCGTCGTTCTCCTTGATAAGCTTCTCCACTGAGTAGACCATCTGCTCGGCGTTGTTGCGCGTCTCGGCAGTCTCGCGACGTTCTTTATCTTCGGCAGCGTGCTCCTCGGCTTCGCGCACCATGCGCTCGATGTCGTCCTTGGCCAGCGACGATCCGCCGGTGATGGTCATCGACTGCTCCTTGCCCGTGCCCTTATCTTTGGCAGACACGTGCACGATGCCGTTTGCGTCGATGTCGAACGTGACCTCACTCTGAGGCATGCCGCGGGGTGCGGGGGCGATGCC
>CAIOGW010000026.1 GCA_903857985.1 uncultured Microbacteriaceae bacterium
CATGAGAACCCCCTTGGGTGGGCCCCCGCTGACGCGCGATTCGAACGCATGCGTTCGCGCGTGGCAGTAGGGGAGTCGAATCCCTCACTCGCCACCACCTTCACCGGCGAAGCTAGTCTTGAACCATGAGACTTATCGGCGTCTATAACGCAAATGGCGGTCTTGCCGGCGAGCTCAGCTACTTCTTCGGCCACATGTTGGGTCGCACCGAGTGCAAGCTCTGCGACATCACGCACTCCACTTTTGCCAAGCGGCCGCAGTGGAAGGCGATGGAGGAGCGACTCCGTGATGAGCTCGACATCGAGTTCGTACTCGTGCATAGAAACGAGCGCACGGAGGCGCAACACGCAGCCAGTGAGGGACGTGAGCCGTGCATCCTCATCGAAGACAACTCAGGGCAGCTCAGCATGATTCTCGACTGGACCGATCTGAAGCTCGCGAAGGGCAACGTCTCGGAATTTGAGCGGGCCGTTCGCGCCAAGCTGCTCATGTACTGAGCCTGAAAATTCACCCGCAGAGAGAGCTTCCTGGTCCGGCGCGCTGTCGTTCTGTCGGTAAAGTTTTTTTCATGGCATTTATCGAGGCGATTGATCTCGTCAAAACGTATTCCCCCAAGGGGTCCCCCGAAGTTCGAGCCCTCGACGGCCTCAATCTTGAGGTTCAGAAGGGCAGCGTCACTGCTCTTCTCGGCCCCAACGGTGCGGGAAAGACGACCACCGTCAAGGCCCTGACCACCCTCATCAAGCCCGATTCGGGCTCCGCGTTCATTGACGGCGTCGATGTGGCCGCTGACCCCCAAGCCATCCGGCGCATGATTGGCGCCAGCGGACAGTATGCCGCGGTTGATCAAAACCTGACCGGATTTGAGAACCTGGTCATGGTGGGCCGGCTCTACCACTTGGGAGCGCGGGTCGCTCGCCAGCGGGCCACCGAGCTCATCGAACTCTTCGACCTCGTCGAGTCACAGAATCGCACGGTCAAGGGGTACTCCGGCGGCATGCGTCGCCGCATTGACCTTGCCGGTGCCCTCGTGATTCGGCCGCCCGTTCTCTTTTTGGACGAACCAACGACGGGCCTCGACCCGCGCAGCCGCATTGGTCTGTGGGAGGTCATTGAGCAGTTGGTGACGGATGGCACCACGGTGCTCCTCACCACGCAATACCTGGAAGAGGCCGACCGTCTCGCGGATTCCATCTCGGTCATCGACAACGGTCGGGTGATTGCCAAGGGCACGGCCGACGAACTTAAGGCTTCCGTTGGCGGACTTCGCGTCGCGGTGACGGTTGTGGACGAGGTCCAGATTGATGCGGCCCGCGCAATCCTTAATCGATTTGGTTCTGGCGAGCCGGCCGTTCTCAACGGACGCACGCTCGTGGTTCCCGTAAGTGATGGACCTGTGGCACTAGCGGCCATCGTGAGCGCGGCGGCTACCGAAGGCATCGGCTTGCACGATGCCGGTATGCGCCGCCCCACGCTAGATGACGTGTTCCTGCAACTCACCGGCCACGCGGCTGAAATCGACGAAGCCGAAAAGGAGAGTGCGGCATGAGCACCACTCTGAAGCCAATCCCGGGCAATGCCGTGACACGTTTCGTCAGTGACGGAGCGGTCACCACCTGGCGAAACATGATGAAGATTATCCGCGTGCCAGAGATTCTTCTCTTCAGCCTGATTCAGCCCATCATGTTCGTGCTGCTGTTCACGTTTGTTTTTGGTGCCGCGATTGATATCCCCGGCGATGGGTACACATCGTTCTTGATGGCCGGTATCTTTGCTCAGACGGTGGTCTTTGGGTCCACCTACTCGGGCTCGGCCATGGCCCAAGACCTCAAAGACGGCATCATCGACCGCTTTCGCACGCTGCCCATGAGTGGCGCCGCCGTGCTGGTGGGCCGCACCAACGGCGACCTGGTGATCAACACCCTCTCGATGCTGGTCATGATGGGAACCGGTTTGCTCGTGGGCTGGAGAGTGAACTCGTCGCCACTGGAGTTCCTCGCCGGGGTCGCGCTCCTACTTCTGTTCTCCTACGCCTTCTCCTGGGTGATGGCGTTTCTGGGCATGTCGGTCAAGAGCCCGGAGATCATCAACAACGCGTCGTTCTTGATCCTGTTCCCCCTGACCTTCATATCGAATGCCTTCGTTCCCAGCGAGAACCTCCCGACACCGTTGCGGATCTTCGCGGAGTGGAATCCGGTTTCTGCCCTCGTGCAGTCCGCCCGTGAACTCTTTGGCAATGTTCCCCCGGGCACAATCGTGGGAGATGCGTGGCCAGCTCAAAACCCCATCGCCACCGTGCTGATTGGCGTCGCAGTGTTGCTGGTGATTTTTGTGCCGCTCTCGATTCGAAAATTCGCCACAATTTCGCGCTGACACTAACTCGCACAACCAGAAAATTTGCTACGGGAAGTAGTGCGCTCCACCCTGCCTAGCTGCCTCGGCATCCCCTGCGGTACTCGCTTCCTAGCGACCGGATATATATGTTTAGAGTATGAATTCTTTCTCTTTAGGTATTTGCGCATATAAATGCCGGCTTGTTAGCGTTTCACACACGAGTGCCAGAAGGCCCGCGTGGAGGAACGGAGAGTGACCATCGATACCCGTCAACTCCGCTACTTCATTGCTGTGGCTGAAGAGACACATTTTGGTCGCGCCGCTGAACGCCTGCGCATGTCGCAGCCTCCGCTCTCCCAGCAGATCAAGCAGCTCGAGGTCTCACTCGGAACCTCCCTGCTGACGCGCAACACGCGAAGCGTCGACCTCACCCCTGCGGGTGCGCTTCTGCTGAGCAGAGGACGCCGGGTGATTGATGAGCTTGACGCCATCGAAGCAAACGTGAGGCGTGTGGGCGCCGGCCTGCAGGGAATCGTTCGCGTGGGCTTTACAGGAACCGCCACCTACGGAATCATGCCGCGCGTCGTGAGAGAGGCGAGCGAAAAATTCGATGGCCTCGCGGTTGAGGTGAGCGGCGAAAAGCTCACGCCCAGTCTCATCGCTGGACTTGAGTCCAACACCATCGACATTGCCGTGTTACGGCCACCCTTCGCGAGCGAACTCATCGATCACGTCATCGTCGCCTCGGAGAGGCTGGTGGCCGCCGTCCCCGCCGGCTCGCCTTTGACGCACTCCCGTGAGCTCCTCATGGCAGACCTTGCCGAGCAGGACTTTGTGGGATACCCCGCCAACTCAACCGTCGCGCAGACCATCTCCGCGAGTTGGCATCTCCGGGAGGTGCAGCCGTCATCGGTTCAGACCGCATCCGAAACGTCCACGCTGCTGTCTCTCGTGGCTGCCGGCATCGGCATTGCCATGGTTCCCGAATCCGCCACCTCTTTGAGAATCGGCGGCATGAACTTCATTCCGGTCACCGATGCACCCAACGTGGATTTGGCTGTCGCGTGGCGACGATCCGAGGTGTCGCCAGCCGTGCTCACTTTTCTGCCCTTCCTCGAAGCACTCATCACGAACGTCCCAGAGAGGGATCAATGAAAATCGCAACCGTCGAAGCCATCCCCTATGAAATCGGGATGCGCAAACCGCTTCTCTTCGCCAGCGGTCAGATGACGAAGGCCGACCACGTCTTGGTGCGCATCACAACGGATGACGGCATCGTCGGGATTGCTGATGTGCCGCCCCGCCCTTACACCTATGGCGAAACGCAACGCTCGGTCGTGGCGGTCATTGAGACCCTCTTTGCCCCCCTGCTTGTCGGCGCCGACCCCTTTGCACGAAACGTGATTGGCGCGGGGATGTCTCGAACCGTAGGCAACTTCGCCGCCAAGGGCGCCGTGGATATAGCGCTGTGGGACATCATCGGCAAGTCGGTGGGCAAGTCGGTTCATCAGCTGTTGGGCGGGTTCACTCCGTCGGTCCGGGTGTCTCACATGGTCGGGTTCGCCCCCGCTCAAGAGATGGTGGATGAGGCTCTCATGTATCGCGAGAAGTACGGCATCTCGTCGTTCAAAGTGAAGGTTGGCCGCCGGCCTGTATCTCTCGACGTTGACGCGTGCATTGCCCTGCGCGAGGCACTCGGCGCAGACACCGACCTCTACCTCGATGCGAACCGCGGTTGGAGCGCGAGTGAGGCGCTGGGTGTGGCCCGGGCCTGCGCGGGGCTCAACCTTCTGTATCTCGAAGAGCCGTGTGACGCGCACGAGCTCTTGGGGCGCAAGCGCCTTGTGACCGAGTCGCCGCTGACCATCATGGCCGACGAGAGCGTGCCCACGCTGGGCGATGTCGCGCGAGAACTTGTTAACGGCGGAGCCTCGGCCATCAGCATTAAAACTGCCCGCTCGGGGTTCACAGAATCCCAGAAGATTCTCGGACTGTGCGAGGGCTTGGGAGTCGACGTCATGATGGGCAACCAGATTGACTCCATGTTGGGGTCGGCAGCAACCGTCGCCTTCGGTGCGGCTTTTGAACTCTCCAGCCGTCGGGCTGCCGAACTCTCGAACTTCCTTGAGTTTGGCGACTTCTTGATTACCGAGCCCTTGGTCATCGAAGATGGGCGGGTCGTTGCTCCGCAAAATCCCGGCCTGGGTGTCACCCTTGACGCCGACAAACTGGCCTCATATCGACAGGATAAGGACTAACCGCCATGCTCTTTCTCGTCAACATGGTGGTCAACGTGCCACATGAAATGCCGAAAGCGGAGTGGGAAGCACTCGTGGCGACCGAGAAGGCCTACGCGCAGGAGCTTCAGCGCACGGGCCACTGGGCCGAGCTGTGGCGGGTTGTGGGTCAATACGCCAACTACTCAATCTTCGACGTTGCCGGAAACGATGAGCTCCACGATCTGCTTGCCAAACTTCCCCTCTTTGCCCACATGACCATTACCGTGACGCCGCTCGCCGAGCATCCCTCGCGCATCTGATCTCGACAACCCCCGCACCATCCACCACTACCCACTGCAACGCAACCCACCAGAAGACAACCCACCAGAACACAACGAAGGAGAAAGAAATGACTGACGACAGTTACGCAGCAGAAACCGAGGCCAAGGCCGCGGCTTCGGGTGCGGCCGCCACCGAAGGATTCTTGCAGCGCGCGGCAAAGGCCAACGTCACCGTCGACGTTGCCCGCATCAACCGCATCGCCACCCGACTCGTCACGGCCCTCAACGACGTGGCCGCCGATGAAGAGGTGACCTACGACGAGTACAACATTTTCAAGGCGTGGCTCATCAAGATGGGCACCGATGGCGAATGGCCACTGTTCCTCGATGTGTGGCTCGAGCACACCATCGAGACGGTGCACAACTCGAAGCGCCAGGGCAGCAAGGGAACGATTGAGGGCCCGTACTACGTGCCCAATGCTCCTTCAGCCCCATCGCCCGCAACCATTGCGATGCGTCCGGACGAGCCGGGCACGCCGCTCAAGTTCCACGGTCAGGTCACCTCTGTGGGTGGCGCCCCGATCAAGAACGCACAGATCGAACTGTGGCACGCTGACGACTTGGGCTTCTACTCGCAGTTTGCACCGGGCCTGCCCGAGTGGAACCTGCGCGGCACGATCATCGCCGATGACGAGGGAAACTTCGAGATCAACACCATTCAGCCCGCGCCCTATCAAATCCCCACCGATGGTGCGTGCGGACAACTGATTGCTGCGGCCGGCTGGCACGCGTGGCGACCCGCCCACCTTCACCTCAAGGTGTCGGCTCCCGGCTTCCACCTCATTACGACGCAGCTGTACTTCGAGGGCGATGACCACATTGCCGACGACGTCGCGAGCGCGGTCAAGCCCGAGCTCGTTCTCAACCCCAACAAGATTGATGGTGGCAAGAACGCCGAAGTGCGTTACGACTTCGTGCTCGATCCCGCCTAGGTCGCCTTCCGGCAGACCCTGGGATTGCCGCACTTCACGAATCAGACAGTGCCCGTCATCTCAGCTGGTGGCGGGCACTGCCGTCGCTCCCCGAGTTGCCTTTTTCGTGTGCGGTAGGCTGAGATTCAGACGCGAGTGCACCCGCCAGAACCGGAGAATTACACAGCATGAATGATGCGACCATTGTCTACACGCACACGGATGAGGCGCCGGCTCTGGCAACGGTCTCGTTTCTGCCCATCGTTCAGGCGTTTGCGGGTGTCGCCAACGTCTCGATCGAAACGCGGGACATCTCGTTGGCCGGTCGCATCCTGTCGATCTTTCCCGAGCGCCTGAGTGCCGAGCAGAAGGTTCCTGATGCGCTGAAGGAACTGGGCGATCTGGCCAAAACACCTCAGGCCAACATCATCAAGCTTCCCAATATTTCCGCTTCTATCCCTCAGTTGAAGGGCGCCATCGAAGAGCTGCAAGCCCAGGGTTTCGATGTGCCCGACTTTCCCGACGAGCCCGCAACACCCGAAGAACGCGAAGCGCGCGCACGCTACGACCGCGTCAAGGGAAGCGCCGTCAACCCCGTTCTGCGCGAGGGCAATAGCGATCGTCGCGCACCGGGTTCGGTGAAGGCCTATGCCCGCAAGCACCCGCACGTGAACAAGCCATTTGCCGCTGGGTCGAAGACGCGCGTGGCAACCATGGGCCACGACGACTTTTTCTCCAACGAGAAGTCTGTGGTCATGCCAGCTGCCGACACCCTCACCATTCGCCACACGGCAACCGACGGTACCGAGACCGTTCTCAAGAGCGGCCTGGATGTGCTCGAGGGCGAAATTGTGGACGCCACGTTCCTTTCGGTGTCGGCCCTCGACGAGTTCCTCACCGAAACGCTCGCTCAGGCTAAGGCTGACAACGTGCTCTATTCGGTGCACCTCAAGGCAACCATGATGAAAGTCAGCGACCCCATCATCTTTGGTCACGTTGTGAAAGCGTTCTTTGCCGGAGTTTTTGCCACACATGGAGCTGCCCTCGAAGCGGCCGGCCTCATGCCCAATGACGGCCTCGGCTCGATTCTCGCCGGCCTCACGGCTGTCGCCGGGGGCGACGCGATTGCCGCGGACTTCTCGGCTGCCATCGCGCAGGGTCCGCGCTTGAGCTACACCAACAGCGACAAGGGCATTACAAACCTGCACGTGCCCTCAGACGTGATCGTTGACGCATCGATGCCCGCACTGGTGCGCAACGGCGGAAAGCTGTGGGGAGTTGATGGCGCCGAAGACGACACCATCGCCGTCATTCCCGACTCTTCCTACGCAGGCATCTATCAGGCCACCATCGACGACGTCATTGCCAACGGTCCGCTCGATCCGGCCACCATCGGCACCGTTCCCAACGTGGGCCTGATGGCCCAGGCGGCCGAGGAGTACGGCAGTCACGACAAGACCTTCGAGATGGCATCGGCCGGCCGGGTCGATGTTCTCAACGCCGTGGGCGACGTGCTGATTTCGCACGAGGTAGCCAAGGGCGACATCTGGCGCGGCACGCAGACCAAAGACGTGCCCGTTCGGGACTGGGTGAAGCTCGCTGTCACACGAGCACGGGCCACGGGGTCACCGGCTATCTTCTGGCTCGATGAGCGTCGCGCCCACGATGCCCAGATCATCGCGAAGGTGAAGAAGTACCTCACCGAGCACGACACCTCGGGCCTCACCATCGAGATTATGGAGCCGGCAGCAGCCACTCTCTTCTCGCTGGGCCGCATTCGCACAGGCGAAGAGACCATCTCAGTCACCGGCAACGTGCTTCGTGACTATCTCACCGACCTGTTCCCCATTCTTGAGGTGGGTACCAGCGCCAAGATGCTGTCAATCGTTCCTTTGCTTGCCGGCGGCGGCCTGTTCGAAACGGGCGCGGGCGGATCGGCCCCCAAGCACGTTCAGCAGCTCGTTGAAGAAAACTTTTTGCGCTGGGACTCCCTGGGTGAATTCTTCGCGCTCGCCGCCTCGCTCGAGCACCTCGCTGTCACGACCGGCAACGCGCAGGCACAGGTGCTTGCCGACACACTCGATCGAGCCACGGGAACCTTCCTTGAGCAGGATCGTTCGCCCGGCCGCAAGTTAGGCACGCTCGACAACCGGGGCAGCCACTTCTACCTCGCGCTCTATTGGGCACAAGAACTAGCACGCCAGAGCGAAGACGCGGCTCTCGCGGCAAAGTTCGCTGCGGTGGCTCAGGCGCTGAGCTCTGGCGAAGAGCAGATCGTCTCTGAACTTCTTGCCGTTCAGGGCACGCCCGCCGACATCGGCGGCTACTACCGACCCGACGCCGTACTGGTTGAGAAGATCATGCGCCCTTCGGCCAGCTTCAACGCCATCATTTCGGATCTCTCCTAAACGTTTAGGCGAGCGAGTCGCGCCAGGCGCGATGCAGTGTGGCGAAGGTTCCGGTACCGGCGATGAGGTCGGCGGGCGTTCCATCTTCGATGATTTGCCCGTGTTCCATCACGAGCACGCGGTCGGCGATGGCGACGGTCGAGAGGCGGTGGGCGATGATGATGGCGGTTCGGTCGGCGAGCAGCGTTTTGAGTCCACGCTGAACGAGACGCTCGCTCGGGATGTCGAGTGACGCCGTGGCCTCATCCAAGATGAGAACAGCGGGATCGGCCAAGAACGCCCGGGCAAACGAGAGTAACTGGCGCTGCCCGGATGAGAGTCTGCCGCCGCGCTTGTTGACGTCGGTCTCGTAGCCCTCGGGCAGCGACAGAATGAAATCGTGCGCCCCCACCGCGCGCGCGGCTGCTTCGACCTCGGTCTGCGTCGCGTCCGGTCTGCCGATGCGCAGGTTCTCACTCACCGAACCCGAGAACAGGTAGGCCTCCTGCGTCACCATCACCACGGCTCGCCGGAGGTCGTCATTTGACACGTCGCGCAGGTTGATGCCGTCGAGGCTCACTGTGCCCGAACTCGGATCGTAGAAGCGCGCCAAAAGCTTGGCCAGCGTCGACTTTCCGGCACCGGTGGTGCCCACGAGTGCCACGGTCTGACCTGCGGGGATGTGCAGATCGAGGTCGGGTAGCACCGGTCGGTCGGCAACATAGTGAAACGAGACGTGGGTGAAGTCGAGGGCTCCGGCGGCGGCGGCAAGGGGCACAGGGCGTGTCGGCTCGGGCACTGTGGGCTCTTCTTCGAGAACGCCCGAGATCTTCTCAAGCGCGCTGCCCGCACTCTGCATGCCGTTATAGAAAAACGCGAGCTCTGCAACCGGGTCGAAGATGCGACGCACATAGAGCACGGCGGCGAGCAGAATACCCACCTCCATGGTGCCGTCCAGAACCCTGAGGGCCCCCAGGAGCAGCACGATGGCCATCACCAGGTTGGCCACGAGCTTGAGGCCTGGATCAAAAATGCCAAAGAGCGCAATTACGGTCTGATTAGCCATGCGGTAGTTGTCAACCTCAACACCGTAGGTCTTTTCATTGTGGCGCTCGCGACGAAAAGCCTTGACAGCACGGATGCCGGTCATGGTCTCCACGAACTGAACAATGAGGCGTGCTGAATAAACCCGCGCGGAGCGGAATGCCTTTCGCGATCTGTTAGAAAACCACCACGCAAAGAAAAAGATGGGAACAAAAGAGATCAGCACGGGGAGCATGCTTTGGGGGTCGAGGATGATGAGCGCGGTCGCCGTAAAGACCATAAAGAGCACGCCACTCACGAGGTCTTCGATGCCAGAGTCGAGAAACTCCCGGAGCGTGTCGAGGTCGCTGGTTTGGCGAGCGATAACCCTACCCGACGTGTACTTCTCGTGAAACGACAAGCTCAAATCTTGGGTCTGGCGAAACAGGCGAAGGCGGAGGTGGTACACGACCCGTTGACTAATGCGCGCCGCCATGCGGAAATACCAGGATCGAAACAGGCCGCCGAGCAGTCCAATGCCCACGTATGCGCTCGCAATGAGAATCACGGGCATCCAGTCGCCCGCGCTCGTGAGGGCGGGAAGGGCCTGATCGATTCCCAGGGCAATCAGGGCGGGGCCGGCAACCGAACCGAGCGTGCCCAGCACGATCAGGAGACCGCTGCCGGTAATCTGCCATCGGACGGGTCGCACGAGTTGGCCCGCGAGCTTCACGCTGCGCGCACGGAGACGCTTGTTTTCGGCGCGGGTAAAGTCGTTTCGTTCTTCGCCGCTGACTCCGGTCACACTCACGGCTGCACCCCCCGGATTCCGTCGATGCTGTCGACCTCGCCCAAAGCCTCTGCTCCGGCGGCAATGACCGACTCGTTCTCAGCGGTCACGTCAGGAATCACATGAGGTTCGTCGCTCTCGGACGAGATGATGTGCCGATAGAGGGCGGATCGCGCCAGCAGTTCTGCATGGGTTCCCACTTCGGCAATGCGCCCCTCGTGCAGAACGGCAACCCGGTCGGCCAACATCACCGTAGATGGACGGTGGGCCACAATCAGGGCTGTCGTTGTCGCCAACACACGACGAAGAGCGGCTTCGACCTGTTGCTCGGTTGTCACGTCGAGCGCAGAGAGCGGATCATCGAGCACGAGCACCGCCGGCTCGGTCACGATGGCGCGAGCGAGGGCAAGCCGTTGACGCTGCCCGCCGGAGAGGCTGAGGCCTTCCTCTCCGATTTTGGTCTCGAGACCGTCCGGCAACGTATACACAAAATCAGCCTGAGCGATGTCGATCGCCTGTGTCACGAGGTGATCAGCTGCCGCTTGTTCCGCCTCTCCCTCGGGAAAAACGAGGTCGGGACGTCCCAGCAAGACGTTCTCGCGCACAGACATGGAGAAGAGCGTGGCATCCTCGAACGCCATGGCCACGCGCGAGCGAAGGTCGGCCAGGCGCGCATCCCGAATGTCGACGCCATCAACCAGGATTCGACCGGTCGTGACGTCATACAGCCGGGTGGTGAGCCCGGTCAGGGTGGTCTTGCCGGAGCCGGTCAGACCCACAACGGCCATGGTTTCTCCCGGACGAACTTCAAGGCTGAGGTTGCGGAGGAGAGGCTTGGGGCCCTCGGGGGCATCGGCAAATGTGAATGACACGTCCTCAAAGACCAGCGAACCGCTTGCTGCGGGCAGGTCAATCGGGTGCGCCGACTCTTCAACGCGCACGGGCTCGTCGATCACCTCGAAAAAGCGATCGAGGGCCGTGCGGGCATCGATGGTCAGCTGCAGCAGAAATCCGAGGGAGTCCAGCGGCCAGCGCAACACGGCCGCGGTGGTGAAAAACGCGAACAGTACACCCACGGTGATGGCCCCCGTGGAAACGAGGGAGATGCCGGCGATAAGCGAGAGGGCGTACGCGACAGCCTCAAGGGTCGTGACGCTGAGTGTGAAGTTTCCCACGGCCACACCCTTGCGCGTCTCTGTGTTGCGCAGGCGTTTAGCGCGGGCGGCGAAGCCGTCGAGGGCAAACGTGCTTCTCCCGAAGGCCTTGAGAACTCGGATGCCGTGCACCGACTCCTCGACGTTTGTGGCGACATCTCCCGATTGGTCTTGTGCGGCACGCGAGAGCCTCATGTACCTCAGATCAAACCGAACACCGAAGTACAGCATGGGTAGAGAGCAGACTGTGAAGACCGCTCCCATGAGGGGATTCCAGTAAAACAGCATGGCGAATCCCGCAACGATCGTGATGACGTTAACGGTGAGCATGACAAACCCAAACGAGATCCAGCGTCGCACGGTGCTGATGTCGCTCATGGCCCGCGACAGCAGCTGCCCGCTCTGCCACTTGTCGTGAAACGCCAAGGGCAGTTGCTGCAGGTGATTGTGTATCGCTTTTCGCATCGCACCATCCACGTGCGTGCCCGGCTTGAGAACCAGCCATCGGCGCAGGGCGATGAGCAGGGCTTCCAAGACGCCCAGAGCAGCAATGAGGCCAACAGCAGGAAAGATTTGTTCCGAATCATTCGTGGTCAATGGGCCGTCCACGATCCACGAGAGCACCACGGGAATGGCCAGGGCCACGAGGGCTCCGATAATGGCATCGACGATGCCGAGCGTCAGGCGGGTGTACGAGCCCTTCACGTAGGGGTGCAGGCGCAACAGTGTGCCGAGCGTTCGGGGGCGACTCACGGAATCATCGGCAGAGGGCACAGCTTCCGCTCCCGATGTCGTCGTCATTGCCTATTGCCTCCAGCATTGAGGTTATCGCTCCACGGGTTCGCCTGCTTTAGGGTGTGGGTGTGACGGCATTTGCTCCCACGAACGATTCTGCATTTGGGCCCACCGCGAACGAACTTCCTGAGGAAGACATCAGCGGTCAGTTTGTTGTGGCATCGGAGACCTTTAGCACGAGGGGGCTGCGCGGGGCTGATCGGGTCGAAAAGTGGGAAAACCACAATGCCAAGGCCCTGTTGGGTCTGGCCGCACAGAGCATTGATGAAGAACCGCTCAATGCGACGGAAATCAACTTGCATCTCCCGCGCCTTCACTTCGCGCACGTCAGTGCCAACGCCCACGTCATCGAGCGCACGGCGGCACACATTAGAAAGACGCCCGCCGATTCAATCGTGATGTATCTGGCACTCTTTGGCGACGCCTTCTTCTATCACCGAGACGGAGTTCGAAATTTGGGTCCGGGTTCGGCAATCGTCTGGGACTCCGATCGTCCGTTCATGCGCGGATTCGCTAAAGGCCTCAAGGAGCTGGTGCTCATTGTTCCCAAGCCGCTGTTCGCCGAGATCACCGACGACGCCACCCCGCATCGAGGCGATCCGTTTGTCAGCGCCTTTGGCAGCTCGCGGCAGGCAAATGAGTTCACGACGCAAATTGCGACAATCATGTCGGATGCAATTCGCGAACCCGGCTCGCGCGGGTTAAGAGAGACGGAGGGTGAGGTTGTGGACTTACTGCGCGGCCTCTTTGGAGGAGCATCCGCCACGGGGGCAACAACGCAATTTCGCATGTTGAGTCGGATTGCTCAACGACACCTCAGGGATCCCAATTTATCTGCCGCGATGTTGTCGGGCTTGGCGGGCATGAGTTCTCGCCAGCTGTCACGGATCGTCGCGCAGGAGGGTTACTCTGTGCCCTCACTTCTTCTCGAACATCGACTCGAACTGGCCATGCGCATTCTTGCCTCTCGCCGGTCGTCCACGATGAGCATCGGCGACGTGGCGACATTCTGCGGATTCTCATCGTTGCCACATTTTTCCCGTTCGTTCCGCGCGCGGTACGGATTTGCCCCTTCCGCTATCGACGCTCACCGGGATAGCCTGACCCAAACCAGTATTTGATTTTTTCCGCCAAAACTTTGAGAATTTCAGCCACGCGTTGATGGAGCTAACGCTCACCTGACACGCTCAGAGACAAGTTCTGCGCGAAGGAGCGCGACTGGTTTCTGAGGAGGACCTGACGTCATGGCCGTGTTCAATGATGGAATAGATGAGACCGAGGTTCCCACCTCGGCAATGGTCGAAACTGACGTGGTCATTATCGGCTCGGGTCCTGCCGGAGCGAGCATGGCGCTGGCCCTGTCGCGGCTGGGTGTGAAAAACATCATGCTCACCAAATACCGCTGGACGGCCAACACTCCTCGTGCGCACATCACCAACCAGCGCTCCATGGAATTCTTCCGCGAACTGGGTATCGAAGACCAGGTCAACGCTGAGGCCACACCGCACCACATGATCGGCGACACCGTCTTCTGCACGTCCATCGCCGGCGAAGAGCTGGGTCGAATTCTCACGTGGGGCACGCGGCCCGATCGCCACGCCGACTACGAGTCGGCCTCACCCACGCTCAACTGCGACATTCCGCAGACGTACCTCGAACCCATCCTGGTCAAGAACGCGATGCGCGAGGGTACGCAGGCCCGATTCTCGAGCGAGTACCTGAGCCACGTGCAAGACGCCGACGGCGTCACAGTCACGGTCCTCGATCGAGTTACCGGAACGCAGTACGCCATTCGGGCTAAGTACCTCTATGCCGCTGACGGCGGCCGCTCAAAAGTTGCCGACGAGCTTGGCCTGCCTTTTGAGGGCGCCATGGATATCGCGGGGTCGATGAACATCACGTTCAAGGCCGATATTGAGCAGTTTGTGGGACACCGTCCCTCGGTTCTCTACTGGGTTGTTCAGCCGGGCGCCAATGTGGGTGGCATCGGGACGGGCCTCGTGCGTATGGTTCGGCCGTGGGACGAGTGGCTCATTGTGTGGGGCTATGACATTAGCCAGCCCGCACCCGAAATGAACGAAGAAGTGGCAACGCAGATTGTTCGCAACCTACTCGGAATGCCCGACCTCGAGGTCGAAATTCAGGGCTACTCACTCTGGGGCGTCAACGAAACCTATGCCACGCACCTACAGAAAGGCAGGGTGTTTTGTGGTGGCGATTCCGTTCACCGTCACCCGCCGAGCAACGGCCTGGGCTCAAACACGTCGGTTCAGGATTCCTACAACCTCGCGTGGAAGCTTGCTTCCGTCATCAAGGGGTACGCCGGTCCGGAGCTGCTCGATACCTACACACCCGAACGCGCGCCCGTTGCCAAGCAGATCGTGCTGCGCGCAAACAAGTCGGCACGCGAGTTCGCCGACATCTTTACGGCTCTCGGCTTCGACACAGCCAAGAATGAGCAGGAGATGGCCGAGCAGGTTCGTAACCGCAAGGACAATACACCCGAGGCTCGGCTCAAGCGCGCCGCCCTGGCCAAGGCCCTGCAGCTCAAGGACTTCGAGTTCAACTGTCACGGCGTGGAGATGGGCCAGTTCTATGAGTCCTCGGCAGTTCTCTCCGACGGGTCGAAGAAACCCACACCCACGCGAGACGCGGAGCTGTACTACCAGCCGTCTACCGTGCCGGGCTCGCCCCTTCCGCACGTGTGGGTCGGAGACAACCTGCGCAAGTACTCGACGCTCGATCTGTGCCCCAGTTCTCAGTTCACCCTGATTACGGGAATCTCCGGCGAGGCGTGGGTTGAGGCAGCAACAAAGGTCGCGGCGTCACTCGGCATTCCTCTCGAAGCCGTTGTCATCGGTCCCGGCAGGGAAGTCACCGACCTCTACTTCGACTGGGAGCGCATGCGCGAGATCGATGAGGACGGCGTGCTGTTGGTGCGCCCCGACAAGATCATCGCGTGGCGCTCGCATAGCCTGCCCGCCGACCCCCAGGCAGCCCTCAGCGAAGCCCTGACATCCGTACTCAGCCGAAAGAAGTGACGCCTGTGTCACTGAGCTTCGCGCACGACACCCTGGGGCAACGCCTGCTCTTTGGCAGTGGCATGGCCGCGACGAATGTGGCCGCCGAAGTGGATCGTCTCGGTGCGACCCGCGTGATGCTGATTGCCGCACCCTTCGAGCAGGCGATTGCCGACACAGTGATGGCGGACGTCAACATTCACGTGACGTACAACGACGTGGTGCAACACGTTCCGATTGAAAAAGCTGAGGATGCTCGCCGCGTAGCCGCCGAGAACAAAGTTGATCTCATTGTTTCTGTAGGCGGCGGCTCAACCACAGGCCTCGCCAAAGCGATTGCGCTGACGACGGGAATCCCCATCATCGCCGTTGCCACCACGTATGCGGGCTCGGAGGCTACGAACGTGTGGGGTCTCACCGAAGCCGCGCGAAAGACCACCGGTGTCGACGCCCGAGTCTTGCCCGTCACTGTTGTTTACGATGCTGAGTTGACGTACTCGCTGCCGGTGGAGCTGTCGGTTGCTTCCGGCATGAACGCGCTGGCTCACTGCGTGGATTCCCTGTGGGCTCCGCGGGCGGATCCGATCAACCAGGCGCTCGCCGCGGAGGGTATACGCGCGTTGGCCGCGGGGCTTCCTCTCGTGGCTCAGAACCCCACCGACGCCAGTGGCCGGGAGCAGGCCCTCTACGGCGCGTATCTTTCCGCGGTTGCTTTCGCGTCGGCCGGCTCAGGAATGCATCACAAAATTTGTCACGTGCTCGGGGGCACCTACAACCTGCCGCACGCTCAGACACACGCCACCGTGTTGCCCTACGTGCTGGCGTTTAATGCACCGTTTGCGCCCGAGGCCGACGCACGCATTGCCGATGCCTTTGGCGCGACATCGGGGCTCGAGGGGTTGAACGAACTCCGCCGGGTTCTTGACGCGCCCCGAGCGCTCAAGGACTACGGATTCACCGAAGACAACATTCCCGAAGCCGTCAGCATTTTCTTGCCGCTGATCCCCGCCGATAACCCTCGAACCCCCACGACCGAGAACCTGACCGAGCTGCTTCATGCTGCGTGGGCCGGGTCAACGCCGAAATCAGACTAGGAAGCCAACATGACAGACAACAAAATTTCGGCTGAACAAGCCAAGCGCGAGGAAGATCTCGTGAAAACCGTCATGGCGTCGTTCGACAACACGCCCGACCCGCGGCTCAAAGAGATCATGCACAAGCTCGTTCGGCACTTGCACAACTTCGTTCGCGATGTCCGGCTCTCAGAATCGGAGTGGGACAAGATGATCGAGTACCTCACGGCCGTCGGCCACATCACCGATGATCGACGCCAGGAATTCATTCTGCTGTCGGACGTGCTGGGTATTTCTATGCAGACCGTCGCCGTCAACAATGAGGCCTACGGCGATGCCACGGAATCGACCGTTTTCGGACCCTTCTTCGTTGACGACGCGCCACTCATCGAGATCGGCGGCGACATCTCGGGCGAGGCTCCCGGCCAACCGTGTTGGGTTGAGGGTCGCGTGACCGACACCGACGGTAACCCGGTCGGCGGAGCACGCATCGAGGTGTGGGAGGCCGATGACGATGGTTTCTATGATGTCCAGTACTCGGATGGCCGCGTGGCAGCCCGAGCACACCTCTTCTCTGACTCGGACGGAAAATATGCTTTCTGGGCTCTCACACCTACGCCGTATCCCATTCCGCACGACGGTCCCGTAGGAAAAATGCTCGACGCCACGGGCCGATCGCCCATGCGCGCCTCGCACCTTCACTTCATGGTGACCGCGGCAAAACTCCGCCGACTCGTGACCCACATCTTTGTGGCGGGCGACGAGCTTCTGTCGAGCGACAGTGTCTTTGGTGTGAAGCAGTCACTCATCAAGCAGTTCCATCACCAGGCCGGCGACGTTCCCGCGCCGGACGGCCGTGACCTTGGAGGCCACCCGTGGTCTCGCGTGCAGTTCGACATCATCTTGGCTCCGGAGCAATCCGCGGTCTGACGCGACCGGTCCCCGCCGAATCTCGGTGTGCTACCTTGGGGAAAATAGAAAGAGGGTCTACCGTGTCATTATCGTGCTGCTCAGCTCATCCCGTCTCCCAGGCGCACCTGACCGACGTCGTTGCCTCGGCAGGGACCACCTTCACCCCAGCCCACCACGCCAAGAAAGCACCCGTTTCTGAGACAGCGGACACGCTCGTGGTCGGCACGATTTCAACGGGCAACCCGGCCGCTCCACACGCCGAGGCCATGGCCATCTCGGGCGGAAAGATCATCGGCATTGGTTCGCTGGCCGACCTCGAGGGCCTAACGAACGTTTCCACAAAGATGGTGAAGCCCGAGGGTATCGTTATTCCCGGCCTCATTGAGCCGCACATGCACATGTGGACCTCGCTGCTCAACCTCACGTGGACCGATGTCTCGAAAGAGGCGTGCGACACATTCGACGACGTGGTGGCCACCATTAAGCAAACGGCAGCGAAGACACCCGACGGCCAGTGGGTTCTCGGCAAGCTGTTTGACCCGAGCCTCTACCCGGGCGAACCCGACCTCACGCGCACGATTCTCGACCAGGTGTCGCCAAACAATCCGGTGATGGTCATGAACGCGTCGATGCACTACCTCTACGTGAACAGCCCTGCAATGGACGTCGCGGGCGTCACAGATCAGACAATGGACCCGCCCGGCGGAACATTTGGTCGCGCCGACGGCAAGCTCACCGGCGTTATCGGTGAGGCCCCGGCACTGATGGTCTTTGCGGGCAAACTTCCCAAGCCTACGCAGGCCGACCTCGCCAGCGGCATCACCACAATTCTCAACGAGTGTGCACGCCAGGGTGTTACCTCGCTCCGCGAAGCAGCCACGGGAACGCTCGCGGGCATCTCTGAACTGGCCATGCTGCACCAGATGAACGGCGCCCAGCGCCTCCCGGTTCGCATGTCGACGGCGCAGTTCGCGATCATGGCGGGCAAGACCCCCGACGAGGTTGCGGCAACGTGGAAAGAAGCGGGTGTCACTCCCTTCTCCGGTGACGAGATGGTGCGGGCCGACGCCTGGAAGGTTGTCACCGACGGATCGAACCAGGGTCGTTCCGGCTACTTCTTCCAGCCTTACCTCGGCGAAGACAACGGCGGTCACGCCAACTGGACACCCGAAAGCCTTCGCGGGGCCATCACCCCCGGTCTGCGCGACGGCTGGCAGATCATGGTGCACACCAACGGTGATGCCGCCGTGGAGTTTGCGCTCACCGCCATGGAAGAGCTGCTGCCCGGATATGGCACCAACGATCTGCGCCACCGTTTCGAGCACGTGTCGTTCACCACGGACGACCAACTCGCGCGCATGGCGAAGGCCAACATCAGCCCGAGCTTCTTGATGAATCACGTCTTTTACTGGGGCGCCGCCTTCCGCGACACCATCCTCGGCCCCGAGCGCTCGAACCGCCTCGACCGGGTCGCGTCTGCCTACGCTGCGGGATTGCGCCCGAGCTTGCACTCCGACTACAACGTGAGCAAAGTGCACCCGCTACAGAGCGCGCGCACTGCGGTGCTGCGACAGCTACAGGCCGATGGCACCGTGCTCAACGCCGCCGAGTGCGCGACGCCCGAGCAGGCACTCACGGCCATCACCACCGGCGCCGCGTGGCAGATTCACGCCGATGATCGCGGATCACTCGAGGTGGGCAAGCGCGCCGACTACGCGGTGGTATCTGAAGATCCGTGGACCTCGGACGCCGATGGCTGGGACAAGATCACCGTCAACGAGACCTACATCGACGGAACGTTGGCTTTCAGCGCCTAGGTTTCCTTGTTCGCCAGGCGAGGGATTTGGCTCATGAGCTTCCCCAACAGCACCCTCAGCTGAGCCACTTCGCCTGCAGAAAGCTGGGATAGCAGGGCGTCTTCTCCGGCGAGAGAAATCGGCAGCATCATGTTGTGCATGTCGACGCCGGCGGGGGTGAGAAATAGGTTACGTGACCCGCGGGGACCGTCGGTTGATGCGATGAGGCTGCGCGAAATGAGAACGTTGACGGCCTTTGACACCACTGCCTTATTCATGACGAGAAACTCCGACACGTCGGTGGCCGAACTGCCGGGTCGCACGCCCAGGGCCGAGAGCACGCGCCAATCGTTCGTACCCAGCGAGAATTCCCGCCGCAGCAGCATCGACTCCCGCCAGACGAGTGCGTTCGACAGCAGCGCGAGCAAGCGCGGAATGAAAGCGTCGCTGTCGATAACGTCGTCGAGCGGCTTGGTAATCGCGGCGCTGGTGAGATCACCGGGCGACGGTGTTTCGTTCATCACGCGGCCTCCCGTTCGTTGTCGCGTCAACACTACCTCCGAAAAGGCAACCTGTTTACATATAAACAGTTCGGTGATACCGTGGCGTCAACTTAGATAAGTCATCGAGGAGGATGCAGCTCATGGCAGGTTCGACTTTGGTCAACGACGGGCAGCGGCACAGTGTGGCCGAACTAGAGGATCTGGCGTTCGAGTTACGTTCGAAGCTTCTCTATCTGTGTGGCACATACGAGGGCGCGGTGCACATTGGTGGCGACCTTTCCGTGGCCGACATCCTCACGGCCCTGTACCACTACGAATTGAACGTCGATCCGAAGAACATCGCGAACCCCGCCCGCGACCGGTTCATTCTCAGCAAGGGTCACGCTGCGGTGTGCATGTACATCGCCATGGCGATGCGCGGATTCTTTGAGTTCGACGACATCGTCAACACCTACGGTCAGCTCGATAGCGCGTTCGGCATGCACCCGTGCAAGGTGCAACTCGCTGGCGTCGAGGCATCCACCGGCTCCCTCGGCCACGGCCTGCCCATCGGCGTGGGAATGGCCAAGAGCGCTCGGCAGCGAAACGAGTCGCACCGGGTCTTCGTGCTCATGGGCGACGGCGAAACGGGCGAGGGCTCGGTCTGGGAAGGCGCCATGGCCGCGCGCAGCAGCGAGTTGGGAAACCTGGTGGCCATCATTGACCGCAACCGCCAGCTCATGACGAGTCACGCCGAGGAGCGCGTTGCCCTCGAGCCCTACCCCGACAAGTGGGCCGCCTTTGGCTGGAACGTCATCATGGCCGACGGCCACGACATGGCCAGCTTGGTTTCTGCGCTGGACGCACTTCCCCCGTCCTCAAGCAACCGGCCCACCGTAATCATTTGCGAGACCATCAAGGGCAAGGGCGTCGACTTTATGGAGCGCAACCTGGCGTGGCACGCCGGCTCACTCGGCCAGGAAGACCTCGCCAAGGCAATGGCGTCCCTCGAATCCACCCGTGCGTCGAAGGGATCGAAATAATGCCCGTTACCTTTACCTTTGGCGAGTGGTTCTCCGCGCGCACCATCATTGGCCAGACACTCGCCGACCTCGGCGAGGAGTACCCCAACCTGTGGACGGTCACGCCAGACATCGGCATGACCCTGGTCGAGTTCCGGGAGAAGTTCCCGGACCGTTTTATCGACGTCGGACTTGCCGAACAGGCCGCGGTGGGCGTTGCCGCCGGCTTGGCCTACGAAGGCAACATTCCGGTTGTATCGGGAATGCTCCCCTTCTTGAGCATGCGCACGGTGGAGCAAATTCGCTCCGACGTCTGTTACCCCAACCTTCCGGTCAAGATCATCGGCACGCACGGCGGACTCGTCGGCAACGGTGGTTCCACTCACTACGCCGTCGAAGACCTCTCGCTCATGTGCAGCCTCACAAACATGACCGTGACATCAATCGGCGACCCGCTCATGGTCGGCGAGATCCTGCGCCAGTCCATGAAGATGACCGGACCGATCTACATTCGTCTCGGCGTGGGTAAGAGCGACCAAGCCATCTATGAACCGGGCACGCACGACATCAAAATCGGCAAGGGCATTGTGGCGCGCGAGGGCTCGGACGTCACCCTCTTCGCTCACGGCACCACCGTTGCCCAAGCTCTCGAGGCGGCAGACGCCCTGGAGAAGGACGGCCACTCGGTTCGCGTTGTCGATATGTTCACCCTCAAGCCCATCGATGCGGATCTCATCGAAAAGTGCGCCAAGGAAACCGGCGGACGCTTTGTGGTTGTCGAGGATCACCTGGCCTACGGTGGTCTCGCCTCGCGGATCGCCGACGTTGTTGTCGATCGCGGCATCCACCTCACGGCCTTTGAGCGCTTGGGTATTCCCCAGGTCTTCGCTGGCTTCGGCAGTGACGAGGAACTGCGCGACAAGCACGGCTACGGACTGAGCGCAACGGTGGCAGCCACACAGCGCGTTATCGCAGCGAAGGGCTAACCGTGCGCACCCCGCCCATGTCGTGCCTGGTGAACGTCGTTCTCGACGGCCCCTCGCACGAGGAACTCCCGGG
>CAIOGW010000027.1 GCA_903857985.1 uncultured Microbacteriaceae bacterium
AATCTTTGCTTTCGACTCGATTCCCGCCATCTTTGGCATCACCACCAGCCCGTTCATTGTGTTCGTGGCCAACGTGTTTGCTCTCATGGGCTTGCGTCAGCTCTACTTCTTGCTCGGCGGTTTGATTCAGAAGTTGCACTACCTCACCTACGGCATCGCCGTGATTTTGGCCTTTATCGGGGTCAAGCTGGTGCTGCACGCCCTGCACGACAACACGCTGCCGTTCATCAATGGCGGAAAGCACCTTGACGGTATCCCCGAGATCAGCACCGAGGTCTCGCTGATCGTGATTGTGGCGGCGATTGCCCTCTCGGCGCTGGCGAGCGTGTGGAAGATGCGTCGCGACGATCGTGCCGAAAAGGTGCCAGTCAGCACGAAGAAGTAGACTGGAGAGCAGCCCTTTTAATCCAGCAAAGGTTCTCCCGTCATGAATGTAGCGCCGCGTACGCTCGCCGAGAAGGTCTGGCACGACCACCTCGTTGCGCCGGGCACCGATGGTTCGCCCGACCTCATCTACATCGACCTTCACCTCGTGCACGAGGTCACCAGCCCACAGGCGTTTGACGGCCTTCGCCAGGCCGGCCGCCCGGTGCGTCGCCCCGACCTCACCATTGCCACCGAAGACCACAACACCCCCACGCTCAACATCGACAAGCGCATTGCCGATGACACCAGCCGCATTCAGATCGAGACCCTGCGCTCCAATGCCAAGGAGTTTGGCATTCGCCTGCACTCGCTCGGCGACATCGAGCAGGGCATCGTGCACGTGGTCGGCCCGCAGCTGGGTCTCACCATGCCGGGCATCACCGTGGTCTGTGGCGACTCGCACACCTCCACGCACGGCGCGTTTGGCGCCATGGCGATTGGCATTGGTACCAGTGAGGTGGAGCACGTGCTGGCCACACAGACCCTGCCGCTTCAGCCGTTCAAAACCATGGCCGTGAACGTGGAGGGCACACTGCGCCCGGGCGTGGGCGCCAAAGACATTATTTTGGCCGTGATCGCCCAGATTGGCACCAACGGCGGCCAGGGCTACGTGCTCGAATACCGTGGCTCGGCCATTCGTGCGCTCTCCATGGAGGGCCGCATGACCATCTGCAACATGTCGATCGAGGCCGGTGCCCGCGCGGGCATGGTGGCTCCCGATGAGACAACCTACGCCTACCTCAAGGGCCGCCCGCACGCACCCACCGGTGCCGACTGGGATGCCGCCGTGGCCTACTGGAACACGCTCGCCACCGACGAGGGCGCCACGTTTGACGCCGAGGTGTTTCTCAATGCCGATGAGCTCGAGCCCTTTGTTACGTGGGGCACCAACCCCGGCCAGGGCGTGTCACTCAACGGTCTGGTGCCGTCGCCCAACGCGATCGAGAACTCCGAAGACCGCGAGGCCGCCGAGCGTGCCCTCGAATACATGGACCTCACCGCCGGCACGCCCATGAAAGACATTGCCGTGGACGCCGTGTTCATGGGCTCATGCACCAACTCGCGCATCGAAGACCTGCGCCAGTTTGCGAGCATCATCAAGGGCAAGAAGAAGGCCGACGGCGTTCGCGTGATGGTGGTGCCCGGTTCGGCGCGTGTTCGCCTTGAGGCCGAAGCCGAGGGCATCGACAAGATTGTTGAAGACTTTGGCGCCGAATGGCGTTTTGCCGGCTGCTCCATGTGCCTGGGCATGAACCCCGACCAGCTGTCGCCGGGGGAGCGTTGCGCCTCCACCAGCAACCGCAACTTTGAGGGCCGGCAGGGCAAGGGCGGGCGCACGCACCTGGTGTCACCGCTCGTGGCTGCCGCCACCGCCATTCGTGGCACGCTGTCGAGTCCGTCTGACCTGGCTGGTTTCGATACGACCGCTTCGCGGTCTACTCAACCGGCGACGGAGCGGTCTACTCAACCGGCGACGGAGCGGTCTACTCAACCGGCGACTGAGGGCGAGGCGTAGACCATGGAGAAATTCACCACCGTCACCGGCATCGGCGCCCCGCTGCACCGCAGCGCGGTCGACACCGACCAGATCATTCCGGCCGTGTTCTTGAAGCGCGTGACCAAGACTGGTTTTGAAGACGCGCTCTTTCACGAGTGGCGCCAAGAGCCCGACTTCGTGCTCAATCAGCCCGCGTATCAGGGCGCTCGCGTTCTCGTGGCCGGCCACGACTTTGGCACCGGCTCGTCGCGCGAGCACGCCGTATGGGCGTTGCGCGACTTTGGTTTTGACGTGGTGCTCAGCCCGCGCTTCGCCGACATCTTCCGCGGCAACGCGGGCAAGCAGGGTTTGCTCGCGGCCCAGATCACCGAACCCGACGCCGAAGCGCTC
>CAIOGW010000028.1 GCA_903857985.1 uncultured Microbacteriaceae bacterium
CAAAGGCCACGCTCATCACGCAGTTGTGTCGCGTTAAGAACCAGGATTACTTTGAACGCGGGCTAGAGTTGGCGATTGAGCAGAACAATCTGCTTGTCGAGCCGGTAAACATTTCCGACCTCTACGCCGTCGAGATTGATTTCGCTGCCGATCTGGAGCGCGCCAACCTCTTCGTCTAGGGTTCGCGTGCCTACCGCCGAGTCAAGGTAGGGTCATGAAACTCGAGAGCCGTCCGTCGCCGCATCGGCGAACATCGGGCACGCGCTATCGCCATGCCCTCTGGTTACTCACCGCGCGTGACCTCAAGGTGCGCTACTCTACGAGTGCGCTCGGCTACCTCTGGTCGATTCTCGATCCGCTGCTGATGAGCCTCATCTACTGGTTCGTCTTCACGCAGGTGTTTCAGCGCCCGGCCGGCACCGGCCCCTACATCGTCTTTTTGCTCTCTGCCCTCCTGCCGTGGATGTGGTTCAACTCAGCCGTGGGCGACTCCACCCGAGCGTTCATCAACGCCAGCAAACTGGTTCGCTCCACGTCACTCCCCCGCACCGTCTGGGTAAATCGCATTGTGCTTGCCAAGGGTGTTGAGTTTCTGCTGTCGCTGCCCGTGCTCGCCGTTTTCGCCATCTTCACGGGCGCCCACCTCACGTGGTACGCCCTGCTCTTCCCGCTGGCCATTGTCATTCAGGCGGTGCTTATCGTGGGCATCGGTTTGATCGTGGCGCCGCTCGTCGTGCTGTTTCGCGACCTCGAGCGCGTGGTGCGGCTCATTCTGCGCTTCGCCTTTTACGCATCGCCCGTGATTTACGGCACCACCGACCTGCCCGCCGCCCTGCAGCCCTGGGCCGCAGCTAATCCCCTGACCGGGCTCTTCGACATCTATCGCAGCGCGTTTTTTGCCGAATCGTGGAACCCGTGGCTGGCGCTCACTGCCGCTGGCTGGGCACTCATTTTTCTCCTCGTCGGCATGCTCGTGTTTTCCCGCTGTGAGCGCACCGTGTTGAAGGAGCTCTGATGGTGGCCGCAAAGAACTCCGCTAAGCTCGTGCCGGCCGAACCGGTGATGACGGTGTCGGATGCCGGCATTCGATTCCGCAGAAATCGACTCGGTCGCCGAAGTTTCAAAGACCTCTTTGGGTCGCGCAAGCGCAGGGTGCGTCCGGGCGAGTTTTGGCCGCTGCGCAATGTCTCGTTTGAGGTCTCCCCGGGCGAAGCCATCGGCGTGGTGGGTCGCAACGGTCAGGGCAAGTCCACACTGCTCAAGCTCGTGGCCGGTGTGCTCATGCCGGACGAGGGTCGCGTGCAGGTGCGCCAGGGAGTAGCCCCCCTGATCGAAATCACCGGCGGCTTCGTCGACGACCTCAGCGTGCGCGACAACGTGTACCTCACCGCGGGCCTGCACGGCATGACAAAACAAGAGATTGATTCCGCGTTTGACGAGATCATCAATTTTGCCGAGATTGCCGACTTCGTCGATACGCCCTACAAACACCTGTCGAGCGGCATGAAAGTGCGCATTGCCTTCGCTGTCATTTCGAGACTCGAGGAGCCCATCCTGCTGGTCGACGAGGTGCTGGCGGTCGGCGACAAGTCTTTCAAGAGCAAGTGCTACAAGCGCATCGAAGAGCTCCTGAGTTCGGGGCGCACCCTGTTCTTTGTCTCGCACAACGAAGCCGACCTGCGCCGTTTCTGCACGCGCGGCCTGTACCTGAACAAGGGCGGCCTAGCCCTCGACGCGGGCATCGACGACGTGCTCGCACGCTACGCGGCCGACTACCCCACGCTGTAGCCACACGCAGCGCGGTGAAAAGGTGTTGGGCGCACCCCTCATGATGAGGAGCACGCCCAACGCGGTGGCGTATGCCGAACGCTAGCCGAGGATGTCCTTTGTCAGATTGGCGTTCTCTTTCTTGTTGAGCGCGCCGACCACAATTCCCACCACGAGAGCGATGAAGGGCAACAGGACCAAGAACCAGCCGAGCGGGCTGAGCGCCCAAGCACTCTCGGGCAGGCTCGGGTCTACTCCGTCAGCAACCGTGCCCGCCAGCAGGTTGAACCGGCTCATGAGCAGGAATTCACCGAAGGCGAGTCCGATAATTGCCAAGATTGGCGCAATCTTTCCTTGCCAGACATTGGCTCCCGTGTTCTTGATGAAGTAGACAATGACGGCAATGCTCACGAGTATCTCGACCAGCACGATGGCGATGACCGTGATACCACTCATCCAGTAGAACAGGTTGAGTATCGGGTCAAGATTCGCGATAGCGAAAATGATCATCACGATGGCGGCGATAATCGACGTGAGAATCACACC
>CAIOGW010000029.1 GCA_903857985.1 uncultured Microbacteriaceae bacterium
AGCGGGAGTTGGCCAGTGTGGCCTGCACCGCGAGGGGGGCAGCCAGGGCAATGCTCTGAGCAAGGGCGAGAGCCGCCGCGTCAACTGAGTCCGCGTCATGGAGTGACTGCACAAGCCCGATGCGGAGCGCCTCGGTATCGTCGAATTTTTCGCCGGTCAGCATCCACCGCATGGCATTCCCCCAGCCGCAGCGGTCAGCGAAGCGCAGGGTGGCGCCGCCGAATGGAAGTATCGCCCGACTCACCTCGAGCTGCGCGAACGTGGTTCCTCGAGCCGCGACGGCGATATCCGCCGCCAAGATCAGTTCGATGCCCAGCGTGTAACACGTTCCCTTGGCAGCCACCACGACAGGTTTGCGAACCAGGTCGGTGTGCACGCCCCAGGGGTCGAGGCCGCCCTCGGGCACATACGAAAGACCGTCGGCACCGAGGTGGGGGCCGACGTCGGCCAGATCGAGGCCGGCAGTGAAATGGTCACCCTCTGCCGTGACCAGGCCAACTCGAAGTTCTGGATCTCGATCGAGTTCGCCGTAAGCCAAAGCAAGTTGCTGCAACATATCGACCGTTGCCGCGTTTCGTTTCTCAGGGCGATTGAGCCGAATTTCCAGTACGTGTCCGTGGCGGCGCACAATGACGCTTCCCGAGTTATCTTCCAACACCTGACTCCAATGCTTCCGTGAGTGCCACACGCCAGTCGCGAATGGGCGCCAGACCAACGGTATCCCAGCCTTCGTGGCCGAGAACGGAGTAGGCCGGGCGAGGTGCGGGCCGAATGAACGACGCACTCTCGGTGGGCTGAATGCGTTGGGGATCAAGCTCCGACAGGGTGAAGATTTCTCGCGCGAAATCAAACCACGTGGTGTGACCGGATGAGGTGCCGTGGAAGATTCCCGACGGGGTCCCCGCGTCGACCAACTCGATGAGTTTGCGCGCGAGATCCATCGTCCACGTGGGTTGGCCAATCTGGTCATTCACCACAGTTAGGGTTTCGCGCTCCGAGGCAAAACGCAGCATGGTCGACACAAAGTTGGGCCCGTGCTGGCCATAGAGCCAGGCTGTTCGGACAATCGTGCTGCCCTCCGGGTATGTCTCGAGAATGAGCTCCTCCCCGGCCGCCTTGGTGCGTCCGTACGCACTCACAGGTTGGCGCGGGGCCATCTCGTCGTAGGGAAGCGTTGCGCGCCCGTTGAACACGTAGTCCGTCGAAATGTGGATGAGCCGAGCCCCGGCCACTTTTGCTGCCCGCGCCATATTGTCGGCGCCCTCGGCATTAATGGCGAACGCTTCGGCCTCGTGAGTCTCCGCATCGTCCACCGCGGTGTAGGCCGCACAATTAATGATGACATCGTGGTGAGAGACCGCACGATTGACGGCTGGGGTATCCAGAATGTCGAGCTCACTCCGCGACAGGGCGGTGAAGGGGCGAGCCCCCAGCACATGTTGAATGTCGCGCCCGAGCATGCCCGAGGCGCCCGTGATGAGGATGCGTGCCATGGCTAACTCAGTGCGGCACGAGCTTTGAGTGGCTCCCACCATTCGCGATTGTCGCGGTACCACTGCACCACATCGGCAAGACCCTGATCAAAATTTACCTGCGGCTGATAACCCAGCTCATGGGAGATCTTGGTGATGTCGACTGAGTACCGCAGGTCGTGCCCGAGGCGATCGGCAACGCGATCAACGTATGACCAGTCTTTGCCCGTCGCGTCGAGGAGGAGCTGCGTCAGTTCTTTGTTGGTCAGCTCTGTTCCGCCGCCAATGTTGTAGACCTCGCCAGCACGACCCTGAGCCAACACCATCGCGATGCCGCGACAGTGGTCATCCACGTGAAGCCAGTCGCGAATGTTGTTGCCCTCACCGTAGAGCGGCACGTGCAGGTCGTCGATGAGGTTCGTCACGAAGAGCGGAATCACCTTCTCCGGGAAATGGAAGGGCCCGTAGTTATTCGAACACCGGGTGATGGAGAGGTTGAGACCGTGTGTCTTGACGTAGCTGCGCGCGAGAAGGTCGCTGCCCGCCTTCGATGCCGAGTACGGCGAGTTGGGCTCGAGCGGGCGATCTTCGTCCCATGACCCTTCGGTGATTGACCCGTAGACCTCGTCGGTAGAGACGTGAACGAATCGAGGAAGGCTGTGGCGCAGCGCCGCGTCGAGCAACCGCTGGGTGCCGACCACATTGGTCTCGACAAAAATTGAGGCATCGCGCACGGACCGGTCAACATGACTTTCCGCAGCAAAGTGAACCACCGCGTCAAGGCCGGGAAAAAGCTGATCGAGAAGAGCGGCATCGCGAACGTCTCCCTGCACGAAGCTGAAGCGCGGAGAGTCGGCAACCGAGGCGAGGTTCGCTAGGTTGCCCGAGTACGTGAGTGCATCGAGAACAACGACATCGGCTCCTTCGAGGCCCGGGTAGGCGTCTTCGAGAGTGCGGCGAACAAAGTTGGAGCCGATGAACCCGGCTCCGCCGGTAACGAGGATTTTCACGTTGGCTTTAGCTCTTTCCGAGGTGATGAGGCGCGAGTCATCTGCAAGTCTAGTTTGGGACGCGCTGATAGAGTTTGACACGTGGATTTCCGCGAGCTAAAGGTGCCTGGTGCCTTCGAAATAGTATCGACCCAGTTCGCCGACGATCGCGGTTCGTTCATGGAGTGGTTTCGGGCTGATCAACTGGAATCCGTCACTGGGCGGGCTTTTCCGCTGGCGCAGGGAAATCTTTCGGTCTCAAAAAAAGGCGTTGTTCGGGGAATTCATTTTGCCGACCTTCCGCCCAGTCAGGCCAAATTTGTTAGCTGCGTTGCGGGGGCGGTGCTGGACTTTACGGTCGACATTCGCAGCGGTTCACCGACCTTCGGCGCCTGGGAGAGTATTCAACTCGAC
>CAIOGW010000030.1 GCA_903857985.1 uncultured Microbacteriaceae bacterium
GCGGCGGCGGCGCGCAAGGCCAACACTTCGGCGTGAGCCGTGGGGTCACCGGTCTCCTCGCGACGGTTGCGTCCCCGCCCGATGACAGTGCCTTGTTCGTCGACCACCACGGCACCCACGGGAACATCGTTCGTATGAGCCGTCGCGCGCGCCTCGGCGAGAGCGAGTGCCATCCACGCTTCTTCAGTGGGGGATCCCGTTGCCATACGCACCTCCTCGTCGATACGTCGAGCCTATGCGCAGACGACTTATCCGTAATCTATGACGAGACCCCGAACGAAGTGCTCTAAACTGGCTTTTGTGACGACACGTGCCCGCATTTCTCACTCGGCCCCTTCGGTGGTCTGTGCTCCTGCGTGCGCGCGTCGAATGTGTTGTTGCCCTTAGCGCAAACATCCCCTATTCGCAGGTCTCGGTATTCGCCGATTGACGAAAAGGCATCACACATGACACACAACACAGACCAACCGCCGGCCACTCAACCTCACGAAGCCCGCGAACCTCGTGGCTTTGCCCTCTATGTGGGCATAGACGAGGCGAAAGCGGCGGCCAACGGTATCGATTTACCCCGTCTCGTGGAGGCGCTCAAGACGCTTGCCGGGCAACTGGCACCCGACGCCGAGACGTACGCTGCGGTTGCACTGGCCCCCGAATCGGCAGGCGGCCGTGACGTTGACGTGGTGCGCCTCGCCCTTCAGGAGCCGGCCGCTATCGCCCGAGTGCGTGGCGAGAAGGCCAAGAAGGCCCCGGCCGTTATCGTCGATTTCTCGCGCAAGCGAGTTCTCATTGACGGCGAACAGGCTCCGCTCACGTTCAAGGAATTCGAGCTTTTGCAGTATCTCGTGACAAACAAAAACGAGACGGTCTCGCGCAACGACCTCATCACGTCCCTCTGGGTTGCCGGCGAAGAAGGCATCCCCAACGATCGCACCATCGATGTGCATGTTCGGCGTCTGCGCTCCAAACTCGATCGATTTGAAGACATCGTGCGCACCGTTCGCGGCATTGGCTATCGCTTCGACGATCACGCCGATGTCTTCGTCTTGCACGCGAGTGCGCCCAGCCCCGACCTGTTCTAGGTGCCCCCGCCTGAGAATTTTGCAAGTATTTTTCAGAACCCCTTCCCACCGTTACCATTTCGTTATATTCTCAAAGCACACGATTTCTCTCTGAGTGACGTGGATGTGATTGCTCTCTTGGTGTTAGCAAGAATGTCGGGCCGGTCGAGTGCCTCTCTGACCGGCCCGACATTCGTTAACGTGCCCTATCGTTGCTCATCATGACCCTTCATTCGTCGAGCACGGGCCCGAGCATCGTGTGGTTGCGCGATGACCTCCGCGTTGCCGACAATCCCGCTCTGGTTGCGGCGATAGACCGCGGCCAGCCCATTGTGGTGGTCTACATCCGCGACGAGGTCTCGGCGGGCATTCGCCCGCTCGGCGGTGCCACAAAGTGGTGGCTGCACCACAGCCTTGATCGATTGAGCGCGCGCCTCACCCGTTTGGGTAGCTCCCTGGTGCTGCGTCAGGGCGGCGCGCATGAGGTAATTCGCGATTTGATTCGGGAGACTGGTGCTACGGCCATCTTCTGGAACAGGCGATACGGAGGCCCGGAACGCGCACTGGATGCCGCCATCAAGGACTACGCCAAGGCTTCGGGGCTCGAGGCTCACAGCTTTCAGGCGAACCTGCTCGTTGAGCCGTGGACAATTGCCACCGGCGCCGGCAACCCCTATACCGTCTTTACGCCGTTCTGGAAGGCGTTCTTGGCGCGTCCGGAACCGCCCCGAGCGCCGCTTGCTGCGCCGAAAGCGATCCCCGGTTTTCCTGCCGGCGCATCCGGCCCGCAGGGAGTTGCCCTGCCGAGTGACGGCCTGGACTCGTGGAACCTCCTGCCGCAACATCCCGACTGGTCGGCCGGCCTGGCAGCACGATGGACAGTGGGTGAGCAAGCCGCCCACGAGCAGTTGGAATCGTTCGTGACCGAGCGACTCTCGCGCTATGCCGACGGGCGCGATGTCCCGGCGGAGTTTGCCACCAGCGAACTATCACCGCACCTGAGGTTTGGCGAAATCAGTCCGTTCCAGATTCTCGAACGCATCGACGCCGCCCGGCGCAACGGATCCGCTGAAACCCTGCGCAACTCGGCCAAGTTTCTGGCCGAAGTGGGCTGGCGCGAGTTCAGTTACAACCTGCTTTTTCACTGGCCCACGTTGGCCTCGACCAATTTCGACCGGCGCTTCGACGGCTTCCCCTGGGCCCCCTCCGCAACCCCAGCGCTGACGGCCTGGCAGGAGGGTCGCACCGGCGTTCCCCTGGTCGACGCCGGAATGCGCGAACTGTGGCAGACCGGCTACATGCACAACCGGGTGCGCATGGTGGCAGCCTCGTTCCTCATCAAAAACCTTTTGATTGATTGGCGCGTGGGCGAGGAGTGGTTTTGGGACACCCTGGTCGATGCCGATCCGGCGAACAACGCCGCGAGCTGGCAGTGGGTGGCCGGCTGCGGAGCGGATGCGGCGCCCTACTTTCGCGTGTTCAACCCCGTGCTGCAGGCGGAGAAGTTTGACCCCAAGCGCGTTTACCTGCGGCGCTATCTCGGCGACTTCGACGGAGCCGACGCGCTCGACTACCCCACGCCCATCGTGGATCTGGCCAACGCCCGAACGGGTGCGCTCGAGGCCTTCTCGCACGTTTCGAGCCTGCCGAGGGACATCGCTCCGCCCACGGGCTTCGACGCGCTGTAGGGCGTTACGTCGTCCCCGAGGTTCGGCCGGCAGAGGTACCTAGAACGCCCGTGTGAACGGCAGCGGCTTGCGCATGCGAATGAGCAAGAGCAGCGGGATCAGGACGTAGGGCAGGTTGAAAGCCAGGAAGCCCAGTGGGTTGGGAGTGCGGAACTCGGGTTCGCCAAAAAACTCCACCCCGAACACCACGATGCCCGTCAGGCTGACGATCATGGTCGCGTAGATCACGGCGGGTAGCTGGATCCAGTTACGAGCGGTGATCAACGCGTAGACGAGCACCACGTAGAACGGCGCGTAGACGAACGCGGAGAGCCCTGTCACAAACCGCATCCAGACCGGTGGGTTCAAGAACAGCGGGTCATTGACCGAGGCGTAGGCGTAGTTCCATTGCGCCAAGATGTTGGGAGAATCGGCGGATTGCTCGATGCCTAGGGTGGGAATGGCGTCACTGATGATGCACGAGACGAACGCCCAGCAAAAGAAAACGATGAACACGTAATCGAAACCGCGGCGACGGAGAGGCAGGTTGGCAAGAGTCACACAGAGCATTGTAAGGGCAAAAGGCTCTCGTGGCGCATCACTCCGCTCGATTGTCTAAAAATGCCTGCGCCCGCAGGCTAGGGGTGTGCGCCATCTTCCCGGGCATCCTGATGCCATAACTGGGTATCGTTGAGAACATAATCCGTCTCAAGGAGGAGATTCTATGGACACCCTAGAGAGCCTGCTCGCCGCCATCGCACCCACGGGAGCATCGCGCGACATTCTCAACCCCGCAAATGGCGAAGTCGTTGGCAAAGCAGCCATAGACACAGTTGATGACCTCGAAAAGGCCATCACGACCGCCACCAAGGCACAAGTTTCGTGGGCCGCACTTGGCCATGAGAAGCGCAGTGAACTCATGATGAAGGCTGCCGACGCCATCGAGGCTCACGCTGAACCGCTGGCTCAGCTGCTCTCGCGTGAGCAGGGCAAGCCGCTTAACGGCCCCAACGCTCGCTTTGAAATTGGTGGCGCCGCAGCCTGGATGCGCGCCGCTGCAGCGACACCGCTCAAGACCGAGACGGTTATCGACGACGAGAGCGGTCACGCCGTGATGACCTACAAGCCCATTGGGGTTGTCGCCGCGATTGGTCCGTGGAACTGGCCGGCCATGATCACGATCTGGCAGGTGGCACCGTCCATCCGCATGGGCAACGCCGTCATCGTCAAGCCATCTGAGTTCACGCCACTGATTGTCACGGCAATCGTTAAGGTCATCAACACCGTGCTACCTGCGGGAGTGGTCACTGTCGTCAGCGGCGACCGCGAAGTGGGAGCCGCCCTGTCGGGCCACCCCGCCATCGGCAAGGTGATGTTCACCGGATCGACGGCGACCGGCAAGGCAATCATTCGCAGCTCGGCCGACACGGTTAAGCGCCTCACGCTCGAGCTCGGCGGTAACGACGCCGGCATCGTTCTCCCCGACGTTGACCCCAAAGCCATCGCCGGAGATCTTTTCTGGGGTGCGTTCATCAACACGGGTCAGACGTGTGCGGCCCTCAAGCGCCTCTACGTGCACGAGTCCATCGCCGACGACGTGGTTCGTGAGCTCGCCGCCGTGGCCGCCACGATGCCCATGGGCGAAGGCACCGACGAGAACAACGTTCTGGGTCCACTGCAGAACAAGAAGCAGTACGACATCGTGGCCGATCTCGTGGAGAAGGCCAAGAAGGGCGGTGGAAAGGTCGTTATGGGTGGAAACCCCGAGGCCAACCAGAAGGGCTTCTTCTACCCCACCACGATTGTCGACGAACTCGATAACGAGAACGCGCTGGTTCAGATTGAGCAGTTCGGCCCCGCGCTTCCCGTGGTTCGATACAAGGACCTCGAACAGGCCATTGAGTGGGCGAACGGCGTCGACGTGGGCCTGGGTGCGTCGGTCTGGTCGGCCGATGCCGGCAAGGCTCGCGAGGTCGCCGCGCGCTTGGAAGCCGGAACCGTGTGGATCAACTCGCACGGTGGCGTGCACCCCCTGATTCCGTTCGGTGGTGCTAAGCAGTCGGGCTACGGTCTCGAGTTCGGCGTTGAGGGCCTCAAAGCCCTGGGCGTTCCTCAGGTCATCAACGGCTAGTTTTCGCGCACCCAAACGAAGTGCCCTCAGCCAGCGGCTGGGGGCACTTCTGTCTGTGTTGCTGCCGTGGATGATGATTACGCGTCCCCCCTCACCACACGAAAAAGGGACCCGCCGAAGCAGGCCCCTGTCTCGGTGATTGCGTTAGGAACGAAGCGCTTTAGCGAGGTCTTCGAACTCGGCCACCAGTTTGTTCATGTCGGCGGTGGTGTGTGCCAGTGACACCAACCACTGCTCGTCGAGGCCGGGAGGCGTGATGACTCCTCGGTTGACGCCCCACAACCAGCTCAACTCGGCCATCAAGAAATCGGTGTTCTTGAAGTCGCGATAGTTGCGCACGGGAGTGGGCGACCAGATGATGGCGCCCTTCACACCAAAACCAATGGTGTGGGCAGGCAACTCGTACTTGGCAATAATGGCGTCCATCTTGGCCAAAGCCGCCGTGTTGATGGCTTCAGCATCGGCGAGCGCTTTCGGCGTGCAGAGCTCATCTACGGCAACCATGGCAGCGGCAACTAGAGGGTTGCCGTTGTAGGTACCGAAGTGCGCCATACGACCGTCAACGACGGCATCCATGTACTTCTTCTTGCCGCCGAAGGCTGCCACGGGTAGTCCGCCACCGATGCTCTTAGCGAGGGTGACGAGGTCGGGGGTGACCCCAACACGCTTTGACGCACCCGCGACTCCGGCCGTGAGGCCCGTCTTTACCTCGTCAAAAATGAGCGCGATGTTGTACTTGTCGCACAACTTGCGCACACCGGTGAGGTAACCCTTGTCAGGCAGGATGATGGACAGGTTCTCGATGACGGGCTCAACAATGAAGCACGCGATGTCCGAGTGCTCCTTCATGATCTTCTCCAGGTAGGCAAGATCGTTGTAGGGCACCACGTAGACCGTGCCCGGCACCGCGTCGATGGGGGCATCAGCAATCGGAGCATCCGCCGGACCAATGTCGGCCAGTGCGGGCTTTACCGAGACCTGAAGAGGGTCGTAGCCACCGTGGTAGCCACCCTCGATCTTGATGACCGCCTTCTTCTTGGTCACGGCGCGCGCCACGCGAATGGCATACATCGTTGACTCGGTGCCCGAGTTCGTAAAACGAAGCATGTCGAGACCAAAGCGCTTTTTGAATCGCTCGGCGACGTCGGTTGCCGACGGCGACGGGGTCACAAAGAGTGTTCCCGTTGTGTCGAGCGCTTCTTTGACCTTCTTCACTACGAGCGGGTTGAGGTGACCCACCAGCATGGCACCAAAACCCATCGACATGTCGAGCAGTTTGCGGCCGTCGACGTCGGTGAAATAGGCGCCCTTGGCCGAGGCAATCGAGATGGGATAAGGATCCCAGTGCTGGAAGCTCGAGGTCACACCCAAAGGCAAGACCTTGCCGGCCACCTTGTTGTGCTTCGCCGACTTGCCCGTGGCAGAAGAGAACTTCTTCCACTCGGCTGCCAATAGTTTTTTGACCTTAGCGTGGTCAATCGGCTTGGACGTTGCCGGGACGTTTCGCCAACCGGCGGGATCATGTGCAGGGACGTTATTCATCATTATCAGCTCCAAACGGCGATGTTTGAATCCCTTTGTACTTTTACCCTAGCTTGTCCTCGAGGGGTGTGCTTTCCCCAGTTTCTGGGTGCGGGCCCTCGAAGCAGGGATGAGCGTGCCCGTTGCCCTACCTCCACCTTGTCGGTCGATCGGGTTTCGTGAAAGCCCAAGGCACACTTAGGCTCGGCAGATGAGCATGCACGGTCATGGGGGTCCCATGGGGGGACGATCACGAGACGCGCGCGTACAACGCGAACTCAACGCCAGCGCCCCCGAGATTCCTCACCTCCTGCGCCGCATCGCCGGTCTGTTCGCCCCGTTTCGCGCGCCCCTCATCGCCACAGCCGTGCTCGTCATCTCCAGTGCCGGCCTCACTGTGATTCCGCCCCTGCTCATCGAGGTCGCCTTCAATCAGGGGCTCTTTCCCAAAACCGGTGGGCCAAACCTGTCCCTGCTCGCGAGCATGGTGGTGCTCATGATCGGCATTTGGATTGTGTCGGCTGGCCTGGGGGTGGGCCAGACCTACCTCACGCAGACCGTGGGCAACAAAGTTATGGGAATCCTTCGCGTGCGCCTGTTTAGCCATCTGCAGTCGATGGAGCTCGCGTTTTTCACGCGCACCAAAACGGGCATCATTCAGTCTCGACTTCAGAATGACGTCGGCGGAGTCGCCGGCGTGCTGAGCAACACCGTTTCCACTGTGCTCGGCAACACGGTGACCGTGCTCGCCGCCTTTGTGGCCATGCTCATCCTGTCCTGGCAGCTCACGCTGGTTGCAGTGATCATGCTGCCGCTCATGGTGATTACCCAACGCAAGGTGGGGCAGGTGAGAGCGCGCATCGCCACCAAGACGCAGGAGTCGCTGAGCGAGATGACCGCGATCACGCAGGAGGCCCTCAGCGTAAGCGGCATCATGCTGGCCAAAAGCTTTTCGCAGCAGGGCGCCGAGGTGCAGCGCTACGACAACGAAAACAAGGTGCAGATTGGCCTGCAGGTGCGTCAGGCCATGTCGGGTCAGTGGTTCTTTGCCATGGTGCAGATTTTTCTTTCGTCCATTCCGGCCGTCATCTACCTGGTTGCCGGCTATCTCATCGCCGGGGGCGTTGATGTGACCATAGGAACCATCGTGGCGTTCACCACCGTTCAGGCGCGTCTGCTGTTTCCGCTGATGAACGTGATGCAGGTGGGGCTTGACCTGCAAACCTCGCAAGCTCTGTTTGCGCGAATTTTTCAGTACCTCGATCTCGTGCCGGAAATCGCGGATGCGCCCGACGCCACACCCGTCGACGCGGCCAAGCTCGGCCACATCGAGTTTGATCGCGTGACGTTCAAGTACCCCGGCGCCGGTGACGACGAGCGCCCCACGCTCACCAATGTGTCGCTGCGCGTGGAGCCGGGGCAGTTCGTGGCGTTTGTCGGTCCGTCGGGCTCGGGCAAGACCACTCTCTCGTACTTGGTGCCACGGTTCTTTGACGTGGAATCGGGACGGGTTGTTTTTGCCGGAACCGACGTGCGCAAACTGACAGCCGAGTCGCTGATCGCCAACATCGGCATTGTGAGCCAAGAGACGTACCTGTTTCACGCGACAATTGCCGAGAACCTGCGCTACGCCAAACCGGATGCCACCGACGATGAACTGGTCAGGGTGGCCAAGGCGGCGAACATTTACGACACCATTGCGTCGTTCCCGCTGGGCTTCGACACGGTCGTCGGCGAGCGCGGCTACCGCTTGAGCGGTGGCGAGAAGCAGCGGGTGGCCATCGCCCGGGTTCTGCTCAAAGATCCGAGCGTGCTCATCCTCGATGAGGCAACAAGCTCGCTCGACACCGTCTCCGAGCGCATTGTGCAAAAGACGCTCGACAAGGCCGCGCGCAATCGCACGACCATCGCCATTGCCCATCGTCTGTCGACCATCGTTAATGCCGATGTGATCTTTGTGATTGACGGCGGACGCGTGGTCGAGCAGGGAACGCACGCCCAGCTGATGAAGAAGCGCGGGCTCTATTCGAAGCTCGTGGCCGAGCAGGATTCCGTAAGCAGCCCGCACGCCCCGCGCACACGGGTTCGGTCGACGGCACCGGTGCGCAAGAATAGTTAGCGGATCACGCAGCTCTCAATCACCCTCCGCCGGCGCCTTCCCTTCTTGATTGGATTCACCCCGTGGAATACACGCAACTTGGCAACCTGACCGTGTCTCGCATCGGCCTGGGCTGCATGGGAATGTCGCACATCTATACGGGACACAAGCAGCCGGATGCCGACTCCATGGCCGTGATTCACCGGGCGCTGGACATGGGCGTGACCCTGATTGACACCGCCGAGATTTATGGCCCCGAGAAAAACGAGGTCTTGGTGGGCAAGGCCATCAAGGGTCGCCGCGACAAGGTAATTCTGGCGTCCAAGTTCGGGCTGCGCTCGAACGTGGGGCGCCCCGCTCCCGACAGTTCGCCCGAGAACATCCGCGTTGCTGTGGAGGGCTCGCTCAAGCGCCTCGACGTTGACTACATCGACCTCTACTACCAACACCGCGTTGACAAGACCGTGCCCATCGAAGACGTGATGGGCGTGCTCGTCGAGCTCATCGACGAGGGCAAGATCGGCCACATCGGCCTGTCGGAGGCGGGGCAAGCCACGATTCGGCGAGCGCACGCCGTGCACCCGGTGACCGCGCTGCAGTCGGAGTACTCACTGTGGACGCGCGATGGCGACGACGGCACGCTCGATGTGCTGCGAGAGCTCGGCATCGGCTTTGTGCCCTATTCTCCGCTCGGCCGGGGTATGTTGTCGGCGAAGATCACCTCGCGCGATCAGCTCGACGACGACGACTGGCGCCTCACCAACCCCCGCTTTGTGGAGGAGGTGTTCGACGAGAACCTTCGTCGCGTGCAGGAGATTGCCGCGGTGGGCACCGAAGTGGGAGCAACCCCCGCACAGGTGTCGCTCGCGTGGCTGCTCGCGAAGGGCGCCGACTGGGTGCCCATTCCGGGAACCATCCGCATCCCGCATCTTGAAGAGGACCTGGGCGCGGTTGGTGTCAGCCTCTCGGTAGACCAGATCACTCGGCTCGACAACATCACACAGCCCCTCGGCGATCACCACAGCCCCGCTCAGATGGCGATGTTCGACCGCTAGGCGGTATCGGCCTTCTTGCAGACCGAGGGTTGGTCAACGTGCGCGTAACGATATATCGTTAAGAGCACACTAAAACCGATCCCGATACCACGGAGGTCCGCATGAAAGAGTCCTGGTTTAAGAATTCCGACGGCGCGTGGCCCGGAGCCACGGCGTGGGAGACACTCGACGATCTGCGCAAGCAGTTCACGCGCAACGTCGATATGCGCATGAAGCGCGGCGATGTGCGCGCGGCAATCATTCGACTTCTCGCCGAGTCGCCCATGCACGGCTATCAGATCATCCACGAGATTCAGACGCGCAGCGGAGGCGTCTGGAAGCCCAGCGCCGGGTCTGTCTATCCCGCCCTGCAACTTCTGGCCGATGAAGGCCTGATCACCTCAAAGGAAACCGCGGGTCGACGCACGCACACCCTCACCGAGGCCGGTCGTGCTGTTGCCGAGGCTGAATCGGCGACCACGGCACCATGGGCCACCGGAAGCGACCGGGAATCCGGCCCGCGCGGGGCCCTCGCTATGGCCGGCATCTCGCTTGCTCGGGCTGCAGCCGAAGTGGCCCGTCGGTCGAAAGACGAGAAGATTCTCGAGGCAACGAGCATCATCGACGAGGCGGCGAAAAAACTTAAGGCGATGTTGGCGCAAGATTAGAGGGTGGCCACACCCAAATCAGGCATCGCCAGCGAGCCCCTGACAGCGCGCAGATCGCGCGCGCGTTATCGACGCATCGTTCGATTTGCCGCGCGTCAGTTGGTCTCAACATGGTGGTTTGAACTTGTCCTCCCGCGCATCGGCCTGCGCGCCATCTCGACCCGCACCCGCACCCGACGCCTCACGCTGATTGCACGCCGGTTCCACGGGCTGGCCGTCGACCTCAGCGGCCTCATGATCAAACTGGGGCAGTTCATGTCGACGCGCCTTGACGTGCTCCCTCCCGTCATCACCAATGAACTGATTGGCCTGCAGGACGAGGTGCCGGCCGTACCGTTCGACGCCATTCGGGCACTGGCCGAACGCGAACTGGGCGTTCCGCTCGAGATCGCTTTCAGCTCGGTGGAACCCGAACCGCTGGCTGCCGCATCGCTAGGCCAAGTGCATCGGGCGGTTCTTTCCGTGAGCGACCAAGAGTTCACCGGCCTGAAAGACGTCGTGATCAAAATCCAGCGCCCCGGAATCGACACCGTGGTGGCCGTTGACCTCATGGCCCTTCGCCGTGTGGCCGGATGGCTGAGCCGCATTCGCCTCATCAACCGTCGCGCCGACATGCCGCGGCTCATGGAGGAGTTCGCCACCACGTGCCTCGAAGAGATTGACTATCTCAACGAGGGGGCGAATGCCGAGCGGTTTGGTCAGAACTTTGCCGATAACCCGCGCGTGCGCGTGCCCGAGATGGTGTGGGAGCGCTCCACGCGCAGGGTTCTCACGCAAGAAGACGTGACCGACATCAAGATCACTGACGTCGACGGGTTGCGGGCCGCCGGCATCGATCCGCACGAGGTTGCCGACGAATTCGCGCGCGTGATGCTCGACCAGGTGCTCATGGACGGCTTCTTTCACGCAGATCCACACCCGGGCAACGTATTCGTGCAGCCGCTTCCCCCATCCGCAGGCCAGACGGCGCCGAACTGGCGGCTGACGTTCATCGACTTCGGCATGATGGGCCAGGTGCCGGCGGGGCTCGCCAAGGCGCTGCGGTCAACGCTGATTGCGGCCGCGTCTCGCGACGGAGCGGGAATGATCGAGGGCATGCGCGAGGTGGGCGTGCTCATGCCGAGTGCCGACACCGTCGAACTTGAGCGCGCGTTCATCAAGCTGTTCGACCGGTTTGGTGGGCTCGGTTTTGCCGAGCTCCAGAAGGTTGACCCACAGGAGTACCGGGCGTTCGCGAAGGAGTTTGCCGACGTGGTTCGGGCGCTCCCGTTCCAGTTCCCCGAGAACTTCTTGCTCGTCGTGCGAGCTCTTTCGCTCATTTCGGGCATGTGCAGTTCGCTCAACCCCGAGTTCAACCTGTGGAACGCCGTGGAACCCTACTCGGCCAAACTGGTGCGCGCCGAGGGCGGCAACGTGGTGCGGGCCTTCCTCAGCCACGGTCTCTCGTCACTTCAACTCGCCGCCAAACTGCCCAAACGCATCGATGCACTGATCTCCCGCGCAGAAATGGGCCAGCTCTCGGTGCGGTCCCCCGAACTGGAGCGGCGCACGCGCATCCTTAACCGCACCCTGCGTCGCGTGATTTCGGCTGTGCTCTTTGCGGCCCTCTTCGTGGGCGGGCTCATCGTGCTCGATCGCAACGAGACTCTCGGCATCGTTCTGCTTGCCGTCTCGGGCCTACCCCTGCTGCACGCCCTCTTTGCCGGCGTGTTCTCGCGCAGAAGTCCGTTGCCCTAGCGCGCGGGTGACAACGGGATGGGGGCGCTCCAGCGCAGTCGACTCTATGCCGACAACCGCGTCATCACGGACTTGAGCAGAGCCACGGCGTCGGCCGGCAGGGGCACATGTGAGAGTTGCGGACCGTTGCGGATGGTCTCCGCCAACGTGTAGCGAAAAGCGAGAGCAATGAGTTCCGACGCCAGCGTGGCGACATCACGTGTTTGTTCTTCGGTTTCTTCTGA
>CAIOGW010000031.1 GCA_903857985.1 uncultured Microbacteriaceae bacterium
CGCTCAAGCGCGGCATCGAGAAGGCCGTTGAGGCCGTCACCAAGGAACTCGTTGCTGCTGCCAAAGAGATCGAGACCAAGGAAGAGATCGCTGCCACGGCATCGATTTCGGCCGCTGACCCCCAGATCGGTGCCCTGATCGCTGAGGCCATCGACAAGGTGGGCAAAGAGGGCGTCGTCACGGTCGAGGAGTCGAACACGTTCGGCACCGAGCTCGAGATTACCGAGGGTATGCGCTTCGACAAGGGATTCCTGTCGGCCTACTTCATGACCGACCCCGAGCGTCAGGAAGCGGTCTTCGAAGACCCCTACATCCTTATCGTGAACTCGAAGGTGTCGAACATCAAGGATCTGCTCCCCATCGTTGACAAGGTGATTCAGACGGGCAAGCAGCTGCTCATCATCGCCGAAGACGTTGACGGCGAAGCGCTGGCCACACTCGTGGTCAACAAGATCCGCGGCATCTTCAAGTCGGTTGCCGTCAAGGCTCCCGGCTTCGGCGACCGTCGCAAGGCCATGCTTCAGGACATCGCCATCCTCACGGGCGGACAGGTCATCAGCGAAGAGGTGGGCCTTAAGCTCGAGAACGTTGGCCTCGAACTGCTCGGTCACGCGCGCAAGATTGTCGTTACCAAGGACGAGACCACGATCATCGATGGTGGCGGTGACCCCGCTGGTATCGCCGGTCGCGTTTCACAGATTCGCGCCGAGATTGAGAACACTGACAGCGACTACGACCGCGAGAAGCTGCAGGAGCGCTTGGCCAAACTGGCCGGCGGTGTTGCTGTCATCAAGGCCGGCGCCGCAACCGAGGTCGAGCTCAAGGAGCGCAAGCACCGCATCGAGGACGCCATTCGCAACGCCAAGGCTGCCGTTGAAGAGGGCATCGTCCCCGGCGGTGGCGTAGCACTCATCCAGGCCGGAGCAAAGGCGTTTGCCAAGCTCAAGCTCACGGGTGATGAGGCTACCGGTGCAAACATCGTGCGCGTGGCCATCGAAGCGCCGCTGCGTCAGATCGCCATCAACGCAGGTCTCGAGGCCGGCGTCGTGGTTGACAAGGTGCGTAGCCTGCCCGACGGTCACGGCCTCAACGCCGCCACCGGCGAGTACGGTGACCTGGTTGCCCAGGGCATCATCGACCCGGCTAAGGTAACGCGCTCTGCCCTGCAGAATGCCGCCTCCATCGCCGGCCTGTTCCTCACCACCGAGGCTGTTGTTGCCGAAAAGCCCGAAAAGGCTTCTGGCAACATGCCCGACCCCGGTGCGGGAATGGACTTCTAAGTCTCATCGTGCACGAAGGGCTCCCCGGTCGGGGAGCCCTTCGTCGTTTGTTCGAGCCCGCGCTACTGGAACAAGCGCACGTGGGCAAGTTCCATCTCGGCGTATTGCCGGCTGGCCAACGCCAGCGCATCGTTGAGAGCCGTGAGGTCTGCTTCAAGGCGGGTTTGCGTCTGCCGCCACCGGCCGACGACTCCTTGAAAAGCCGTTGCTGCGGGCCCCGTCCATGATGACTGCAACCCTGTCAGGCTGGTGTGCAGGGCGGCAATGTCTGATTGGATGCGGGCGATCTGAGCGCGCGCGGTTGCTGCTGTGCTACTCACCGCAGAGCTGTCAATGTGAAACGTTGTCATGTGAGTCTCCTCTCACGTGGCATGGTGGCAGTCGAACCGACAACACAACGTCCCAACTCGGGATTGTGTGGAAAACCGAACTAGAGCCCGAGAACCTCGGGTGAGTTCGTGGGTCCCTGCGCAGGCAGGCTGATGCGGAACGTGGCGCCGCCGCCGGGTGTCTCATCTACGGTGATGGACCCCTCGTGCGCCGAGACAATCGACGCCACAATAGCGAGCCCGAGTCCTGAGCCGCCGGTTTCACGGGCCCTGGAGGAATCGGCACGCCAAAATCGTTCGAAGATCTTCTCGCGCACCTGCGGCGGTATGCCATCGCCGTGATCAATCACGTCGATGAGGCCGTTGCCAGATTCGTCACGACCCACGGCAATCTCTAGGGGGCTGCCCGGCTCGGTGAAGCGCAGTGCATTGCCCATCAGGTTGGTAATCACCTGGCGAATCTTGTTCTCTTCGGCGGTGATAACGAGTGCCGTGGGCGGGTCTTCTGAGTCAATCGCGTGGACGGTGACCTCGCGGTCCGGATCGAACGCACGGGCATCGAGCGCGGCGTCAGCGGCGAGAACGGTGAGATCTATGTCGGCGAGTTCCAGCGGACGCGCTTCGTCGAGTCGCGCCAAGGCCAGGAGGTCGTCGACGAGGATGCCCATGCGGATTGCCTCGCGCTCGATGCGGTCCATCGCCTGTGCAACGTCTTTCTTGGTCTTCAGAGCTCCCATGCGATACAGTTCGGCATATCCGCGCACCGAAACGAGCGGAGTGCGGAGTTCGTGGCTGGCATCGCCAACAAACCGGCGCATGTGGTCGATCGTGCGCGCGCGGTCGGCGAAGGCGCGGTCGATGCGCCCCAGCATGGTGTTGAGCGCACGCGTCACGCGGCCCACCTCAGTGTTGGGAGTCGACCACGGCAAGCGCTGACTAAAGTCGCCGTCGGCGATGGCGGCGGCAGTTTTTTCCACGCGACGGAGCGGGCTAAAGGTGGTGGTCACGAGAAGTCGGGTGAGCAGGGCGCCGATGATGACCACACCGATGCCGAAGCCCAGAAAGATCGACAGGTAGGTGGCCATCAGCCGGTCGACGCCAGTGGTGGCCAGAGCTACAACCACCGTGCCGAACGAATCGGACGCGTCGGCAAACTTCACCGGTACAGCAACCGCGTGATACCGCACGCGCGAATCGCGGCTCATCATGTCAAAAACGGTACCGCCGAGTTCCTGCGTCTTACTCAGTGTGAGGCTTGCCGGCACAACGGGGCGCACGTTCCTGCTCTTGTCGAGCCAGTTCTCTTCGAGGCGACTTCCCGTGGCATCCAAGACAACGTAGTAGTAGTCGTTGGGGGCTTCGGAGAGCCCGCTCGATTCGCTGCTGGCGTTGACCACCCGCGAAATGTCAGCGCTCATCACCTGAATTTGCGCATCGAGCTGGCCGATGAGGGCCGGTTTGAGCATGGCCATCGTGCCCACACCGGTGACCAAGAGCCCCATGGTGAGCAACAGCGTTGTCACACCCGTGATCTTGGTGCGCAACGAAACTTCGTTCCACCGATCCGGAAGTGACAATGCCATAGCCCTCATTGTGTCAGGACGCTCCTGAGTATTGCCTCTTCTTACTAAGAAGCCTTGGCGATCTTGAGCATGTAGCCGAAACCGCGTTTGGTCTGGATGAGCGGCTCCGAAGCAACGGGATCAATCTTGCGACGAAGATACGATATGTACGACTCCACGATGCCCGCGTCGCCGTTAAAGTCGTATTCCCACACGTGGTCAAGAATTTGAGCCTTGCTCAGCACGCGGTTGGGATTGAGCATCATGTACCGCAGCAACTTGAACTCGGTGGGGCTCAGTTCGAGCACGTGGTCACCAACGCGCACCTCGTGCGTGTCTTGATCCATCGAGATCTCTCCGGCTCGGATGAGAATCTCATCGTCCTCCTGCATCGTGCGGCGAAGGATCGCCTTGATGCGGGCCACGATCTCGTCGAGGCTGAACGGCTTGGTCACGTAGTCATCGCCACCGACCGTGAGGCCCATGATCTTGTCTTGCGTGTCGTCCTTTGCCGTGAGGAACAGGATCGGCGAAGTGTATCCCGACGAGCGCAAACGCTTGGTGACGCTAAACCCGTTCATGTCGGGCAGCATCACGTCGAGAACAATCAGATCGGGCTCTTCAGCGAGCACGGCCGAGATAGCGGCCGCACCGTTGCCGACGGCCCGAACTGCGAAACCGGCAAAGCGAAGGCTGGTGGTCAGCAGGTCGCGAATGTTCGGTTCATCATCAACTACGAGAATCTTTGGTCCAGTCATGGCATCAGTATCTTCACGTTTCCTGAATGAAACCTGAACGTTTGCAAATTTATCCTGACTAGAGGCTGGAGGCATCCACGATGTCGTAGGTATACCCCTGCTCGGCCAAAAAGCGCTGGCGGTTTTGTGCGTAGTCCTGATCAACCGTGTCACGCGCGACCAGCGTGTAGAAGGTAGCCGAACGGCCGTCCTGCTTTGGGCGCAGCAGCCGGCCGAGGCGCTGGGCTTCTTCTTGTCGAGAACCAAAGGCGCCGCTGACCTGGATGGCCACGCTGGCCTCGGGAAGGTCGATGGAGAAGTTGGCCACTTTGCTGACCACGAGCACCCGGATTTCGCCGACCCGGAAAGCTTGGAACAGGCGTTCGCGCTCATCAATTGGTGTGGCGCCGGTGATTTCGGGCACACCCAGGGCATCACCGAGTTCGGCCAGCTGGTCGAGATATTGACCAATCACCAGAATTCGATCGTCGGGGTGACGGTCAATGAGTTTACGCACGACGGCCAGTTTTGTGGGGCTGCTGGCGGCTAGGCGATAGCGCTCTTTGTCGGTCGACGCGGCATATGTGAGACGTTCGTCGCCCCCGAGGTCGATGCGAATCTCAAAGCAGACGGCGGGCGAGATGAAGCCCTCTGCCTCGATCTCCTTCCAGGGTGCGTCGAAGCGCTTGGGCCCGATGAGGCTAAACACGTCAGACTCTCGGCCGTCCTCGCGAATCAGCGTTGCCGTGAGCCCGAGGCGGCGGCGCGCCTGCAACTCTGCGGTCAGCTTGAACACGGGAGCGGGAAGGAGGTGCACCTCGTCGTAAATTACCAAACCCCAGTCGAGCGCGTCGAGCAACTCCAGGTGCGCAAACTCGCCCTTACGCTTGGCGGTGAGAATTTGATACGTAGCAATCGTCACCGCTTTGATCTCTTTGATCGACCCTGAATACTCGCCCACGTCGTCGGCCGTAAGGTTGGTGCGCTTCAGAATCTCATCGCGCCACTGTCGAGCGGACACGGTGTTGGTGACCAGGATGAGCGTGTCGGTCTTGGCCTTTGCCATGGTTCCCACGCCGACCAGAGTCTTGCCGGCGCCACACGGAAGCACGACAACCCCCGAACCGCCGCTGAGAAAGTGGTCGACGGCGTTCTCTTGGTAGTGCCGCAGGCTCCAGCCGTCGGTGACGAGGCTAATGTCTTTGTGGGCGCCGGGACGAAAGCCCGCATTGTCTTCGGCGGGCCAGCCCAAATTGACGAGCTCCTGCTTTAGTGTGCCTCGGGCCCACGGAGCGATTTCGTAGCTACCGTCTGAGCGCTGATCCACGAGCAGGTCACGCACCTTCGTGGCCTTGCTGACCTCGGTGAGAATGGCCGGATTGTCGCCGCGCAAAACGAGGACGTCGCCGTCGCGCTCGATGGCGAGACGACCAAAGCGGTTCATCGTGTCGACGATGTCTGTGCTGACGCTCGAGGGTATCGGGAACTTGGCATTTCGCTCGAGAGTCCCCAATACCTCGTCAGCGGTGTGGCCGGCAGCCCGAGCATTCCACAGGCCGAGACGCGTGATGCGATAGGTGTGAATGTGTTCAGGGGCTCGCTCCAGTTCGGCGAAAACCGCGAGCTCGTGGCGCACCGACGTGGCATCGGGATGAGCGACTTCGAGCAAAACTGTGCGATCGCTCTGAACGATCAAGGGTCCGTCTGGCATAAATCCTCAGACTACCCTGCCGGGCTGACAGCGGTAATGAATGCCAGCGGAAGCGTGCGCTCAACCGCTCCCCGCAGGTCGCGACCGCGCAGGCGGCCGTTGGCCAATGCCGTCACCTCAAGTTCGAAGTCCCGCTCACCGTCGGGCATCTGCACCGTCACCGTCACGCGCTGCTTGTTGCGAATGGCTAGGTCGAGCTGCCGCTTGAGCCACGACGCATCCATGGGAATGTCTTCGTCGCGCTCGCGCAGACGTTTCACGAGTGCACGGAGACCTGCATCGAGATCTTCTTCAAGACTCTCCTCCGGAGCTGGTGGGGTATCCAGGGGGATGGCCGGATACCCTGCCTCAACCAAGACGGTGATGACCGACCGCGGCTCGAGGGCCGTGGCGAAAGTTCGCTCGCTCGTGAGCGTGAGCTGAAGGTGCCGCACGTTACTGTCGACGCCGAGTAGCGCTGCCAGTTGATCCGTGGCAGCCTCAACCAACGTCCGGCCAGAAATCCGAGAGACCCGAACGCTGCCGTGTTTGGCCGACAGATCGTTGGTGAGATAGACCAGATTCTGCGGCAACTCCGTGACGGAATGCGCCGCCAGGAAGCCGAGAAGTTCGGTACCGTCGACGCCCGACGCCAAAGCTCGAGAGACGCTCTCGGCACTGAGCCGAAAGGTGCTCGCCATGCCACGCGACTCGACGTCCGACATCGAACGCAACCGTGTCGATACCTGAGCGCTGAGGGGCCCGGGAGCGATAACGGAGAGGTCGTGCTGCACGATGAACGTTTCAGTTTCAGTGGGTGCGTGGGCTTCGGCAAAGCCTCGCAGGTGCTCATTGGCGTCTCCAGCTCCCCGGGCAAGGGCGGCGATGGCGGCGGGGCTCACGATCTCGCCGCGCAGGAGGCCGAGCAGGCGGGCCGTGGCCAGCGCCTCGGTGAGTGCCGGCATGATCCACGCATGGCTCACGATGAGTTCGCGCTCGGCGGCCGCCCTCAGGTCTGTTTCTGTCCATGGGGTCGAGCGCAAGATTTGGCGCCCCAAAGAAGGAATGCCCTCGAGCCACGTGGTCGCGAGAAACAGCCATCGCTCGACATTGGTCATCTTCATCCACACGGCGAAGCGGTCGCTCACCACCTGAAGGGCTCCCGCGCGGACACTCGCTAGCGGAGTGTGCACGGCCCATGAGACAAATGACTGCAGGTCGATATCGGACCTGGGCATTACCGCCTCGAGATGCACAGCTGCCGCCTTGGTCAAGGTCCCCGTTCCGTTTACGCGGGACGGCGCGTGGGTGAGGGCAGCCAAGAGGTCATCCAGCAGGTTCACGGCCACAAGACCTTCGTGCAGCGCTACCACTGCGTCGTCGGGGGTTGCCAGCACAGGGCCATCGCCTGCTTCGCTGCCTGTTGTAGTTTGTGCTTCGGCGCGACCGACCCCGGGATCGGTCGTAGTCGCCGCGATCCAATGGTTCGCCCGTTCGAGTACTTCGGGAAAAACGTGCTCGGCATCGCCTAGGAGTAAGGCGTCGCACACGGCGAGGAGCTCGGAGCCAGGCGTACCTGCGGCTAAATGCGCCAGTTCTTCGTGACTCAAGCGGGCTAGGCCCTGATCGATGCTCACGGGGGTGAGGAGTGCCTCGGCGAGGTCGAAAAGATCTCGCACCCCAATTGTCTTGGGCGCGCGAATGGCGAGGGCTCCGACCAAAACCTGTTCGTCGTGGCTAGCCAGTCGGTTGACGAGGGACAGCGCAGAACTCACGGCGTATCACGCTGTCGGCTCGGTCGCCACACGTGCGCGGAAATGATCACTTGGTGCGCGGTGTTGACTTGCGGCGCCGAGACCAGTTGATTCCAATGAGTGTGAGCAGAAGGATGAAACCGAGGGGCAGACTTATCAGGGGCAGGGTCGCCACCGTGGGCCAGAATCCCTCGGAAAAGTCCGCTGTTCCGGTGGCGGAAGCAATCAGGGTAGCCGCGAAGCAGACGAGTGTCAGCCCGATAATTGCCGCAACCATGGCGGCGAGAACCCGTTCGATACGGGATGTTTCAGTTGTACGAGGAGTGGCCATCTCTCAAGAATAGGGCGAGAGTATTTCGTGCCGGTAAACTGGCAAGGTCGAGATACGGGAGTTGAGCATGCCAACGGGCAAAGTTAAGTTTTACGACGAGGACAAAGGCTTCGGCTTTATCGCGTCGGATGAGGGTGGCGAGGTGTTTTTGCACGCCTCTGCGGTGCCCGAGGGTGCCCGCATCGCCAAGGGAACTCGCCTCGAGTTTGGACTCGCCGATGGAAAGCGCGGACCCCAGGCTCTGTCGGTGCGCGTGATTGAGGCCCCGACGGTTTCTCGGACCAATCGCAAGCCCGCCGACGACATGGCCATCATCGTTGAAGACCTGGTAAAGCTCATGGACGGAATTGGCTCAAAACTGAAAAATGGGCACTACCCCGACGCCGCGCACGGAAAAAAGGTTGCAGCCATGCTGCGCCGCGTGGCAGAAGAACTTGATGCCTAACTCGAAAACTCCTCCCGTGGCAACAGACGAGCAGCGTGCCTTGGCACTCTCTGCGCTCGCCGATTTTGCTCCCATGGACGCGGTGGGTCCGCTGGTGGCAACGCATGCTGAACCCGATGGCATCACGGTGCTGCAGTTCACGTGCGGTCTCGCCGGCTACCCCGGCTGGCTGTGGACGGTGGCGCTGGCCAGTATCGACGGCGACGCGCCTACGGTGGTCGAGGCGGAACTCTTGCCCGACGAGGGTGCGCTCGTGGCACCCGAATGGGTGCCCTGGTCGGTGCGTCTCACGGAGTACCTCGAGGCTCAGCGCAAGGCCGTCGAAGAGGGAACCCTCGATGAGGCAGAAGTGCTCGAGGTTATCGACGACGACGATCTCTTGTCTGCAGACGATGACCTCGTCCCCATCGATGACGACGATGACGATGACGATGACGACGGTGACGGTGACGATGACGATGGTGACGATGACGATGACGATGACGATGACGATGACGACGATGACGATGACGACGACATCGACGAACACGACCTGTCGCCCTCCGACGCGCACGATCACATCAACGAAGAAGATCTTGCCGAAGACAACCTGCACATCGTGGACGAGGACGACTCGTTCGATGACCCCAGTGACGGCGATCGCCGCGACTTTTAGCGCAGCCGCTCCACGACGTACTCGATGCAGGTCACGAGTGCGCGAACGTCGTCGGGGTCAACCGCGGTAAAGGTGGCCACACGCAACTGGTTGCGTCCGAGCTTGCGGTAGGGCTCGGTGTCGACAACGCCATTTGTTCGCAACACGGCGGCGATTGCTGCCGCGTCGATGTTCTCGTCGAAGTCGATGGTCACCACGACCTGAGAACGGTGATCGGGGTTTGCAACGAACGGTGTCGCGTAGTCAACGCGGGCGGCCCAGTCGTAGAGCACACTCGACGACTCGCGGGTGCGCGCGTCACACCAGGCCAAACCACCACTGGCGTTCATCCACTCAATCTGATTTTCCATCATCACCAGCGTGCCAACGGCAGGAGTGTTGAGTGTCTGTTCGAGACGTGAGTTATCGATCACGTTCTTGAGGCTCAGGAACTCCGGGATATAGCGGCCTGATAACGCAATACGCTCGATGCGCTCGATGGTCGCAGGCGACACGAGGGCGAACCACAGGCCGCCGTCAGAGGCGAAATTCTTCTGCGGGGCAAAGTAGTAGGCATCCACCTGGCTGGCATCGATCATGGCGCCACCGGACGCACTGGTGGCATCGATGACGGTGAGTGCACCGGGGGCATCCACTCGGCGCACGGGCGCCATCACACCCGTTGAGGTTTCGTTGTGCGGCCAGGCATACACGTCGATGCCCTCGGCAATCTCAACCTCGCTACGCGAGCCGGCCGGGGCCTCCTTCACGAGAGGCGTGTCAAGCCAGGGCGCCGTAGCGGCCGCGGCAAACTTGCCACCGAATTCACCAAACACCAGATTCTCGCTGCGCTTTTCGATCAGCGAGAACGCGGCCGCATCCCAGAACGCCGTTGAGCCACCGTTGGCCAGCAAGACCTCATAACCGTCGGGGAGAGCGAACAAGTCAGAGAGTCCGCGGCGAACGCGTCCCACAAGATCCTTAACCGGTGATTGGCGGTGAGACGTGCCCAGCAGAGCAGCGCCGGGGCCAGCGAGGGCCGCCACCTGCTCGGGCCGCACCTTTGACGGGCCACACCCGAAACGACCATCGCGCGGAAGAAGGTTCTGGGGGATTGTGATGTCGGCCATGCTCTCAAGTCTAGAAGCGTGCGCGGGCTGGTCTGTGCGCCTTAACATGGGGTCAACGCAGTTTGCGGGCTCACGTGCACCCCCCGACAGGAATATACGGCTCATGGCAGATCTCATCGACACCACTGAGATGTACCTGCGCACCATCCTCGAGCTCGAAGAAGAGGGTCTGGTGCCCATTCGCGCGCGCATCTCGGAGCGCCTCGGGCACTCGGGCCCCACGGTGTCACAGACGGTTGCTCGCATGGAGCGCGACGGCCTCGTTGAGATTGCTGATGACCGCCTGTTGGTGCTCACCGACCTAGGGCGACACGACGCCGTTTCGGTGATGCGCAAGCACCGTTTGGCCGAGCGGTTGCTTGCCGATGTGATCGGTCTCGAGTGGGAGTTTGTGCACGAAGAAGCGTGCCGCTGGGAGCACGTGATGAGCGAGCAGGTGGAGCGCCGCATCATCGCGCTGCTCGGCAATCCACACGAGTCGCCCTACGGAAACCCGATTCCAGGACTTGAGGAACTAGGGTTCACGCCCTCGCGTGAATTCTCAGACGGTGTCATTTCGCTGGCCGAATCGGTGGCGGAAGGACGCGGTCGCGCGCAGGGAATGCTCAAGCGCTTGGGCGAGCCCATTCAGTCCGATGCCGAGCTCCTGCGAGCTATGCGAGACGCCGGACTCGTGCCCGGCGCCAACATCGTGGCGAGCGTGGAGGGCAAGAATGTCACCCTGTCGCCGGTAGACGACGGGGGTGTTGTGGTCACGTCGCGCGATGCGCTGCTGCACCTGTTCATTCTTCGGTAAGAAAATCTCGGCGTTTCGCTTTACACGGCTCGAGCCTGCAAGGCGTATCGTGGGCTCAAGCATTCCTTGTGGGGGAATGCGGTGGAGGAGTCATGTCAGTGTCGCGCACCATCCGGGCCACGGATGAGCGCGCGCACGCCCCGAGGGGAATACGACACGACTTCAGCGGGCTCATAGCCGCGCGCAGGGTCAGTCTGACCTCACGCGCGCTCGAGACTTACGGCATCGTCATGACGACGGTGCCTTTTTGTTTGTCTCGTGGCCGCACGCCGACCGCCGCACTCACCACGACTGCCCATTACTGTTCACTGCCTGCATGCCGTGTAGGCCAGACCAGAAGGACCCACTAATGCGCACGCTCGTTCTCAACGCCGGATACGAACCGCTCGCTGTCGTCTCGTTTCGCCGAGCTCTTGTGCTCGTGATGAACAACAAAGCCACAGTTATCAAGGCGGATGATGACAATCCGGTCACGTCAACAACGGGCGACTATGAGCGGCCCAGCGTCATCATCTTGAGTCGCTATGTTCGAGTGCCGTATGTGCGCCGAGTGCCGTTGACCAGGCGCGGTGTGCTGCGACGCGACTCCCACCACTGCGCCTACTGTGGGCGTTCAGCAAACACCATTGATCATGTGGTGCCCAAGTCGCGCGGGGGAGAAGAGTCTTGGGAAAACCTGGTGGCGTGCTGTTTCCGCTGCAACAACGTCAAGGGTGACCGCACCCTGGGGCAGCTGGGGTGGAATCTGCGCTTTACGCCGCGCATGCCATCCGGCCCGGCGTGGCTCGCACTGGGGCTCGACCGACACCAGCCCGCGTGGGAAGACTTTCTGGCACCGGCCGCCTAGCAACGGCAGCCCTAGACTTATCGCACCAGCGCCTCTGTAGCTCAATGGAAGAGCAGTTCCGTCCTAAGGAAAGGGTTGGGGGTTCGAGTCCCTCCAGGGGCACGAAATGAGAAC
>CAIOGW010000032.1 GCA_903857985.1 uncultured Microbacteriaceae bacterium
GAAGGCGTCGGAGTTACCGAAGGCGTCGGAGTTACCGAAGGCGTCGGAGTTACCGAAGGCGTCGGAGTTACCGAAGGCGTCGGAGTTACCGAAGGCGTCGGAGTTACCGAAGGCGTGGGAGTCGGCGTTGCTGACACGCCGCTGGCTAGCGCGACGGTCGAGGCGCTCCACCGGTTCTCAGCCTTAGCGCCACTTTCGGCGAAGACACGAACGGCCACGAACGATCCCGCGTCTGCAGCAACGGGTCGATAGGTCAACGCAGTGGCACCCACGATGTCGGTGCAGGTCGCGGGTCCGTCAGCGGCGGGTGCAGGGAGGGACGCGGGGCATCGAATCCACTGGAACTGGTAAGTCGTAAACAGCTTGAGCGACAGCATCTTGCCCCAGGTTGCGGGACCAACGAGGCCGTCTGACGTCAAGGCGTATTTCGTCTGGAATGCCTTCACACTCGCGGTTGTTCCCGGACCATAAGCGCCGTCGACAACCGTGGGTATTCCAGCCCGCGTTAGGTAGGTCTGTATCGACTTGACCGGGTAAGCGTTGGCGCCGTATGTTCGCCCGTCGGTGGGCACCGCTGCCGTGGGCACGCCCAGCCATTGACCGGATGACGCGGTGAGCGTGCCGGAAATTGTTGCCGTGCCCGAAACAGTGGGCGGGTTCGTCAACGGAGTCGGTGTCGGGGTAGGTGTGGGCGTCGGCGTCACAAAAGCCAACGCGGCGACAGAATTGGCCGCCCAGCGTCGCTCGACGGTTGTTCCGCGCGTCGCGGTGACGCGCACGGTGAGGTAGCTGGCGATGTCGTCGGACACGATTGTGTAACTTGATCCCGTGGCACCGACGATGTCGGCGCATCCGGCGGGCTGGGATGTTGCCGGGAGCGCCAGCGGGCTCGTGCAACGTTGCCACTGCGTGGCGTAGGTCGATGGGGTGTTGGCGGCAACCATGTGTGCCCATGTTGCCGGGCCTACGATTCCGTCGGCACCGAGAGCGAATTTGCCCTGGTAGAGGGCGACATTACCCGATGTCTGGGGGCCCAAAATGCCGTCAACGTCAGTCGGGAAGCCTGCCCGCGACAGGTATGTCTGGATGGCCTTGACAGAGTAGCTATTACCGGTTGTCGGTCCATCGGTGGGGACGGGGGCGAAGCTCGTTGCGCCGAGCCAACCGCCCACATCGGCTGTGACAGCAAGTCCCGACTGCAAAGTGCCCGCGACGAACGGGTCTTTTGTAACGGCCATGCTCTTGGTCCACGTCCATGTCGACCCCGAACCATTCACCGCTGAGACGCGAGCGCTCACATGCTTGCCGACGGTCGCGTTTGTCAGAGCAAAGACGGTTGTTGCTGCGCCGGAGATTGTCGAACATCCGGCGGGCTGATAGTTCGTGGCCGATGCGACGTCACTCGTGCACGCAAACCACTGATACGCGTAGGACGTTGGCGATGCTGTCCATGCACCCGTATTCACCGAGACGGAGGAGCCGACTGCTGGGGTTCCCGTGAGAACGGGCGACGTCGTGAGGCTCGGCGATCCTATGGCGCCAGGCGTGCTGGCAGACCACACTGTTGCCACGCCGCTCGAGTTCGACCCGGTGACAGCCACGGTGAGGTACTTGCCGGCGTCAGCCGCGGTCACAACGTACTGCGCACCCGTTGTGCGGTTTGTGCAACCTGCGGGTTGTGTCGACGAAGAAGTTACCACCACGGAGGTGCACGCTTGCCAGAGGTAGGCGATCGTTGGCGCGGGAGTGCCTAACCACGTGCCCGGAGCAGCCGTCAGGGTGGCACCCACAGCGTTCAGGCCGGAAATCTGCGGCATCGTTGACGCGCGCGCCCCTACAGCTTGCGTGCTGCCAAACCAGTCGTAGTAGTAGTTGAAGAAGTTACGGTTTCCGTATGCCGAACAGCCGTCGCCCAGTGAGTATCCGGCGTTGAGGGCCGCTTGATTTGGCGTGTAGGGCGTGTAGATGTAGAGCGAGTGCGTGGCCTGGTTAGCTATGTAAACCGACTTGGTGCCACAGACGTAGTTGCCCGCGCCGTCACGGACGGGACTGTAGAGGATGTTCGATACCTGGCCCACGGGCTTCCACAGGTCGTAGCGCGTGTCCCACGCCGTTCCTGGGCCGGTTCCCGGCGGCTGTGTGTAACGCTTGAGCTGGTACGACCCGTAATGCACCTGGTTGAAGAAGCCATAGTAAGTGGAATCACAGGCCGCGGTGTCGGGACATCCCGCACCCATGGCCGCGCGGAACCTTCCCGACGACGGCGCCGTGCTGGTCACCAGTCCTTGCTCTTTTTGCAGCATGACGAGAATCGTCTTTTGGCTAATGCCGCAGGCTTTTCCGACCTTGTAAATGATGGTTGCAGCCGTTTCGTTGGCGGCACCCTGATAGGTCGAACACATGGGATTGCCCGCAATTGTGCGCGTGGTCTCGGTGTAGTTCTTGAGGCAGACGTATCCAGCGGCACACGCAGGAACCTTGGCATTGAGGAATGCCTGAACCTCGGCGGCCGACATGGCGTTGCCGTCAAAGAACAGGGCGTCGGCAATAATATTTCCGGCCTGAAACTGACTCATGTCGGCGGCTTGCGCTGCGGGAGCCTCAGAGCCCACCGGCGCCACGGCAACGAGCATGCCCACGGCGAGTGCCAGAACACTCACCGCGGCGATGCGCGCGCGCGCAAACCGTCCGGCAAATAATCCCATACTCGTAATACTAAATCATTTTTTGAGAAATAGCTGAAAAGATCCGTCCTGGCATGCCAAGGTTTGGCCAAGATTTTGTTGAACGCTAGATCTTGCTCGCTCGAATCTCGTGACCCTGGCTGGTGAGGCAGCGGCCCGAAGCGAGGTCGAACTTCCAGTCGTGCAGGCTGCAGGTGAGCACACCGTTTTCGACCGTCCCGGCCTTGCTCAGGTCGGCGCGCAGGTGCGGGCACCGACGCTGCACCAACCAGTCATCGATGCGGATGTCCTCGCCCGTGTCGGATTGCTCGGAGTACCAGTTCTCCACGTAGTCGATGCGCTGCTCCGAGAGGCACTTCATGAACGTGTAGAGGTACTCGTTGAACTTGCCGATGCGACCGGCGGTGAAGCGCACCGAGAGAAAAATGGAGTTTGACCAGTCGATCTCGTGATCGCGCAGGTTGGTGGCGACGAGATCCGCGGGAATGGTGAACCAGTAGCGACACGCTTCGTCGTTGTAGCGACGCACCTCCCCCTTGGGGAAGTCGGCGACCAGGTCATCCTCACCGATCGTGAAGCGGACGAGGGCACCAATGCCGTCACACAGAATGGGTGCGCGCTTCATCAGCGGTTCCCACCACGCTTTGACCTGCTCAAAGAGGTCGGCCGGAACGGGCGCGCGGCTCGCCTTCTCGGCGACCAACTCGGCCTGGCGGGTGGCCCGCTGGTTTTCGAAGTAGTCCCACTTGTTAGCGAACATGTCGGCAATTTCCGCATCGGTGAAGAGTTCGTTGGTCACCGTGACGTTGCCGTGGTTGATGTCGACCACGGTGCCCGGCAGGAAGACGTGACCCGCGGTCTCGGGGTGCGACTCCTTCAAGACGTCGAGGAACTCCACCTGATCGGTGAAGATCGACTCGCCGTTCTTGCCGTGCCCGTTGAAGGGAAAGAGGGCGTCGTCGAGGAACATGGGCGGACCCGCCATGGGGAACACGTGAGGCGCATCAATCTTGTTGATGTAGAACTGGGCGCGCTTGGTCTGCGCCTCGCGCTTGAGCTGCGCAAAGTGCTGCTTCTCCTCGAGCGTGAGGTCGTAGGCCATGGGCCACCAGATCGCGCCCGAGAACTGGGTGAAGTACGCGTCGACCTTGCCGAAACCGAGCAGTGCGTCGATGTCGAGCGGATGCGCATCGTTCTGATCGAGGATGACCGCAGTGCCGTCGTCGAGAGACAGAGACGAATCGCCCACGGGGCCATCGCTGGGTGCGCGCATGGGCGTGACAAGGATGCGCAGCCCGTTGCGCTCGATGACCTCGCCGGCCTTCGTGAACAGAATGTTGTTGTAACCGAGGGCCCGCAGGTCGCTTTCGAGATCGTCCGTCGGGTACTCC
>CAIOGW010000033.1 GCA_903857985.1 uncultured Microbacteriaceae bacterium
ACACCCACCGAGAAAAAGGACATTATCGCCTACCTCGAGTACCAGAAGGCAAACCCCTCCCCGGGCGGACTTGAGCTCGGATCGTTGGGTCCTGTTTCTGAAGGACTGTTCCTGTGGATCTTTGGTGTCGGTGCGATTATCGGCCTGACCATCTGGATTACGGCGAAGTCAAACTAAGCGCAACGCGCATTTATTGGGAGAACAATGGCCAACATCGTAAAGAGCACGGATGGTTCCGAACTCGTCACATCCTCGGGCGAGCGCCTCAGCGGCAAAGAGCTCGGTACCGCCGTTGTCACGACGGACGCTTTTGCGAACCCTGGCTTGCCGCCGCACCGTCAACGGGTCACAGACACCAATCCTCGCCGTCTCGCTCGTGCTGCCCGGATCGTCGCGTGGTTGTTTTATCTTTCCATCGCCGGCAGTCTTTTTACCATTTTCGCTTACATGTTCTTCCCCATCGAAGACGGCGACACCACGTCACTTCGACTCAGCACGCTCTACATTGGGCTCGGTAGCGCCTTTGCTCTTTTGGCCATCGGCGTTGCAGCTGTGCACTGGGGTAAGGCCGTCATGGCCGACAAGGAGGGTGTTGACGAACGCCACCCCGTTCGTGGCACCCCAGCAACGCGAGAACGCGCGATTGAGATTTTCAAGGAAGCAGACGAGGAGTCCGGGTTCAGTCGCCGAACGGTGATCCGCAATGGAATGATTGGCGCCTTTATCGCCTTCCCGCTGCCCGCAATAGCGCTATTTAGAGGTCTTGCCCCCATGGAGGTAGACCCCAACAACGAACTGAAGCACACCTTCTGGAAAGAGGGCCTGCGCCTGACGCGTGACCCTACCGGCGTTCCCATCAAAGCATCAGACATGACCATCGGTTCGAGCGTGCACGTCATCCCCGAGGGCCTTGCCGAGCTTCCCGAGCACGAGAAACTTGACGCAAAAGCTAAAGCGGCAGTTCTTCTCGTGCGCCTGAAGCCAGAAGATCTTAATTGGACGAGTGACAAGCGCAAGAGCTGGTCGTACGACGGAATCGTTGCCTATTCAAAGATTTGCACTCATGTGGGGTGCCCGGTTGCACTCTACGAGCAACAAACTCACCACCTGTTGTGTCCTTGCCACCAGTCACAGTTCGATATTTCTAACGAGTGTGCCGTAATTTTTGGCCCGGCCGCTCGCCCTCTTCCTCAGCTACCCATCGCGGTCGACGCTGAGGGTTACCTCGTTGCACTAAGCGACTTTGAAGAACCTGTCGGACCGAGTTTCTGGGAGCGTGAGAAGTAATGACTGTCACAGCCACACCGCCATCGGGCGGAGTAACGGGCAAGGTGTCCAACTACCTTGACGAACGCACGAGCATCTCGGGTGCGGTCAAGGAGTTCGGTCGCAAGATTTTCCCTGACCACTGGTCGTTCTTGCTGGGAGAGGTTGCTCTTTACAGCTTCGTCATCATTCTGCTTTCGGGTAGTTTTCTGACGTTCTTCTACCAGGCTTCCATGGCCAGCGTGGAGTACGAGGGTTCCTACATTCCACTCAAGGGTGTCGAGATGTCGGTCGCAATGGCATCGACTCTTGATATTTCGTTTGACCTACGCGGCGGACTTTTGCTCCGCCAGATTCACCACTGGGCCGCCCTGCTGTTCATTGCCGCGATCGGTCTCCACATGCTTCGTATCTTCTTTACGGGAGCGTTCCGCAAACCCCGCGAGCTTAACTGGTCGATTGGTTTCGTTCTCTTCCTCTTGGCCATGGCCGAGGGATTCACCGGTTACTCGTTGCCGGATGACCTGCTTTCGGGCAACGGCCTGCGCATCATCGACGGCATGATCTTGGGTCTGCCCGTTGTGGGAACGTGGATTTCCTTCCTTCTCTTTGGTGGGGAGTTCCCCGGAAGCGACATCGTGGGACGCCTGTACACGCTCCACATCCTGTTGCTGCCCCTCATCTTGCTTGCCTTGATTGTGCTGCACCTGATGTTCGTCATAATTCACAAGCACACTCAGTACCCCGGTCCGGGACGCACGGAGAACAACGTGGTCGGTTATCCCGTTCTGCCCGTATACGCAGCCAAGGCGGGTGGTTTTTTCTTCCTCGTGTTTGGTGTCGTGGTACTGATTGCTGCGACGGTCACCATCAACCCCATTTGGTCCTACGGACCCTATGACCCCTCCCCCGTCTCCGCCGGTACTCAACCGGACTGGTACATCGGCTTTGCCGACGGCGCACTGCGTTTGATGCCACCGGGCTTGGAAACCTATTGGTTCGGCTACACCTGGTCGTGGAACATCATTATTCCCGTTCTCGTCTTGCTGGTTTTCTTGGCCCTGGTCTTTGCCTACCCCTTCATCGAGGCGTGGGTGACAGGAGATAAGCGCGAACACCACCTTCTCGATCGACCGCGCAATGCACCCGTTCGAACGGCTATCGGGGCCGCCGGAGTTATGTTCTACGCCGTTCTCTGGGCGGGAGCCGCATCCGACATTATTGCGACACACTTCAGGGTGACTATGGAGGGTGTGATCAACACGCTGCAGATCCTTTTGATTCTGGGGCCCATCTTTGCCTTCATGATTACCAAGCGCGTGTGTCTCGGCCTCCAAAAGAAAGACCGGGAAATCACTCTGCACGGCTTCGAGACGGGCAGAATCGTGAGACTTCCTGGTGGAGAGTTCACCGAGGTACACCAGCAGCTCAACGACTACGACCGCTGGCAGTTGGTCTCCTACAATGACAATGCGCCGATCATGGTTCGCCCCAACGAGCGTGGAAAGATCACGGGCAGCATGCGTCGCCGCGCCGCTTGGTCGCGATTCTTTTTCGAGGATCGCATTGCCCCGGTCACCAAGACGGAGCACAAAGAAGCACTGGAGCACGCAAACCACTAGAGGCGCGTCACGCTCCTCCCCCACTCTGGGGCTCGGCCGAACGGTCGGGCCCCAGTTTCTATTCGTCGCCCGCCGATCAGCGGGGCTTCTCCGTCATCAACCGCTCGTTGAGCTCTCGGACGGAGAGGGTTCAGGCGCTGGCGGGGTCGTAGGAGGAACCACAGGTGTCGCGGGATCGCTAGTGGTCGGTGAGGGATCAGGCGCTGGCGCCGGGAATCCGTCCTCCATGTTCCATCCCCGCGTCGGGTCGTTAGTCGATGCTTCCGGAGGACATTCTCGGGCTACGACAGAAACAGGAATGTCGACTGTGTATAGGCCCGGTTCCGGAGAATTTCCCCCAACCTCAATCCACACCTGAGTGAAATTGAAACACTTCCAATATGCGGGTGATCCGATCCACACGTCACCCGTGGCAATTGATGTTGGATTCGGTTGATCGCACAGCCATGTGGACGTCCAACCGCCGGTATTCACGAGGCTACTGATGCTGTGAGAAAGACCGCCCCAATGTGGAGGACCAAGTTTAACGTAGATCAGACCGCGATCGCATTCCCCGATCCACGTTACTTCTATAGAATTTCCAACCCACCGGTACCCGATTCCGTCTGGTGATGCCAGCGCTGTCCACGCACCAACACCTAAGGCGTCGATACGACTGCGGGGTTGTGGTGCCTCCGCGCTATCAGTCGTTGCGGGTGTGGGAGATAGGGTCGCAATCGCCGTCGCGGTGGGGGCTGTCGAGATTGTGGGAGCCGCAAAAACGCCCGTTGCGGCAAGGGACGCACCCGCACCCGCAATGAGAATCACGACTCCAGCTGCCGCCAGGCTGACTACACCTCCCCGCTTACGAAGCCACCCTCGCACCCGGAGCGCAAGTCCTTTTCCAACAGAAACTTTCAACATAACTTCCCCCTAATGCTCATTTACTAGGAAGCTATCTGTGACCACCCCCAGTGAAAAAGCAAGGTCAGCAAAAAGTCTCCTCGAGCCCCGATTCCGCGACCGCAGTGTGGCCGAAGTCTGTTGGCTAGTGACTAGTGGCTA
>CAIOGW010000034.1 GCA_903857985.1 uncultured Microbacteriaceae bacterium
GAGCGCTACTACGAACGGGCGATCAGCATTCCGATGTTCCCAACACTCTCTGGTGAACACCTCGCAACCGTACGCGCCGCGTTGAGCCGCGCTTGCGTATGAATGCCGTTGCGATCATCCCAGCCCGCGGTGGCAGCAAACGCATTCCGCGTAAGAATCTGCGCGAATTCAACGGACGCCCGATGATTGCTTGGGCCATCGGACATGCGATCGCGGCAGGCATCTTCGACCGCATAGTCGTATCTACCGATGATGAAGACATCGCATTAGCGGCTTTGGATGCTGGCGCCGAAGTGCCGTTCAGACGCCCTGCTCATCTCGCCGATGACACGACGGCCACGGCACCTGTAATAGCCCATGCCATCTCTGCTCTGGAATTGAGCATCGACGATACGACTCCCGCCTGCTGCATCTACCCCACCACACCGCTGCTCACGCCAGATGATCTGCGAACACTTCTGGCCGTGTGGCGCGAACACCCTGAACGTTTCGCGCTTACGGGGTACGTCCCCGCCCTACCAATTGCGCGCGCTTTCACTCTTGATAGTGATGGAGCAGCAGCACTTCTCTTATCGGAATTCGCTGCGACACGAACCCAGGATCTTCCCTGCGTCATGCTCGACGCAGGTTGGTGCTACGTAGGGTCTACGCGCGCTTGGACGACAACCACTTCCGTTATCGACGGGTCGAGTGTCGTAGAGATCCAGGCCGAACGAGCCATCGATATCGACACGGAAGCTGACTGGCAGCACGCCCTTGATGTGGCAAGAAGACCATGAGCCGAACACGGCAAGTACGGAATGCTTTCGACAACGCGCAAGCACCATTTCGCGTTCGCTCTCTTCACTCCAGCATCAGCCACCAGAGGATGGCGAACTGTCCCGTTGCGAGAACAGTGCCGCGAGTCGCCGAAGACCTACCTCCACCGCATTGCAGGTCTCGCCGGGTCACGAGCTTGGCGTCTACACCAGTCTCGACCTTGACTCTCGGGCGCCCATCCGACGACAGCCCTCGTGAGACTATTGCCACTCCTCGGCTCGGAAATCCCCTCGAGTGGGATAACAGCAGCCGTAGGCACGCCATGCTCGATGCCCCCATCTGCGACTCGGGCTACGCTCGTTGCAGCTAAAAGACATGACAACGAACATCGTTTTTCGAGCCGACGCCTCGGCATCGATCGGCGCGGGGCACGTCTCGCGCTGCGTGACGCTGGCCACATCGTTGAAGCAACACGGCTGCCGCATCACGTTCGTTTGTGCGCAGGAGTCGCCCGCGTACCTCCCACAGGTGCTCGAAATCGCAGACGCCGTCGTTGAACTGCCATATGCAGCCGGTGAGGCTGGCACCTGGTTGTCAGTACCACCCGCAGTCGATGCTGCAGCAACGCTTGCCGCCATCGACGATGAGCCAGTCGACTGGCTCATCGTCGACCACTACGGCATCGACCGCGTGTGGGAGCAGGAAGTTGGCGAGCACGTAGATCATTTGATGGTGATCGACGATCTTGCTGATCGACCGCACGCCTGCGACGTTCTGCTCGACCAGAATCTGCGCCCCGACGGTGCTGCTGCGTACCGCGATCTCGTCGATAAAGGAACCGCGGTACTCCAGGGTCCACAATTCGCCTTGCTCCGCGAAGAGTTCACACGAGCACGGCCGTATCACGTCCGCGGTAACGTGAACCGGATTCTCGTCTCGTTCGGCGGCGTTGACGGAGCCAATGGCACGAGCAAGGCGCTCACGGCGCTCACAGGCATCGACGCATCCATCACCGTCGATGTCGTAATCGGCGCGCAGCACCCAGCGCGCGAGACCATCAACAAGGCCTGCAAACAGAACGGGTTCTTCTGCCACGTGCAGACAACGTCGATCGCCGACCTGATGGATGCCGCCGATCTGGCAATCGGCGCCGGAGGCGCCTCCTCGTGGGAGCGGTGTATCGTCGGTCTGCCGACGATCGCGCTCGTGATGGCCGACAACCAGCGGATCATCGCGGAGGAGCTCGCCACTCGTGGCGCTGCAATCAACCTTGGCGACCACACCTCCGTGGGACCAACTGAGATCGCGGCAGCTGTGAACCAGGTGTGTGCAAGCGCATCGGACCTCTCGGACATGTCGAACGTGGCCTACGCCGTCATGGCCGATCACGTTGATGTCGCGGAGGTTTTGCTTGACGTCGTTTGAGACCAAGGACTTCGTACTGCGCGCATTGCTGCCTGCCGACAAGGACACGATCCTACGATGGCGCAATTCTGACTTCGTGCGCGAGCACATGTTCACGCCGGACCCCATCGCTCCCTCGAACCATGAGCGGTGGTTCGCACGCGTACTCACAGCCGACCAACGGCTGTACCGCGTGCTGACATATGGCGATCGCGACCTCGGCTTCGTTTCATTCGCCCGTGCTGAAGATTCGGGGGGCGCGTGGACTTGGGGGCTCTACGTCGGCGAGCTAGATGCTCCGCGCGGTTCGGGTAGCGCTCTCGGTGCGCTTGCCCTGAGGCACGCATTCAACGAGCTCGCGGCCGACGAGGTCGTATCCGAGGCAATGGCCAAGAATGATCGTGCTATTCGTCTGTACGACCGGCTTGGGTTCCGTAGAGCGGGCATGCGCTTCATCACACGCACAACACCCGGTACGCCTGAGGAAGTGATCATCTTCTTCCGGTCGCGCGCAGCGTGGCTCGCCGATGTGCCTGATGCTGGCGGGTACGCTTCTGCCGATGACTGAGTCGATCTCTATCGCGGGCCGCGTCGTCGGCGACGGGGCTCCACCCTTCGTGATTGCCGAACTATCGGGCAACCACAATCAGTCGCTGGACCGGGCGCTCGCACTGGTCGACGCAGCAGCGGGCGTCGGCGCGCATGGCCTCAAGATCCAGACGTACACCGCAGACACGATGACGCTTGACATCGCCGAAGGCGCATTCCGCATCGACGACCCA
>CAIOGW010000035.1 GCA_903857985.1 uncultured Microbacteriaceae bacterium
AACATTGATGCGCTCAACACAACGGATCGCGCGGGCAACTTTATGAGTTCACCGGGTGCGTATCAGGGCCCCACGCGCACCGAGTCTGACTCTCTGGGCTCACTTGCCATTCCGCAGGACGCCTACTGGGGGGTGCACACCGCGCGGGCATTAGAGAACTTTCCCATCGCCCGCCGACCCATCTCGGTGTTCCCCGAGCTCATCAGGGCTCTCGCGTGCGTCAAACTTGCGGCTGTTCGAGCGAACGCTGAAATCGGGAGTATCGAGCCTGACAAGGCCGGGGTGATTGAGCGCGTGTGTCAGGAGATCATCGATGGCCACCTGCACGAAGAGTTCGTGGTGGGAATCATTCAGGGCGGTGCCGGCACCTCGACCAACATGAACGCCAACGAGGTGATTGCCAACCGCGCCTTGGAGCTGATGGGACACGCCAAGGGGGAATACCAATTCCTAGACCCCATCGATGATGTGAATCGCTCGCAATCGACCAACGATGTTTACCCCACCGCAATCAAGATGGCGATGGCGATGTCGGTGGGTCGGGCACTGACCGAACTCGACGCCCTGCGACAAGCGTTTGGCGAAAAAGCCACGGAGTTTGCCGGAATTCTCAAGGTGGGCCGCACTCAGATGCAGGACGCGGTACCCATGACTCTGGGACAGGAGTTTCACGGCTTTGCCACAACTTTGGGCGAAGACATCGAGCGTCTCACCGAGACGGTTCCCCTGCTCTCGGAGGTGAACATGGGAGCGACGGCAATCGGCACGGGCATCACCGCGGATCCGCGATACCGCGCGGCTGTGGTGAGACACCTCGCCGACATCACGGAATTCCCGATTGTGTCAGCTCCCGACCTCATCGAGGCCACGAGCGACGTTGGCGTGTTCATGACGTTTAGCGCTGCGCTCAAACGCTCCGCCATCAAGCTGTCAAAGATTTGCAACGATCTTCGACTGCTCTCGTCCGGCCCGCAAGCGGGCTTCGGCGAGATTAATCTGCCCGCGCGGCAGGCGGGATCGTCGATCATGCCGGGCAAGGTGAATCCCGTTATCCCGGAAGTGGTGAATCAGGTGGCGTTTGCCATTGCCGGGGCCGACGTCACGGTCACCATGGCCGCCGAAGCCGGCCAACTGCAGCTCAATGCGTTCGAGCCGGTCATCGCGTACTCGCTCCTGCAGAGCACCGCGTGGATGGCACAGGCCTGTCTGACCTTGCGCGTGAACTGCATCAACGGAATTACTGCGAACGAAGCCCGGCTCGACGCCATGGTGTCAACGAGCGTGGGGGTGATCACCGCGCTCATACCGCTCATCGGCTACCAGCAGGCCGCGACACTGGCCAAAGAGGCGCTGCACTCGGGTCGTCGCGTGGCCGACCTTGTGGTGGAGTCGGGGCTCATGACGCGCGAGGACGTTGAGCGAGAGCTTGCGCCTGAACGCCTGTCGGGTGAGGCGCCGGCAAGCTAAAGGACGCTGAGGCGACCTCGTCGGTCGTGCGGAAGCGGGCGACCAGCGTGCACCCGCGAGGCGCTGGCTAGGCTGGGGGAGTGACGAGCGCCACAGACCTCATCCGGGAACGCCTCAAAACGGTTCCCGACTTTCCCCTACCGGGAGTGCTGTTTCGCGATTTGACTCCAGTTTTCGCTCACGGTCCCTCGTTTCGGGCGGTTGTTGACGCCATGATCAAACCGTTTGGCGGCACCTTCGACGCCGTTGCGGGGCTCGAGGCCCGTGGTTTTTTGCTGGCAGCCGCGGCCGCCATCGACGCGGGTGTGGGTGTCCTGCCCATTCGCAAAGAGGGCAAACTCCCGGGCGTGATCCTCACCGAGCGCTATGCGCTGGAATACGGCGAAGCTGCTTTCGAGGTGAGCCCCGATGCCCTTCCTGCGGGGTCGCGCGTTCTCGTGCTCGATGACGTGCTGGCTACGGGAGGCACGATTGGCGCATCGGTGGCACTCATTGAGCGCGCCGGCTGGCACGTGGCTGGCATTTCTGTCGTGATGGAAATTTCTGAGCTCGGCGGTCGCCGCAATCTTGCCGGCCGTGACATCCATGCCCTCGTGACGGTTTAGCCGCCCATTCCGCCGTCGATGCGGAAGATCGTGCTCGTCACGTTGGTGCTGCGCGGGCCGGCGAGATAAAGCATGCCGTAGGCGATGTCGACCATGGGGATGTGGCGGCCCAGGGGAATCATCGAATCGAAGATGGCGTTGGCATCGGCGGCGGCCTGTCCCGTCACCCGCTCCTCAAATGTCGTCTGGAACTCGTTGTCAACAGGGCCAGGGTTAATGGTGTTGACGCGAATGCCACGGGGCGCGAGATCCACCGCGAGAGATCGCATCAGGCCGATTTGCGCGTGCTTGGCGGTGCCGTAGGCCGACACCTGAGGGGTTCCAACGAGGCCTGCCACGCTCGACGTGATGATGATGCTCGCGCCATCGGGCACGTGGGGAAGGGCTGCCTGAATGGTGTGGAACGCACCCACAACGTGCACCTTGAGCACGCGCTCAAACCCGTCGAGGGGGTAGTCCTCGAAAGGAGACGCCGGTGAACTGATACCGGCGTTGGCAATGACGATGTCGATTTTCGTGCCGCCGGCGGTAGCCACGGCAATCGCGGCATCAACCTGGTCGCGCACGGTGACGTCACACGCATTGGCAGAGCCACCGGTGGGCTCCACAACCGCCGACACGGCATCCAACTTGGCTCCCGGCAGGTCGAGAACGTGCACCCGGGCACCCTCGCTCACGAAGAGCTTGGCGGTTTCGAGCCCGATGCCACTGGCTCCGCCGGTAAGAATCACGTTTTTGTTGTCAAGCAGGCCCATTGTTTTTCCTTTTCTTCACGCGTCACACAGAAGCATAGGAGGCGTTGGTGCACCGGCATTGTCCGACAGCGCATTTTGACGATGGGCACACTGTGGAGTTGGATGGTCTCATGAGCGAAAACAAACTCTCCAAGCCAGAAATTGACGCACCCGCAGGCCCGGCTCCGGCCGAACTCAGCGTGGTTGACATTGTTGTGGGCGACGGCCCGGAGGCCATGCCCGGTGCTTCCGTTGACGTGCACTACGTGGGCGTCGAATACGACAGCGGAGAGGAGTTCGATTCGTCGTGGAACCGCGGCGAGTCCATCTCGTTTCCTCTTCAAGGACTCATTGCCGGCTGGCAAGAGGGTATCCCCGGAATGAAGGTCGGCGGACGCCGCATGCTCGTATGCCCGCCCCACATGGCCTACGGCCCCGAGGGCGGCGGTCACTTCCTCTCCGGCAAGACGCTGATCTTCGTTATCGACCTTCTCGGCGTCAACTAGGCCTTTAGTCGGCCACGCTCATGACGGCGCCAGCAGTCGATCCCGACCGCATCCGCTGGTCAATTCCCGAAGGTGACCGTGCACGGGCGCTTGCCGAGCGACCCCTGCTGGTGTTGCTGCACGGGTACGGATCAAACGCCGACGATCTGTTTGGCCTCGTGCCGCACCTTCCGTCGAGTTTCGTCGTGGCCGCCATCGAGGGCCTTGAGCCGGCCGGACCCGGCTGGGCGTGGTTTCCGCTCTCGGCAGACCCGGTAACCGGTGAGCTCATCCGTGATCTGGATCAGGCCGAGGCGGCCACGGGCTCGCTCATTGCATGGTTCGATGCGCTCGCCGAGGATTACCCCGAAATCTCGGGCATTCATCTCCTCGGCTTTTCGCAGGGCGGGGCCATGTCGCTCGAGTTACTGAGGCACCGGCCCCGTGATTTCGACAGTGCTGTTGTACTCGCCGGATTCACCCTGCCTGCCGAATCGCCGGCAGCTCGTTTCCGCGACGCCGCCCTTGCCGAAGTGCGTCCGCCGGTGTTTTGGGGACGCGATGCGCACGACCCCGTGATTGCGCCGCCCATGATTGAGCTCACGCGACGCTGGCTGCCAGAACACTCGGACCTCACCGCCCGCCTCTATTCCGGAGTCGGCCATGGCATCAACCTTGAAGAGCTCGAGGATGTCGCCGCGTTCTTGCGGGATCGTCTCGCCGCCACGCACTAACGACAGAAGGCTACTCTGGGCGAATCTCGACGCGTTTGATGCGCGCCGCGGCTCCGCCGACCACGATGAGGCGTGAGGGCGCGATGCCGAGGTGTTCGCTCAGGGCCTTGATCACACCCTGATTCGCCTTGCCGTCAATCGCCTTCTCCTTGACGTGCACGACGTAGTGGTCGTCGGTCTCTTCAACCAGGGGGCCGCGCGAGCTGCCCGGCTTCACGTGCACGGTGATTTTTTCGCCGCTCATTTGTCCCTCCAGGGAGTGTTATCAATGACGTGCAGGCGTCGACCTCGCACCTCATTGGGCGCAATCCGCATCCACACGTTTTGCTGTTGCGGCGCAAAGTCCAGGTAGGGCATGGCATCGAGTTCGGCCACTTTATCGACCTCGGAGACCACAACGACCGCTCCGCGGATCACGGTTGATGAGATGTGTTGCATCATCTGCCACGACACCTCGAACGCCACGAGCTGGTCCTCGGAATCAACGAGCAGCCGCGAAGATGTGCCGGTTCGAAAGTAGACGTTGTCATCGTGCACCACATACGTGACCGGGTGAATTTCTGGCGCATTGCCATGCAGAGTGGCTATCCGACCAACCTGGCTTTACGAACGACGTCCCACGCCTCGTCCGCGCTCAGATGGTCGATCGGATAGTCGCTCATGCGAAGCAGGCCAAACTAGGCGTCGAACCGGTTCTTGCCGGAGGTGCTGGGCAGGAGGGCAAACACAAGCAGAACGATGCTGCCAGCAAAGGGAACGAGGATGATCCAGAACCAGCCCCCAGAACGGTCGATATCGTGCAAGCGGCGGATGGTCACGGCGATGCTGGGCAAGAAGAAGACCAGCGACACCACCACGAGGAGCCAGTAGGTGGGGCCGAACAGGGCTGCGAGGTAGGCGGCCTGGTCGCCGGCCATCAGGGCCGCCTCAAGACTCGCTTGTGAGCTGACGTTGTAGATGATGGAGAACGGGATTTGAACGATGAAGATAAACAGCGTCCACCACCAGTACTCGGCACGCGTGGCGCGGCCCTTCCACGTGACATAGTTCTTGAATCCACTGGCAATTGCTTGTCCGAAAGTCATGACATCTCCTCATCTGCCGCATCGAAAATGGTGCGGGTGGTGACAGCCTAGCCAGAAGAGTCATCCGAATGCACCGTATCGAGCTTCCCGTTGGCTCTGTTAGGCTTGTGGGGTTGCCGTAAAACGGCCGCGGATTCAGAGCGCTACAACATGAGGTTGTGGCACCGCGCAACGAGAGAAAAGGAACCACATGGCACTGGAAGCAAGCGTCAAAAAGGCAATCATCGAAGAGTATGCCACTCACCCGGGCGACACCGGTTCCCCCGAGGTTCAGATTGCCCTCCTCTCCACCCGCATCAAAGATCTCACCGAGCACCTCAAAGAGCACAAGCACGACCAC
>CAIOGW010000036.1 GCA_903857985.1 uncultured Microbacteriaceae bacterium
AGATCCCCATGTGGCCTGTGCCGATCACCGGCCAGACTTTTGCTGTCCTGTTGGTCGGTGCGTCGCTCGGGCCTGTTCGTGCTGTTGTCGCGACGTCCGTTTACCTGCTACTGGCGATTGCAATGCCTGCTTCGTGGGCCGAGATTATTCCAATTCTCACCCCAGATGAAAAGACCGGGCTGCACACCACAGGTTTAGCAGTGCTCGCACTTCCTACGTTTGGGTACTTGGTTGGCTTCATTGTTGCCTCTATGGCACTGGGTTGGTTCGCCAAGTTGGAGTGGGACCGCAAGGTGCTTAAAGCGGTCATTTCGTTCGTGGTAGCAGAGGCCATTATTTACGCATGTGGTCTTCCCGTTTTATGGGCATGGATGAATGCAAATTCCGGATATGTTGCGTCTCAGGGCGCTGACGTTTCCCTCAGCACACTCATGGCCTGGGGTCTTATTCCCTTTATCGTGGGCGACCTGATCAAGGCGCTTCTGGCCGGTGCGCTGCTTCCTCTGACGTGGAAGCTGCTTAATCGCAAGGCGTCATAGTCGCCTCGGTTTGATGAGGGCGCTAACGGCTAACCGCTGTTAGCGCCTTTTCCTTTAGCCAGGGTGGGCGGCAACGCATCTTTACCGAGGAAGGCTAAATCGAGAACCCCAGTGCGCGCATCATGTCGCGACCTTCATCAGTAATGCGCTCCTGACCCCATGGTGGCATCCAGACCCAGTTGATCCGAAACGCATCGACGACCCCGTCGAGCGATTGGCCGGTCTGCTCCTCGATCACGTCGGTGAGCGGGCAACCGGCGCTGGTCAGGGTCATGTGAATGATGAGGGCGTTGTTTTCGTCATCCCACGAGAGGTCGTAGATCAGGCCAAGGTCAACAATATTGATGCCCAACTCGGGGTCGACAACCTCTTTGAGCGCTTCGATGCAGGCATTGTATTTCTCGTCAGAAAGTGCGCTCATGCGTCGGCCGTTTCGGTAAAGCGGTCGTATCCTTCGGCTTCGAGTCGATCGGCCAGGGCCGGACCACCCTCCTCAGCAATGCGGCCGTTCACAAACACGTGCACAAAATCAGGCTTGATGTAGCGAAGGATTCGCGTGTAGTGGGTAATCAGAAGCACGCCGAGTCCGGTCTCTTCCTTCACGCGGTTCACGCCTTCGCTCACGACACGCAGCGCGTCGACGTCGAGTCCTGAGTCTGTTTCGTCGAGCACGGCCATTTTTGGCTTGAACAGGTCGAGCTGCACTATCTCGTGGCGCTTCTTCTCTCCGCCCGAGAAGCCCTCGTTAACGCTGCGTTCGCCAAAGCTAGGATCCATGCGCAGATCTGACATCGACTGCTTGACGTCTTTCACCCACGTGCGGATGGGCGGAGCCTTGCCGTCGATGGCCGTCTTCGCGGTGCGCAGAAAATTACTCACGGCAACTCCGGGGATTTCGACCGGATACTGCATGGCCAAAAAGAGACCGGAGCGCGCTCGTTCGTCAACACTCATCGCGAGCACGTCTTGGCCGTCAAAGTCGATGCTGCCCTTGGTCACGGTGTACTTGGGGTGTCCGGCGATAGTGTACGCCAGCGTGGACTTGCCCGAACCGTTGGGCCCCATGACAGCGTGCGTCTCACCTGAATTGATAACGAGGTCGACGCCGCGCAGAATCTCTCGTGGCCCCTGTTCGGTTTCGACAGTGACGTGCAGGTCGGTAATAGTGAGCGTTGACATAATCTAAATCACCTTCGGGGTCGTTGGGTCGATAAAAACGTTTCCGTCGCGCACGGAAACCGTGAAGACGGGCACGGGTTCAAATGCTGGGAGGCTCAGGGGCTTGCCGCTGGTGAGTTCGAACTTCGATCCGTGAGCCCAACACTCGAGGGTGCCGTCTTCGACAAAACCTTCGGCGAGTGAAATATCACCGTGCGTGCATGTGTCGCCAATGGCGTGAACCGTGCCCGTGGAGTCCAGGACCAGAGCTACGGGGATCTGACCCACCACCACACGCTTCGCGTGGTCTACGACGAGGTCATCGAGAGCGCAGACGAGTTCTTCGCTCATGCCGTAACCTCCTCGAGCGCCTCATCGAGGGCATCGTGCACAATGGCCTGAACGCGGGGAACAGGAACCAAGGCGAGCACCTCGTTGAGGAAGCCGCGAACGACCAGTTGACGTGCCTCGTGCTCGGTAATGCCCCGAGAACGGAGGTAAAACAACTGCTCGTCGTCAAAACGCCCCGTCGCGCTAGCGTGTCCAGCGCCAACGATGTCGCCGGTCTCGATCTCGAGGTTCGGCACAGAGTCGGCACGCGCGCCCTCCGCCAGGATGAGATTGCGGTTCTGTTCGTATGAGTCCGTTCCCGTGGCCTCTCGACCGATGAGCACATCTCCGATCCAGACGGTTCGAGCGCCGGCGCCGCGAAGGGCACCCTTGTACGAGACCCGGCTGACCGTATTCGGTGCGTCGTGGTTGACGAAGACCTGCGACTCGATGTGAGAGCCCGCATCGGCTGTGTACAGTCCGAGCAGGGTTGCCGACCCCGCGTTCTCAGCGAGGTGAGCGGTGGGGTTGATGCGCACGACTCCCCCGCCCAACGTGATTACGGCGTGGGTGAGAGACGCGTTCGCTGAAATCCGACAGAAGTGTGAAGCTAAGTGCACGGCGCTGGGATTCCACTGCTGTAGGTTCACAACGACAACCTGAGCGGATTCGCCCACGTAGATCTCGACATTTTCACTCAACAGTGCGTCGCCACGATTGTCAAAAACAATGGTCGTCTTGGCGAACGGGGCCACGTCGATGACAGTGTGTCCGGCTCGTGCCGAACCGCCCAGGGATTCTCGCGTGATCCAGACCTCCGAGGCGTCTTGAGCAGATGCCGTGACGATGAGTGCGTTCTTGGCGTCGTGCCAGGCGAGTGCACTCGCAACCTCTTCGGGGCAACCGCACCGACCGACCAGAGGGTCGCTCATGGGCACGTGGTTCACGCTGGCTGCTCCCGTGATGTCATAAACCGCGGGAATCTCTGAGCCGTCTCGGTCGCCACTCGTGAGTTTCTCGATGCGGTCAAGAGGGCTGAAGCGCCATTCGGCCGAACGCGATGAGACAGGGTTAAGTTCATCGATGGAGTAAGCGCTCAGGCGCTCACGCCGCGTCTGAACCGGGGGCAGGGCGTCAGCGTTATAGAAGGCTGCCGGGGAATGCTCGGCAGAAGATTTCTGGGTCATCTAGCCGACTGACCCTTCCATGCCCATCTCAATGAGCTTGTTGAGCTCGAGCGCGTACTCCATGGGGAGTTCTCGCGAAATGGGTTCGATGAACCCACGAACAATCATTGCCATGGCTTCATCTTCAGCGAGGCCACGCGACATGAGATAAAAGAGCTGCTCTTCGCTGACCCGAGAGACGGTGGCCTCGTGTCCCAGCGTCACATCGTCGACACGAATGTCGATCGCGGGATAGGTGTCACTACGGCTAATCGTGTCGACCAGCAGTGCATCACAGCGAACGGTGTTGGCCGAGTTGTGTGCCCCCGCGTCCACTCGGATCTCGCCACGATATCCCGCACGACCGCCGCCTCGAGCAATTGACTTCGACACAATTGAGGAGCTGGTGTTCGGTGCCATGTGAACCATCTTGGCGCCGGCGTCTTGGTGCTGTCCGGGGCCAGCAAAGGCGACCGAAAGCGTCTCGCCCTTGGCGCCTTCTCCGACCAAATACACGCTGGGGTACTTCATGGTGACCTTGGAGCCGATGTTGCCATCGATCCACTCCATGGTGGCGTGCTCGTGGGCAATCGCGCGCTTGGTGACGAGGTTGTAGACGTTGTTCGACCAGTTCTGAATGGTCGTGTAGCGCACGCGCGCGCCCTTCTTGACCACGATCTCGACAACCGCCGAGTGCAGGGAATCGCTCTTATAGATCGGGGCCGTGCAGCCCTCGATGTAGTGCACGTAGCTGTCTTCGTCGGCGATGATGAGTGTTCTCTCGAACTGACCCATGTTCTCGGTGTTGATGCGGAAGTAAGCCTGGA
>CAIOGW010000037.1 GCA_903857985.1 uncultured Microbacteriaceae bacterium
ATGGCCCGCCTATCCCGGCAACTGGACGAGTTGGGATTCCGCTTGAAAGCTGCGGAACGGGAAGCGGTGAAAACCGAACACCGCTATCGGGTGGAGAAGGCTAAAGCCCTTTTGTCGGTGGACGAAGGCACCGTCCCGGAGCGGGAAGCCAAGGCGCTACTTGCTACGGAATCGGATCGGTTAGCGGCGAAACTCGCTGGGGCGGAACTGTCGATCTTGCGCCGCGAGATCCAAATTGCTGAAACCCGTATAGACGTGGGCCGGTCGGTGGTCGGGGTACTACGCATGGAAGCGAACCTCGCCCGGTGACCGGCTTCTCCCGCAACGTGCGGAACCTAATGCTGGCCCGCTCCAAGGGCGGCTGCGAACTGTGTTTCTTCGGCAGGGTTCAGCAGTTCCACCACCGCCGGCCTAGGGGCATGGGATCGACCAGGCGGCCGGAAACGAATTGGCCGTCGAATGGTTTGGCGATCTGTGAGCCGTGCCATCGGATGGTGGAGTCGAACCGCCAGCAGGCGTTGGAGTGCGGCTGGTTGGTGCCGCAACGTGTCGATCCGATGTCGGTGCCGATTCTGCGGCATGGGTCGGAGTGGGTTGTGTTCGACCACGACGGCGGCGTCCAAGCATCCCTGCCATACGGGTGGGAGGCGTGACGAAAAAGAAGCACCAAAGAACCCTGCGTTCCCCGAAACTTCGGGCACTGATCTGGCGGTCACAGGAAGGCATCTGCCCTCTCTGTGATCAACCGATGAGACCTGACGAGGACTGGGAAATCGACCACGACGACGCATGGTGGCTCACCCAACGCACCAACATCTTTGAACTTCAAGCAACACACCTTGACTGCAACCGAAAAGCTGGAGGAAAAATGACTTTTGAAATCCGATACATGGACAAGCTCCGTTCGGGCCAGAAGGCTGGGATGGACATCATCGAATCGCGGCTACGGCGAGGTGAGTCCACTACCACCGTCGTCCTACCTTGCCGCTATGGCAAGAGCGATGTTATGCGGCTTACCGCAGTACAGCTATGGGCGACTGGGCAAGCTGTCACCTCAATTGCCCTATCTCCAGGCGAGAACCTGCGGGATCAACTGGGGAGCATTGTCAAGTGGGACAACACGATGCGGCGTTACGGGGTGACGCTGAAAGGTCGCCCGCCGGCCATCAACACGATCAAGAAGCCGAAGGCTGGAATACGCTGCAAGTTCAATCCAAACAACGAGGCTTTTCTTTCTGCCACTATCCAGCTCGTTCAGAACAACCTGTTTTTGCTTCGTGAGTGGGTGGAGTCCGAGGTTCACCGAACCGGATTACCCGTTGTTGTTTTTATTGATGAATGCCACAACAGCAGCGACGAGAACGAGTGGGGGAAGATTGTCCCTGAGCTGATCGACGCAGGCGCTCACATCGTATTGCTTACGGCAACCCCTGAGCGTTCCGATGACCGCCCGATTCCCGGATTCGATTACAAAGAAACCGATTCCGAGGATGTCGTCATTAACAAGGTTCGCGATCACCACACCGACCCGGACCTGATCACCGTGGAGAAGTACGAAGGTGTGAAACGCAAACTTGAGCTAGACGCCCACATTTCGCGGAGTTTCCGCGATGCGTGGGCAGAGCAGAAGCCTGAAGAGCCGCCCATCCTGTGCCGCATTAGCCGGGTCGGATTTGACCCAGAACTGAGCTTCCTCGGCACTGGAGCACCGGACGGGCAGAAGCTTTCCGAGTTGAGCACCACAGATGCAAAGAAATACCTCGGGAAGATCGTCCGCGACCCGGCCGTGATCCGAGTGGCTGTCACAAAGATGATTGATTGCCTCCTGGCTCGGCGTGCGTACCGGCCAGAGTTCCAAGCAATCATTTACTGCGCCAACGACACAGATGACAACAATGCAAACGCTCATCCCATCGAAATCGAGCTGGCGATCCGGGAGGAATGCGACAGCCGAGGAATCCCACACTTTGATGTGAGGACGGCAACGTCAGCCAACTTCGGCGCTGAAACCATTCAAAGGTTTGCCGGCACCGACAAGGACGGCGGCGAGGGCGACATCTTGATCGTCAAGCAGATGGCTGGCCAAGGGCTGGACCTGCCGTGGGTGAAAGTCGGACTTGATCTATCCCCGACCCGCACCTACTCGATGTATATCCAGCGGTTGTTCCGTCCAGCCACCCCGTGTGGAGGTGCGCTCACCTGCGAATGGATTACCCCGGATGACCCGATGGCGCTGGAATATTTCAAACGTGCAGTCACTGACCAGGGTGGCGAAGCCCGCACTACCGATCTTGATCTTGTTGATTCCTACGACAAGAAGCGCCAAGAGTCATCAAACGAAACATCTGTGATGGTAGATGGTGTTCTGAACGGTCGGTTTGAAGATTCGCACGGGCACATCGCAGCTCCCGAGGATTGGGAGAAGGTAGCTGAGCTTGTCAGCAGGATGCCGGCAATAACATCTGTATACACCCACGCCCAGATCGCTGAGATTGCCGAGTCGTTGGTTGGGCATAGTGACTTTTTTCAGTCAGATGACGAGGAAGAGCCTGTTGTCAAAGGGCGCGATACCTCCACGGCCGCAGCGGAGTTACGGCGAGAGATAAACACACTGATGGACGCTGCGGCGGGTCGTCAGTACGGCAGGGAAAAGCGCCACGGCGGGGAGCCTAACTACAGAGCGATCATCAAGACCTTGTGGAAAAAGATTTACAAGGACACTGGCTGGCCTTTGGGTGTGGAGCTGTCACAGTCCGATGACCTAGATGCATTGCTTCGCCTCAAGGAATCGGCGGAACAACTTTGAGCGCCGAGCGGGACCGTGCACTAGCCGGCCCTAGGCAGCTTAAGGAGCCAGGAAGCCCAGAGTGGTGCTGGCAGACAGTGTTCTACCTCAGGAGCTGCATGGGTCACGTCACTGAGCAGTGGCGTGAAGCTGAGCAGATCATCGAAGAACTCAAAGCGGCACGGGCATGGAAGGTGATTCCACCCGAGGCACCGTATGGGACGTTCGACCGAATGTTGAAGGAGGAGTTGGGTCTTCCCGAGAAGGAAATTAAGAACCTGATCGTCAAGGCCCAGTTGGCGGCACACGGTGGGGATCGAAGGAGTGAGGAGTTTCAAGGTAATAATATAACCTTGAAACCCCAGCGGGGGGACTCGGAAACCTACATCCGCAGGCGGTTAAAGCGAGATAACCCCGACCTCGCTGAGCGGGTCGAATCCGGTGAGATAAGTGCCCACGCTGCCGCCGTCCAGGCCGGGTTCAAGCCGAAGACATTCACCGTCCGGGCAGACCGGCCCGAGTCGATTGTGGCGACTTTGCGCCGCCAACTTGACCCGGAAACCCTCGCAATGGTCACCAAACTCCTCACAGAGGAGTGGGAGGCCCGGTGAAGCGGTGGTCGGTTCGCAAGCAGGACGGGGCGTGGCAGGCATGGGACACCACCGGTTTCCTGCGCTACGCCTCCACCAGTTGGGCCAACACTCTTGCGTTCGCGTCAATGGGTGTTCACGACCGCCGGCGTGCCGGGTTTTTCGCGCCAACGGCTCCGCAGGCGTGGGACGCGGAAACGTCTGAGGAGTTCCGGCAGGCGCTGCGGGACGCGATCCAAGACCGGATTGAGCGTTACAAAGAAGACGGCGAGGAGAGCTGATGGGCCTCCCCTGGGTGCGCCTCGACACCCAAATGCCTTCCAATCCGAAGCTTCTGGAACTCACCACAGACGGCAAATGGCGGGCCGCGTTCGTCTACGTCGCAGGGCTCGCCTACGCCGGCCAGCACGGCACCGACGGCTACCTCCCACCCACATGCCTGGTGTTCATCCACGCCACCAAAAAAGAGGCCACTGAACTGGTCAAAGTCGGTTTGTGGCACAACGACACGGGTGGTTGGTACATCAACGGTTGGGACGACTTCCAGATCAGTGATGAGGCGGCGAAGTCCCGGTCGAAGAAGGCCCGCGAAGCCGCCCTAGCGAGATGGCATAGAGGAGGAAAGTGACCAAGAAGCAGACGGTTTACGCCGTCCACTGGCCTGAAATCAACGTGTTTAAGGTCGGCATATCGGAGCGAAAACGGTGGAGAACCTTCGTCAATCGTGGCGCGAACGTCCTCGCAATCATGGACGACTTCGATGACTACATCGGCGCATCAGACTTTGAGGCGGCATGCCACTTTGCAGCCGAGTCGGTATGTCGCCCAGCGTTCACGTCGGCCCGAGAAGCTGTGTCCTATCTGGGAAATCACGGCGGCGGATACATGGAGTGCTACCGCGTTCCCGGCGACCTGATGCCGTCAGAAATCCTGCGTTTCCTTGATTCGCAGCTGGCGGTGCTGCATGCCCAAGCATAAATCGAGCATATGCCCCAAGCATGCGGTCGGGCATTGCTCCGAGCAGATGCACGGACGTACGGACGGACTAACGAAGAACCTATTACTCACCTTGATCTGTTTTCTCACCTTGAGTAACGCACGCGAAAAAAGCCAAAAAGATCATCCATCGAAGGGAAAATCATGACCCAAATCACGATCATCGGGAACCTCACCGACGCCCCAGAGCTCCGATTCACCCCACAAGGGAAGGCCGTTGCGAACTTCACCGTGGCCGTTTCCAAGCGGGTGAAAGACGGCACCGACTGGAAAGACGGCCCCAGTTCCTTCTACCGATGCAGCATTTGGGATGCCGCAGCCGAGAACATGGCCGAATCCCTCGACAAAGGCCAGCGGGTCATCGTGGTCGGGGAGATCGCTCAACGTTCCTACGAAACCAATGCGGGTGAGAAGCGATCCGTGTTTGAGGTGACCGCCCAGGAGGTTGGGCCGTCCTTGAAGTGGGCGACCGCGAAACCGCAGAAAACCGGTGGGAAGACGGCTCCGAAACCGAAAGACGATCCGTGGGGATCCGCCCCGGCTGTTGGTGACGACACCGAAGCCCCGTTCTGACATGGGTGACATCGACTGGATGGAATCGGCCGTGTGCCGCCAAACCGATTTGGAGTTGTGGTTCCCGGATCGGGAGAACCCTGCCGGCTTGATCCGCACCATCAACCGTGCCCGAAACATTTGCCGCAGTTGTCCCGTCCAAATCGAATGCTTGGACTACGCCCTGGCGAACAACGAAAAG
>CAIOGW010000038.1 GCA_903857985.1 uncultured Microbacteriaceae bacterium
CCACCGGTGGCATCGCGCCAGACCAGTGCCTCGGAGTAGGCATCGCGCATCGTCTGACTCGACCCTGTCAGCGGCATCTCGCCGCGAGCGATGCGGGAGGCTTCCGAATCTTCTCGGTAGAGGCTGAATCGTTCGTCGCGCACTGCGAATTCATGCTCCACGGCGGCCACGGCTGCCTGAATGAGATCGCCGTCGAGGTGATCGGGCATTCGAACGCTGACCACCGTACCCATCGATGCGAACGTGTGCACGGACATCGCTGTTAGCCAGTAAATCCGGCGGCATCGAGTGCCGACTGCACTGCCTGCGCGTAGGCCAATGTTGTGTAGGTCGCCCCGCTGATGTTGGCAATATTTGCGGACTGCGCCTGCAGCACCTCGGTGAGCAGGAGGGGGTACGCCTGGCCACGCCCCTTGGTTGCGTCGGCGACGATGTTCTGCACGTCGACGATCTGGCCGCCGGCTATCACCACCGCCACCTGAACTGTTCCGAACTCGTAGCCAATGGCTTGACCCTGGTAGGTGCCATCAGCTGGTCCGACGGGCACCGGTGCCGGCGCTGGCTCTGCCGACGCAGAGGAAGACGCCGATGCTGTCGGCGCCGGCGTGCTGGCACCGGTTGACGACTTTCCGGCATTTGCGCCCGAGGTGCTCGCGGCAGCCGGGACACTCGATGTTGCGTCGTCCGTGGTCAGGCTCAGCGAGGCGTACCAGCCGATTGCGAGAAGAGCCGCCGAACCGGCGCCGGCGAGAAATGCTGCACGTGCGCGCATCAGAAAACGAACCTTTCGACGTGAATGCGGTGTGCGGGAACTCCCGCGTGTGTGGCGTCGCGAACGACGAGGTCAGTCCAGGCATCGGGGCCACAGATAAACACATCGGCGTCCGCGATGAAGGGCACCAGCGTTGTGAGTCGCTCGCCCTGGTTGTAGGCCTCGGCCGACAGCCAGGTGCTCACCCCCGTCGGCCGGTGACCCACGAGAACGCGCAACCACGCATCCTTGGCGACGCAGAGGTCGTACGTTTCTTGCCAGAGATAGACATCGTCGTGTGAACCACCGCGCAGCACCACCGAGATGTCGGTGTTGCGTAGGTGCGGGTCTTCGAGCAGCGCGCGGATGGGCGTGATCCCAATGCCGGCGCCAATCAGCACTACTTTGTCTGTTGTCCGCGCAGTCTCGGTAAAGAGTCCGTAGGGTCCCTCGAAGCTCACCCGGGTTCCGGGCCTGAGGTTGAGCAAACGGGCGCTTCCCGCGCCCAAGTCGCGCACGGTGATGCGCAGGGTTCGACCGTCGGGGGCGGCCGACAGCGAGAACGGGTGCGGATCAAACACGAGCCCCGGTGTCCAGAAGCGCCAGTTGAAGAACTGTCCACCGCGCGCTCGCAGGCGATGCAGGTCGCGACCGCTCATCACCACGCTCATTACTCCGGGCCCTTCGACCACAACGTCGACGACGCGCAGCCGATGGCGGAGGGATTTAGCGATGGGGATGATGAACCGGAAAATCGTGATTGCGGCAAGAGTGCTCACAATCAGGGCGGCCCAATACCAGCGCGCCCAGGTGCCCTCGGCAAACATCATGCCGGTCGAGAACTGATGGGGGAGTGATGCCAGCACGGCGGCGTAGGCCAAGAAGTGCACCGCCAGCCAGAACTGATACGCCAGCTTGCGACGCACGATCACAAGTGACGTCACGACCACAACGATGAGAGCCGCGGTTGCCACGAACGCCATCCACATATCGGGCACCGCGTTCCAGAGGCTCACGGCCTCGGCAACAATGTTGACGCCGTCGAGGATGCTGTAGCCCACCAGCAGCAGCGCCATGTGGGCGAGCACCAGATAGAACACCGGCTTGCCGAGCTTGCGGTGCGTGGCGAGGGCCACATCGTGGCCAAACGTGCGATCAATCACGGGCAGTCGAGCAGAAAGTAAGAGCATGACCAGCATGAGATCGGCTCCCACCAGGCCGGCAACAATGCCTGTACCAATGGGTACTTGCGACCACGAGGTGAAGTATTTCTGGATGCCGCCATCGGCGAGAAAGAGCGCGAGGGAAATCGCCACGGAAAGATAGACGATGACACCGAGCGTGTCGGCGCGGCGAACGCGCCATTGATAGCGCCGGCGAATGCGCGAATTCTGAGGGGCTGGCGCCGTGTCGATGGCTCGATCTCCTGTCATGGTCACGGGGACAACACTGGCGCGTCGCGCTGTGGGCCCCATTGGCAGTTCCTATGAACCACCCATGAATACCTAGGTAAAAATAATTGTCCGCGCACCGTCGACGAGGATGCGCTTTTCGGCAAACCACTTCACCGCCTGCGTGAGCGTGCGGCTTTCCTCGTCTTGGCCAATCGACATCAGCTCTTCCGGCGTTCGCGAGTGATCGACCCGAACGACGTTTTGTTCGATGATGGGACCTTCGTCAAGGTCAGTCGTCACAAAGTGGGCCGTGGCGCCAATCAGTTTTACGCCGCGCTCGTGGGCTTGCTTGTAGGGGCTCGCGCCCTTGAAGCCGGGCAGGAACGAGTGGTGAATGTTGATGGCACGCCCCTCGAGAGCGCGACACAGATCCGGCGACAGTATCTGCATGTAACGCGCGAGCACAACGAGTTCGATGTTGTGATCCTCAACCGCTTCGAGAATGCGGCGCTCCATGAGCGTCTTGCTCATGTCGTCCG
>CAIOGW010000039.1 GCA_903857985.1 uncultured Microbacteriaceae bacterium
CGATTCCCGTCATCCCCTCCAACGCAAAACGGACCTCCTTGTGAGGTCCGTTCTGCGTTGGAGGGGATGTGCGAATCGAGGAGGAGGAATTGGCGTGACAATTCCGACGGCGCTCCCGTCATCCCCTCGTAAATAAGAAAACGGCCCACCTTGTGTGGGTCGTTTTCTTATTCCCGGAGGGGTGACGTTGGAATCGTCGATTCCCTGGGCCCAAGCGCCTGCGAGCGCTTAGCGTGAAAGCATGCCTTTCACGCGCTCGCGCGTTAGGACATCCCCGACTAAAGAACCTTCTTCACCACGCTCGACTTGAGCTGCATCTGCCCGAAACCGTCGACCTTGCAGTCGATGTCGTGGTCGGCAACGCCATCGACGAGTCGGATGTTGCGCACCTTGGTGCCGACCTTGATGGAGGTGGGGAATCCCTTGACCTTGAGGTCTTTGATGACGGTCACGGTGTCACCGTCGGCGAGCACGTTTCCCACGGCATCCTTAATCACACCCTCGTTGGCTGCCCCGGCACCGCCCTCGTCATCCCAGGTATCTAACGGGTTCCACTCGTGCGCGCACTCGGGGCAGGCCAGTAGAGCACCCATCTCGTAGGAGTATTCGCTCGAGCACTTGGGGCACGGTGGCAGGGTGTCGGTCATGGGCTCAGCCTAGGCGTGCAGTCATCGCCATCTGGGTGCTGCCCTAAATCTTGTGAACGACGAGACCGCGGCTTTCGGCAGCGGCAGCTAGCCGCGCATCAGTAGTCGCCACCGAGCCGCCGTACCGCTCGGCCGTGTGAATCACAAGCGCATCGGGCATCTTGAGCCCCGTGGTTGCACGCACCCTGGCCAACGGCACGGCATCCTGTTCTCGCATATCTTCAACATCGAGCCCCAGCGGCATGATCTTTTTCAGCGCGCTACCAATCTCTTCTGCACTAGCAGGCCGAACGAGGGCCTCGGAAAGCGTAAGGACAGGAACTGAAAATCGTTCATCCGCATGAGCACCGAGGAATTGAACGGTGGACTTGTGATGCGGGTCATGAGTTTCGCTGTAGGCAATGAGAACTCCGGCGTCGAGCACAATCATTCGGGCCAGTCATCCCGAAGTTCTTCTCGCCAGTTAGCTGGCCACATGCCCGAAAACTTGCCGGCCCCTTCAAGAATGGCCTTGCGCTTCGCTTCAACGCGGTCGTTCACGAGCGCATCTATTGACGTATGGGCCTCCGCAATCAAGCGCCGCAAGAGTTCGGCGCGATTCTTTTTGGCGTCGGGCCACATCAGGGCGGCGGCATCAATCGCCTGAGCTATGTCTTCGGTCTCGGTAATCATGTGCCGAGGGCGTGCAGTGGGCATGAGTGAAGTGTAACACGCAGCCAGGTGCAACACTTGGCAAAATTCGGCCTAGCGCTTGAACAGCGGCTCTCCCTTTTTGCGCGGTGCACGCCGCCAGTTGCGCAACGACATGATCCACGCCAGCACCAAACCCCAGAAGGCAACGCCCGCGAGCGTCTCAAAGAGCGTCGCCGGCATGCTGGCGAATGTCTGCAGCAGCGGGATGTATATGACCTCGGCCCCGGTGGCATTGGGGGCGGTGGCGATAAGCAACGGGATGCTCCAGTCGCTGGTTCCCGCCGTGGGCGCCGAAGCCACCAGAACCCCGATGATCATTGCGAATACGGTGAGCCACCCCACGAGACCCGAGGGTCGGAATCGATCGAGCAACCCGGCCCCGAGAGCGAGCAACGCGCTCAAGACGGTCAGAGTGATGTATCCGGCACCGAACTGCGCGAAACGACCATCGATGGCCTCCGACAGCACAATCACCCCGGCGTAGCCAATGGTGAGTATCTCAAATAGCCGGCCGATGCGTGCGGGGCGCCCGGTGGGTGTGAGCTCAACGTCTACGGGGTTCGTCATGGGGTGCCTTTCTACAGGAGCGAATGAGTGGTGCGCCCACCCACGAACGTAGCCGACACCGGCATGGTGGCGAGTTCGGCGGGGGTGGCATCGAGTGGGTCGGCATCGAGCACGGCGAAATCGCCCGGTTGCCCCACGGCAACGGCAGATCGAGTCGAGGCGCGAAGGGCCTCCTCCACGGAGAGCTTCTCGACCGGGTGCCAGGGTGCGTCACCCTCGGTTGCGCGCCTGACCGCGGCCGAAATCGCCAGCCAGGGGTCGAGCGCCGTCACCGGAGCGTCTGAACCAAAACGCACGTTCACCCCGGCGTCGAGCATCTGGCGCAGCGCGAAGGCCTGAGAAGTGCGACCGGTCCAGAGGCGCTCGGCCACCTCGCGGTCATCGAGCAAATGCGTTGGCTGAACGCTCGCCGTCACTTCGAGTTCGGCGAAGCGTGACATGTCTTCGGCGCGAACCAACTGAGCGTGTTCTATCGACCCCACGCACTCCACGGCATCAAAGCCGTCGAGGGCCAGAGCGACCGCCTCATCGCCGATGGCGTGCACAGCGGGTTCGAGACCGGCGGCCCAGGCGCGACCCATCACGGCGGCCAGTTCGGGCAGCGACAGGTTGAGCACGCCGCGCGCGGCTGGACCCGTTGCTCCCGGATACGCCTCAAAGCACCGTGCGGTCTGCGACCCCAGTGATCCGTCGAGGATGATCTTCAGCGGACCCACGCGCAACAAGCCCCCGGTGGAAGCCACGGTGTCTCCCGTGCGCATGCCGGCCTCAATGGTCTGGTCGAGGTGTTCGGGGTACATGGCCGCCTCGACGCGCAGCACGTCGGTTCCCTTTCCGATGCGCCGGCGCCAATCGCGGGCGTTAATGGCCATCTCCATGTCGACGATTCCCACGACTCCGCGCGTGGCCGCCTCCCGCGCCGCCTCATCTACCCAGGCATCGAGAACGTCGGCGGCGATCACAGAGACCCGCTTACCCACCTCAAAACAGGCACGTTCACTGAGCACGCCGGAGTCGGTGGCCGTCATGCCCTGGTTAGCAAATCCCGCGGAGTTGGCCCACACGCTGTGCATGTCAGCTGAAAAGAGGTACGTGGGTGTGTCTCCTGTGGCGGTATCGAGACCCGCGCGCGTGGGCTCGCCCGAAATCTCGGATGGCCGCCAGCCGAAACCTACGATGTCGCCGTTGTCGGATGCGGCGCGCCCGCCCGCCAGACGCAGCACCTCGGCAACGGTTGTCGCGTTGACGAGGTTGAGCCGGTGTCGCGTTTGCGCCCACTGGCCCATGTGCACGTGGGAATCCCAGAGACCGGGCATGATCCACCGGCCGTCGAGATCAATTACGGAGTCAGCGCCTTCGGCCACCCGAGCTGCCCGCGTGGCCGAGGGAAGCGTGATCGACGTGGTTTGGCCAATGAAGTCGAGGGCCGTGACCACTCCATCGTCGATGGCAATGTTGATGAGGTTTCCTAACAGACCGCGCTCGCCCGGAATGCGGGCGTTGGTCAGATGCAGGGTCACAACTCCCAGTCTGTCGTTAGACCTGGCAGCTCGGACACCAGTAGAGCTTGCGTGTCGCCATCACATCGAGCCGAATTGTCGTCCCGCACTTTCGACACGGCAGCCCCTCGCGCTTGTAGACCCAGTGGCGGTCGTCGCGATGAGCCAGGGCGTCACGCAACGCGTTGCCCCTCAAGCCGTCGCGCGTCATCATCTGCCCTGTCTCGATTCCTCTGGCAAGGAGCTTTACCCAGTCGCGCCAGAGGGCGCCGGCCTCGTCCGTGGTAACGAGTCTGCCGGGGCGGTAAGGATCGATGCCCGCGCGAAAGAGCATCTCAGCCCGGTACACGTTGCCAATGCCGGCAACGATGGACTGATCCATGAGCAGCTGTCCGATGGGCGTGGGCTTGCCGGTCACCGAGGCGATGAAACGCGCCTCAACCGCCTTGCCTTTCTCCCGCGCCGGATCGGGCCCCAGTTTTGCGATGACAGAGGCAACTTCGGTGGCGTCGAGCAGGTTGCACGCCGTTGGGCCGCGGAGGTCTGCGCAGACCGAATCGGTGAAGAGGCGGAGGCGCACGGCGCCGACGGGCTCGGGCGGGAAGGTGTCGGGCGGGTTTCGATACGCGCCTTCGGCGCTACTCAACCGGCGATTGCCTTCGGCGCTACTCAACCGACGATTGCCTTCGGCGCTACTCAACCGACGATCGGGCCCGCGTTCGGCGGTCTGCTCGCCCATGCGAACGCGGGCGCGTCGCGGGGCGCCGATCGACGAGAGTGAGTTTTCGCCCGCCGCATCCAAGATGGTTCCCCGCATGTTCGTTTGCCCCATGCGTCCGTTGGCCGACGCAATCGTGGCGTCCATGTCAATCTGGCCCGAAAAATCCCACGCGCCGTAGATTCCCAAGTGCACACGAATCCAGTCGCCCGTCGCGAATTCTAGGAACATCTGTTTACCCACAGCGAAGGCCTCCACCATCTGATGCCCGCTCACGCGAGCCGCGCCATCCACGAACCTGCCCTGTGGCGAACTCGCCGCCACACGCTTACCCACAAAGTTGGCAGCGAACTGCCGGGCGATGCGATGAACCGAATGTCCCTCAGGCATGACCTAGCGGTCCACGTCCTTGCCGGCGATATCGCCCGTCGTTTCATACTCGGCCAGCTGCGCAATGCGGCGAACGTGCCTCTCATCGCCTGGGAACGGCTCGGCAATGAAGGCGTCGATGAAACTCACCGCTTCGTCGATCGTGTGTTGGCGTGCGCCAATGGAGATGACGTTGGCGTTGTTGTGTTCGCGCGCGAGCGTGGCCGTGGCCATGTTCCAGACCAAAGCCGCCCGGATGCCCGAGACCTTGTTGGCGGCCATTTGCTCGCCGTTTCCTGAGCCGCCAAAAACCACGCCGAGCGCCTCAACGCCAGCCGACTGATCTCGCGCAACCCCCAGCGCAGCATTGATGCAGAAGGCCGGGTAGTCGTCGAGGGCATCGAACTCTTGAGGCCCGTGATCAATCACCTCATGACCGGATTTACGCAGGTGCGCCTGCAGCGTCTGACTGAACTCGAGGCCGGCGTGGTCGGTGGCGATGTGAATGCGCATGCCCCAACTTTAGAGGCGAGCCGTGGGTAGGCTGAACAGGACTCGATACAACTCACAAACGGTGTCGCATCAGCCGCGGAGCGGCGCGATGGTTGGCCAACAAAGAGGAGCAACACGTGCCCGGAGAGAACCTGACCCGCGTCGAAGCGCAGGAGCGCGCGAGCCACATTTCTGTGGAGAGTTACGCCGTTGATCTCGATGTCACACAGGGGCCAGACACGTTCCGCTCGCGAACGACGGTTTCGTTTTCGGCACGCGACGGATCCGAGACATTCATCGATGCCATCACGAGCACAGTTCACCGCATCACACTCAACGGCGTCGACCTGCCGTTGACCGCGGCCGACGGCGTGCGGATTACACTGAGCGGCTTGGCTGAAACAAACGTGCTCGAGGTGGATGCCGACTTCGCCTACACGAACACGGGCGAGGGCTTGCATCGTTTTGTCGACCCCGTCGACAACGAGGTCTACCTGTATACGCAGTTCGAAGTGCCCGACTCGCGGCGAGTTTTTGCCGTGTTTGAGCAGCCCGACCTCAAAGCCACCTTCCAGTTCACGGTGACCGCGCCCGCTGCCTGGCATGTGGTGAGCAACATGAGCACGCCCACTCCCACATCCGGATCCGAGGGGGCGGCCACGTGGACGTTCGCTCCCACGCCGCGCATCTCGTCGTACATCACCGCTCTCGTGGCAGGCCCCTACGTTGTTGAACGCAGCGAACTCACCAGCTCGAGCGGTCGCGTTATTCCGCTCGGTGTTTACTGCCGCGCATCCCTCGCCGAGTACCTTGACGCCGACTACATCTTTGAGAAAACTCGCCAGGGCTTTGAGTTCTTCGAAGACAAGTTCGGCGTGCCGTATCCGTTCGAGAAGTACGACCAGCTCTTTGTTCCCGAGTTCAACGCGGGCGCCATGGAAAACGCCGGTTGTGTCACGTTCACCGAGGCATATGTTTTCCGCAGCAAAGTCACCAACGCGATGCGCGAGCGTCGCGTCGTCACAATCCTTCACGAGCTGGCACACATGTGGTTTGGTGACCTCGTCACCATGCGCTGGTGGAACGACCTCTGGCTCAACGAGTCGTTTGCCGAGTATGCCTCCACGCTCGCCACCGCCGAAGCCACCGAGTGGCACGAAGCATGGACCACGTTCGCGGCCATGGAGAAGAGTTGGGCGTATCGCCAAGACCAGTTGCCGTCGACGCACCCCATCGTGGCCGACATCCGCGACCTCGACGACGTTCAGGTGAACTTTGATGGCATCACCTACGCCAAGGGCGGCTCGGTGCTCAAGCAGCTCGGCGCGTGGGTGGGGCAAGACCAGTTCTTGGCCGGCGTTTCCAACTACTTTAAGAAGCACGCCTGGGGCAACACCGAACTGCGCGACCTCATGGTGGAGCTCGAAGCCACCAGCGGTCGCGATCTGAGCGAGTGGTCACAAGTGTGGCTGGAGACGGCCGGGGTCAATACGCTGCGCACACACGTCACCTGTGCTGCCGACGGCACCATCGAGTCGTTCGCCATCGAACAGACGGCGCCGACCGAGTGGCCCACCATTCGCCCGCACCGCATGGCCATTGGCTTCTACGACCTAGACGGCAACTCCGTAAAGCGCACTCATCGCGTTGAGCTCGACGTGGACGGCATTCGCACCGAGGTGCCCGAGCTCGTGGGCCTCAAGCGCCCGGGGCTCATTCTGCTCAATGACGATGACCTGGCCTATGCAAAGATTCGCCTCGATGCCGACTCAATCGCCTTTGCGATCGCCAACCTGGCGCGCATCGCCGATCCGCTGGCTCGCTCACTCGTGTGGGGCGCCATCTGGGATGCCACGCGTGACGCCGAACTGCCAGCCCGCGCGTTCCTCGACCTCGTTGCGGGAAACATTGCGGCCGAAACCGAGTCCACCACGGTGCGCACCACGCTCGCGCAGTTTGTCACGGCGCTCACGGCGTACACCTCGCCCACCACCCGCACCGAGCGCATTCGCGAGGCGGGCGACCTCATGTGGTCTTTGGCTCAGTCGGCCGAGGCCGGGAGCGACAACCAGTTCCAATTTGTCAAGGCGTTCTCTGCTCTGTCCCGAACCGAAGACCAGCTCAATACTGTTGCCGCTCTGCGCGGAGGCCACATCACGCTGGACGGCCTCGACATCGACACCGACCTCGGCTGGGACCTTCTCATTGCCCTAGTTGCCGGTGGGCGCTGCAACGAGGATGACGTGGATGCTTACCTGGCGGAAGACAACACGGCCACCGGCCAGCAGTCGGCCTCTCACGCTCGTGCCGCGGTGCCGACCCTGGCTGGCAAGCAGCGCGCCTGGGATTCGGTTTTCGTTGACGACTCGGCCTCAAACCTGATTATTCGCAACACAGGTCTCGGGTTCCTGCGTGCCGCCGACACCGCGCTGCTGGCACACTTTGTTCCTCAGTACTTCGAGTCGCTGATGCGCATCTGGAAGGACCGGTCGTTCCAGATCGCCGAAACGCTGGTGGTGGACTTCTACCCGGCTGCCCTCGCCAACAAAGAACTGCAAGCGGCATCGCAGGCCTGGCTAGCCGCCAACCCGGACGAACCAGCATTGCGCCGCCTTGTGGTGGAAAACCTTGCGGGTGTGGATCGGGCGTTGGCCGCCCAGGCCCGAGATGCCGCGGAAGACTAGATCATGAACGACCTGTTGGCGAAGCTGTGGCCTGCGCTTGAGCCCTTCGCACCACTCATCTCTTCGGTGATTATTGCTGCCGTGGCCGTAGGTGTTCGCTTTGCCCTCGTGGCCATCAACCGCCTGGTCGTGCGTCGCATCGTGACGGATGCGCGCAAGAAAGCCACCTCGTCGGATCCCGTGATCGTGGCGCAGAGCAACCCCACCAATCCGCGCATCGTGCAACGCACGCGCACCATGGGCACTGTCCTCGACAATCTGGTGACGTGGACGGTTGCGGTCGTTGCGCTGATTATCATTCTGCAGACGCTCGGCTTACCCGTGGCCGCGGTACTCGCCTCCGCGGGAATCGTGGGTGCTGCGCTGGCGTTCGGCGCACAGAGCATTATCAAGGATGTGCTCAGCGGATTTCTCATGGTGTTGGAAGACCAGTTGGGCGTGGGCGACAAGGTCGACCTCGGGTTAGCCACGGGCACGGTTGAAGCGGTGGGCGTGCGCATCACCACCCTGCGCGACGACAACGGCGTGATGTGGTTCGTGCGCAACGGCGAAATTCTGCGGGTGGGTAACTTCTCGTACGAAGCAACCAAGGGCGCTCCCCGACGTGCCGCCCCGGCTCGCACATCCCCCAAGAAACCGAAACCCGATCGCTCCCGCGCGCTGTGAGCGAATCATCGTTTTTTAGCGAGGTGGGCGGACACGCCACCTTCGAAAAACTCACGCACGCGTTTTACCGCGGCGTAGCCGACGACCCGTTGCTCAGGCCCATGTACCCCGAGGAGGATCTCGAGCCCGCCCGGCTCAGGCTTCAGCTCTTTCTCGAGCAGTACTGGGGTGGTCCCACCGAGTATTCGGATACCCGGGGGCACCCGCGCCTGCGAATGCGACACATGCCGTTTCACATCAACGCCGAAGCTCGCGAGCGCTGGCTCGTGCACATGACCGCTGCCATCGCGTCGCTCGACCTCGCTCCCCTGCACGAAGAAGCCATACTCGATTACGTGGATCGCGCTGCGCACGCCATGACCAATCAGCCCGACTAGTCGCGCATTCCCTATCGCAAAACGACGTGCCCGCGGGGCGTGCTGAAGCGCGTCCAGTTTGCGGCGCGACTCACGCTGGCGCCAGCTGATTCGGGAGTCGACCCCGCTTCCGCAGCAAGGAATCCCAGACCGTAGGCGGCAAACGCCACGCCTGCCGGCACCTCGATGTCGGATAGGAGGCGCGTTCGCGACCACACCTCCGTGCGAACGCGCGCCACGATCAGGGTGCCCTTGCCCGAGACGCTGGCCACCTCGGCAATGCCCTCGCGGGCGATGGATTCGAGTTCGCTTTCGGAAATCGTGCCGGCAGGCACCCATCCCCCGGACGGCGGTGCCACACCAGACCAGCTCACTCCGGGAACAGCGGGCGGCATGGGAAGAGTCAATTCAGCGTGCGCAAGGCGATCAGCCAGGGCGCGAACCAGAATCACCCGGTCGAGGCTGGATGGCACTGCCAACTCAAAGATGCGCACGCCCAACACGATGGGGCTGGTGTCGAGCAGTGACGCCCGCGTGAGAACAGCAACCGAGACCACAAGCGCGTTGCCGTGGGCGCTCAACCGCACGTGTTCACAACCCAGAGTTGCCGCCCGTGACATGAAGGTTGTCAGGTCCGCGAGGTCGAGCGCGGAAGCGAGTGCGAGTTCATCATCCATTGCTACCTAAACTAGCGAGAGAATCGTCGCCACCGTTGAGAG
>CAIOGW010000040.1 GCA_903857985.1 uncultured Microbacteriaceae bacterium
CCGGTCGCGATCATCTACGGACGTCCCAACTCTGATAGAGCCAATTACGCGAAGACTGCACGCCAGGAGGACCTCCACCTCATCTGGTGGCTGGTGAGGTACGCCCTGCACCACCCTCGCGCCATTCCGAAACTCGCCAACCTGACGGTGCGTCTAGCGTGGTCAACCGGATTGCGAGTCGTAAAGCGAGATCCGGGCGCTTCGGAGCACTGGGCAGTGCGCGGCTCCGCATCCCCCTAGTCTCAGTGAGTTCCGGACTTGTAGCCGATCGCGTATATCGACTCGAAGTCCCGCTCCGCGAAGTCTGTGCTCGGATCGAATGCACGCAATTGCGCGTCGCTGAATCCCGCGAGAGTGAGCCTCCTGACCAGATTCTCCTCATCGAACATGTACTTGTGGTGCCCGTCCATGTACGCGACGTAGTTCACCGCATCAATCGCGGTGGTCCCGTTGAACGCCGGTCGCCATCCGTAGTATTCCGACGGCAGGGCCTTGTTCTCAACGTAGGAAGCGATGTACATCCGAGCATTCGGGACGCAGATAGAAAAGCTCCCTCCCGGGGCAAGCACTCTGAGCGCCTCACCCATCAGCGCTTGACCGGAAACAAAGTCGAGGTGCTCGAAGAGGTGCGAGGAGTAGACCGCTTCGACCGAGCCGTCGTCGAAGGGCATGCCGTCACGGAGGTCCCAGTAGAGGTCGCATCCGTGCACCATGTCAATGGTCAACCAACCATTGGTACCCCGTCGGTCCCCTGCGCCGATGTCAACCCGCAGGGGCTCCGAGGTCAATCGCAGTTGCTTGAGGAGTTTTCGACTCTGACGCCGACGCACAGCCCGGTCGCCCGCCTCATAGATAACGCCGCTCAGTGGAACCCTGCGAACAAGGGATCGTATGTCGCTCACGACTTCTCTCCTCTCGAGGCCTCAAGATCGCGGACAGCGATGAACTGATACGCCAAGTTTGGCGCATGGGTCGTCAGCGGTTGGCTCATCTCGGCAAGTACAAGGCCCAATGCCCGCGGGCGTACCGTTGGATTTGCGTATTCTCCGCGCAACCTCTTCCAGCCATTGATCCCGTAGAAGCGCTGGAAACCGTGCTCTGCGAGATCCCGCGGCCACCAGCCGCTCAAGTGCTCCTGATGAGGGTTATCTGGGGCGGGGGCTTGCGGTACGAAGCCGGTTGGGGTGAGCAGGATGACGCGATGCACAGCAACCCGACACATTTCTTCGATGAGTTCTGCCCCGCCCTGACGCGTGAAATGCTCGACGACGTCGAGCGAAATGACGCAGTCGAACGACCCCGTCGGACAGTCCCTCAGGAACTCCATGAGGTCCGCGCAGGCCACCGACGCGTATCCGGCCGCCTTGGCCTCGGCCAGGGAGGGCGCGTGACCGTCGACCCCATGCAACTGCACTCCCGCAAGCAGCGGGGCGGCAAGCACCTTGTCGCCTGTGCCGCACCCAACATCGAGCACGCTCCAGCCCGCGTGAATTTCCTTCGCCAGCACTCCCCTCGAATACATGCGCTGGGGCAGGGCGCGGCGGACCACCCGACTACTCGAGGCTCGAAGATGCATACCAAAAGGTATCCTGACGACGCACTCGACTAGATGAGTCGGTCCCGCGTTGCGCATGGATCACACGCATCAGCTCAGAAGATGGAGGTGGATCGCATCGCGACAAGGCCTGAGACGGCGAATCTTTCGGCTTCGGCCGGGTCTGAGCAAGAGCAGGTGCTCGAACTCGACGCCCTGAAGATCCCCCGTCGCCGCGACATCGACGCCCTCCGAGGCATCGCGGTGATGGCCGTGGTTGGGTTCCATTTCTTTCCTGACCTCGTCCCCGGGGGCTTCGTGGGCGTAGACGTCTTCTTCGTGATCTCGGGCTACGTCATCACAAATATCCTCGTGAGACGCCAGCCGACGACCATCCGAGCACTCGCGAACTTCTGGGGACACCGGGTCAGGCGTTTGTTTCCTGCCCTCGGCGTCACGCTCTTTGCCACCCTCATCGTCGGATGGTTCGTCATGTGGCCCGCCCAATTCATGCGTCTGGGCCAGAGCGTAGCGTGGTCGGCGGCCATGCTCGGCAACGTGTTTGCGTGGCGAGATACGTCCTATTTCACGGCGGAACTCACGTCCAACCCGCTGCTGAATCTTTGGTCCTTGGGAGTGGAGGAGCAGTTCTACCTTGTCTGGCCGCTCCTGGTCGCTGCGCTCTTCCTCGCCGTCCGAAATCGCCTCGGTCCAGCGGCGATAGCTCTCGTCCTTCTCACCGTCGCATCTTGGACCGCCGCATTGCTGACCGTCCGAGCGTCTGACAACCTGGAGGAAGCGCTCTCTGCCGTGTTCTACCTTCCCTGGTTTCGTGCGTGGGAACTGAGCATCGGCGGATTGGTGGCTATTGGCCTCTTGGCCCGCTCTCGTCGCAGGCCCAATGCTGGCCCCTTGCCTCGTCAGACCTGGCCCTACGCGCTTGCCGTCGCGGCCCTTGCCGTGAGTTTGGTTATCGCCCACAGCGACTCGAATCCAGCGCTGTACGCCCTGGGCACGGTCCTGCTGACGGCCCTTGTCATCGCTATGGGAGAGGGCCGAGCGTTTGCCGAACGACGCGTCGGTAATCAACCGTTGCTGTGGCTTGGCAAGATCAGCTACCCGCTCTACCTCTGGCACTGGCCGCTGATGGCACTCGCGGTGACCACAGGAGTCATGCTGGGCGCGGCGAGCGGCGTACTTCTTGTTGGTGCGTCGGTGGCCCTTGCCTATTTGACCTGGCGCTTCATTGAAATGCCGATCCAGCAACTGCGCGTGTCCGGCCGACTCGTTCTGGCGATTGTCGCCGCCGTCGGTGCCGTCGCAGTCCTCGGCGTGGTGGTGATCACATCCGCCGGCTTCCCGGATCGGGGATGGGTTACCGCTCAGCACCTGAACCGGTTCACCTACCAGTATCCGACGGCCTATCGAATGGACTCATGCTTTCTCGAGCCCGATCGCGGCTTTCCAACCGCCCTCCTCACACAATGCGTCGATTCGGTCCCCGGCCAGCGAAACATGCTCCTCTGGGGGGACTCCTTCGCTGCCGCGCTGTACCCGGGCCTCAAGGCCGTGGCGGGCACTCAATCCAGCCTTTCTCAACTCACGGTTGCCGGCTGCAAACCTGCCCTTCCCGATCGCTCACCGGCCGGCAACTGCCGCGACATGAATGACATCGCAATCAACGCGATCAACGCGATCAAGCGGGGTGCATTCGACACGATCGTTCTCTCAGGAGTGTGGTCCGGTGACGATGCACCAGGGCTAGAAGCCTTGATCGACGGAATCACATCGATTTCCGACGCTAACGTCGTCGTCGTCGGTCCTTATCCACAGTGGTCACCCTCCTTGCCCCGGGTCTGGACGATCCTTGAGGGCCAAGACATGGATAAATTGCCCCGCTACACATCACAGGGCCTGCGCGCTGAACCCGCTGAGGTCAGCGCTCTTCTCTCCAAGGCCGTGGAGCGGGCCGGCGCCACCTACTTCGATGCCATTGACGCCCTGTGCAACGTTGACGGATGCCTCATCCGTACCGGTGATGACGCCACAACCATTACCGCATGGGACTACGGCCACCTCACAACGGAGGGCTCGATGGTTCTGGCCTCCAAGCTCGCGCCGATACTTCGGGTAGCCCAATCGAGCCCCGCCGACTCCGTTCTTCCTCCATCCTGACTCGCATTCCAAGACTCCACGCGTCGAACGCTTCATCTTGCTGCGAAGGCAGCGGGTAGGTTTGGCGCGTGGACGTCGAACTCATGAACAAGGTGCGCGCCGAGCACGCCTCCGTGCGCACGTTCCTCAGCGACTCTCTCACGCCGGCTGAACTTCGGAGCATCGGACTCATCTCGTTCAATCAGTGGACCTTCGCAATGGGGGCCATGGTCGACACAGCGCTCGCTGCACGCGATCTCGGTTCTCAGGTGGCCGTCGGGTTCTGGGCCGACGAGACTCCGCTGCCCGATGTGGGCTGGACGAGCAGCACGAGGGTGGCTCGGTTGCTCGGCTCTCGCACGAAGGACCAGCGAGCGGCCGACGGACTCCGGGCCGCCGGCCTCAGTAAAGAGATGTTCGCGAAACCACCGATTCGACAGTGGCGAGCAACCCAACTGCCGCCCCTCCCGCATCCACTCACACGTTCAGGGATTCGTGAGCTTACCTACCAAGGCACCGACATGGGTCGATCGATCCTTCAGGTGCACCCCAACTTCACGACCCCCATTCGGGAGGATCATGTCTGGCCGCGGCGCTGGATCAAGCGAGCTATGCGCTCCTACGCGTGGGCATACGACCAGTCGCTTGCCCTCATCCGCGAGCATGATCTTGGTGCCGTCGTCGTCTACAACGGGCGGTTCACGCACGACAGGGCAGTTGCCGCAGCGGCGGCCACGGCTGGTATTCGGGTCCTCAACTACGACACGGGTGGCTACGACACCGATTTCGACCTCACCACCGCTCACACACACGACTGGGCTCATTTGCAGGAGCGGATGGGCAGCATGTACGCCGGCTGGCCGGCACCAGATCGCGATGACATCGGGGCAGCATGGTTCATCAACCGGCAGACCCATGAAGACGCCAGCCTCACCCCCTTCGTCGGCGGCCAGACCA